>NZ_QREV01000030.1 GCF_003363715.1 Parabacteroides acidifaciens
TTCATTCGCCTTGCCAGCCGTATAAAAATCACCGTTACAAGCAAAGGTGGCACAGGCAGCGAAGAAATCATCAAGGCGGACGCCCCCAAGATCACCCTGCCGCTGACAAATCCGGCAGGCTCGAAGATCACTTTGGGAGCCAATGATCCCATCGGACAATACCCGGTGGCCACCAACACTGCCGACGGGGACATAACCGGCTATACCACTCTGGAAAGCACAGGCAACCTTACGGACGGCTTTACCGTCGGTTGCATCCTGCTTCCGATGCTGGAAGGCCAAAAGATTCCGGTTCGCATCGTTTTCCCATCGATCACCTTCAACGGGTTGGCAGAACAGACCGACAAGCTCTATACAGCAGAGGTCACCACTCCGGCGGGAGGATTCGCTTCCGGGAAGCAATATAATTACACGGTTAATATCACCGGTAACCAAGTCGGGTTTACCGGATTATCCATTGAGCCATGGAATGTTAACGATGGGCAACTCCCTAACGGAAACATAACGGAAGATTTCGACTAAGACAAAAACAGGAAGTACGATGAAGTATCTAAAAGTAACATATAAGTTTGTGAGTTTGCTATTCTTCGGACTATGCATTGGCCTGGTAACCGGTTGTACGGATGAACAAGCGGTCGAAGGTCCGGAGTCCGGCGTTATGTCGGAAATTCATTTTCAGACTTCCGCTTTCACTCGTGCGGATGGAACCAACTTGGAATCCGGAGCCCAAGTTCATATCTATCCTTATCACCAGAAAACGGGTGTTACGGCGCCTATCATTACCGGTGGTAAAGCCTATACGGTCAACGGAGCGGATTTAGCACCGGCAGGTGAAGAAGCTACCGCCATGCTCCTTCCTTCCGGCACATTCGGATTCTATGCCGTATCGACTAATAGTTCAAGCGAGGCAGTCCCGACGTTTGATACGACAGCCGAAAACGGGATACCCTTTAAAAATGAGAACAATACGAATACAGGCAATGGGAATAAAGGCATCACGACCGGTCTGAAAAATGGAGTAGACTACCTGTTTGCTTCGGCAACGCAGCAGATCCAGTATGGCAATGGGCAGAACATAGCCCTGAAATTCAAACATGTCACGACACAAGTCCAACTAACGATCGTATTCTCCGAAACAGCATGTGCAGTGTCGAACGACGCTGCTAAAAACTTTGCAAACGCGACTGTTTGCATACAACAAACCAGTACGGAGAAAGCTTATATGCGTTTATACGACGGACAAATCCGTTTTGAAAATATGACAGGGACAACACCTGTGGCTTGTGGTACTGCTGCCGCTTCTTTAAGCACATCCTCCATGCTTTCTATGGCAGTAGATAAAGAAACGGCTACAGTGCCGACAACAGCTGTTCCGGTCAACCAGATAGCCATCTGTAATATGATGCCTCTGAAAGAAAGCAGCGGCCAGAAGATGTGGATACGTGTAGTTATTGAAGGATTAAAGGTGGGAGATGAGACAAACGCGACTACACACACCTACACCGGCGAATTGGAAGCGGCAAACGGTTGGAAGGCTGGTGAAAGTAACCGTTATACACTGACGCTGTCAGGTGGTAAGGTTAGTTTTTCCGGCGCGACCGTACAACCCTGGGTAACCGGTTCCTCCGGTGGAGAAGTAGGAAACGTAACCGACAAAACGGAAACCGAGTAAAGAAATGCCGCTATGAGACAATTATCTGAAATACTTATTGCTTTAGGCAGTCTCCTGTTGTACGCCTGTACTGTGGAAGACTACCCGCAACCTGCCGGTGGGGAAACCGTTGAAGTCCGTTTCACCGCTATGGCCGGTTTCGCAACGACTAAAACGCCCACAGGTTCGGAGGGTCTCACACCGGAAGCCAAAGTAACAGTGCATGCCTGGAAAAACACTAAACCTTCGGGCTCGACAGCACCGGCTTATTCGACTAATTATAAGGTAATCATCAAGGAGGGAGCAGCCGACGTGCTGGAAACGGAGACTCCCATGAATTTACAAACTGGAGTGCCTTTCTTTTTCTATGCCTTGTCGACAAATGACGCCGTGCAAACAGTCCCGGTATTGAAAGAAGGTCCCCACACGGCTTCTTTGCGGAACGGTGTGGACTATCTGATGGCAGTAGCCGATAACGGTGGCAGCGGATATACATTTAACAAGGAAACTCCAACCATCCCCCTCTCTTTCCGTCACCTGGCAACCCGGGTGGAACTGACGGTTTCTGCGGCGGACAAGGATGGTTATACAGCCGCCTCCGGGCTATCGGTAGGAATTGCGGCGATCGACAGCACCGGCAGTTATATCGACCTGTCTGCCTCTTTTACATCAGGCAATACTCCCTCTTCCATGATTTTCTGGCCCTCTTCCGAAACGGATGCCGCCACGGGAGGCATACCGCTCGACCAGCCGGACGGGCAGCGGAAAGAGGCACAGCCGTCCGATACGGATTCGAAAATATTCACCGTTTCTTTTATCCTGCTTCCGGTCTCTTCCTCCGCACAGGGCGTTCCCCTGCAACTGGACTTTTCAGGGTTAAGTTTCGAAGAAAACGGCGCAAACCCGGTTGAAAAGAAAAGTTATACGGCAGAAATCATGGCAACCGGCGATGGGGTGTTGACACTAAAAGGGGGTTATACCTATAAATATGAAGTCAAGATCGCCCGCTATTCGGCCACATTCAGCGTACCTAAAGTGATTCCCTGGGAAGTACAGGGGATGGATATAGACCACATGGAAGAGGTAACAATAACAGAATAAAGATATGAAGATAAATTATATACTACTGACGATTCTCTTGCTGGCCATCTCTTGCCGGCAGGAGGAAGAGATAGACGGGGCTACTTTATATCCTGTCGATTTCAACTTGCCCGGAATAGAGGTTATTACCCGCGCAGCAAAAACAGAAAGCCTGCCTTCGGATGCCACCCTCACCATTGCCGCCTACAATTCGGACACGCATGAGCTGGCAGCCCAGGGTAACTATCAGGTGTCGGACGGCTCGCTCGTTCCGGCGGACAACGGCAAGCCGCTTTACCTGGCTGCAGGCACGTATGACTTTTGCGCCGTTTTTCCCGCCCAAACACTTGCCGACGACGGCAAGTCGGCTGCGATCAGTCGGGGAACAGACCTCTTAGGTTCCGTAACCCGGGCGCAGATGCAGCCGAAGGAAACAGCTATTACACTCGATGACCTCAGCCATTTGGCTTCACAAGTTAAATTTACTTTACGGCTGGTCTCTACGAACACGACACTCAAAACTTTCAAGGTAAAGACTATCGTAATCGGCGATATGGTAAAATCAGGAAAACTGTTATTGCCGGACAACAAACTATATATTCCGGAAACGGAAGTCACAGACCGTTACGAGTCGTTGACAATCGACAATTCCGACGGTACCCTGTTCAATTATTCAACTACGGCGCCAAGCGGACAGACCGGTAGCCATTATAATACCCAGAAAGAGCCTTTGCTGGTTTTTCCGAGGGCGGCGGAACCTTTTACGATTACGGTAACGGTGGAATCCCAGGAAGAGAAAGAGGCATCTGCAAGTGCTAAAACATACCGCGCCACCATCCCGAACATTGCATTTGAACCTGGCAAGCAATATCAGTTTATGGTGAATTATGGTTGGGATTATATGAATTTCACGGTATCCATATCCGCATGGGACAACTATAACAATACCCAAGATGAAACCGGTAGCGGGGAACAGGAAATCGCATCGTCCGTTACGGTGGATGAATGGGGAACTCCGGTCGATTTAGGGGGAAATTTAGGAGGAGAATGAACCATGGAGAAACGTTCTGAATTTTATATCGGCTTGCTGCTTCTGTGGATACTTTTAGTAGGAGGCTGCACGAAAGCAGAAGTTCCGGACAGCGCCGGCAATGAAACGGACGGCTTGGTTCCTATTGTGTGTACTCTCCACCAAGAGGCGGTTACTGTTGTGCAGATGTCGGACACGGAGAGCGATACAAAAAGTGTGGCTACAAAGGCCGGCGGTGATGAGACAATAAACGACCTGACCATCCTCCAGTTTACTGGTACGGATGACAATGCGCCGTGTATTACTTCACGTTACCTCTATAAACCGGTTCCGGAAGCGGGAACAACCGACCAGTATTCAATCGGTTTGCGTGCAACGGAGAATGAAAGCTATATCCTGTTTATTGCAAATGCCGGAAATGTTTTTGCCTCTTATGAGAACATGAATAAAACCTTGGGCGATTTTAGACAAGAGGCGATGGAACTGGACCAGAAGACAACTAATGACTTGAATATCCTGATGATTGGTGGACAAACAGTAACGATCGCTACGGGGAATACCAGTGATTTAATATCGATCGTACTGAAAAGACCGGTAGCCCGTATCCGCTTTACTTGGGAGGCGAAGCCGACTGTGACGAATACGCAATTTACGCCTTTAGCCCTGAAACTCCGGAATGTCCCGAAGACGTTTAAATATATGGACGCTGTAGAAAAAACAACGGAAGTATATCCGGCAAGTTCGGCTGAAAATTTCAAGGACTATACTTCAATCGTTGACCGTATAGACGAAGGTTTCACTTGGTATATCCCGATGAACCGCCGGGGCATAAAAGAAGATAAAGTGATAAAAGCGTGGGAGAAGACAGCCGGGAATGCCCCGGACAAGTATTGTACCTATATCGAATTGAGCGGCATCTTCCGTACCCCGAATATGCCGGACCAGTTGGCGACCTACCGTTTTTATATAGGAAGCCATACGGAACAAAACGGAACAGTCAACTACAACAATTACGATGTCGAGGCAAACGGGGCTTATGACGTAAAAGCCACAATCGTAGGAGTCAACACATTCGACCTCCGGGTGACGAAAAAGAATTTCGTCTATTCGGAACCAGCCAATTGTTTTATGGTATCTCCCGAAGCGGGAAGCGAAGTGTCGTTCAGCCCATACAGAGCGCCGGGCGTGGATGTGGCGGGCAGCGGAATCGTCTACACAGACCGGATGATAGAAGACCGGTATAGCAAGATAGCCGGTGTCAAAATCCTGTGGCAGACATCGGAGAACCTGATTACTGCTATTATCGCCCAAGGTATGATAAATGTCGTCCCTAATCAAGACGGCACCTCCGGCAATGCCCTGATTGCCGCATACAGTGAGGCGAACGAGATTCTTTGGAGCTGGCATATCTGGGTGACACCATACGCACATATTATTAATGATAACCGGGTAGATGTGTTGGTGGGAACACGGCAATCCTATAACGGGCAGGAATGGATGGACAGGAATCTGGGAGCCTCCAATACGTTAACGCCTGCTGTTCCGGAATTGATGTATCAATGGGGTAGAAAAGATCCGTTCCTGAAAAATTATTATACAAGTAGCACAGTTCCGACAACTGCCCCGTTAACCTCATCATTGAAGGAGCCGAATGTCTTTTATAAAGTAGCGGATGGCAGTCCCTGGTATAAAAAAAGTACGCAAACCGCACGTCTATGGCAGGACAACGTGCGAACTGTTTTCGATCCCTGTCCGCACGGCTGGCGCATACCGCAGAAGGGCAGTTGGGATGGTTTTACCCAGAATGTGAATTTTTTCACATGGCGTGCGGATCGGTATTCTTCTTACAATTTCGGATCGGGAGATGTTGCCATCTACCGGTTGGGAGGAAAAACAGCATATGATACCGGAAATTCAAATCTTCCTTCTTCTGCTTCTTCCGCCAGTGAAGGTTATTTATGGTCTTCCACAAATTCCGAAGGGAGTAATAATGCTTACTGTCTGTACCACCAAAGTCTGACAGCATCCGGAAATCAATCAAACGGGACAGTCAATCCTAATGCTTTATATAGCCAATCCTATGGCTTTCCGGTACGTTGTGTAAAGGTCAAAAATAATTAGTAATGGAAAAGAATCGATTAAAATCAGCAATCCGGTTTGCAAGCGCCTTATTGGGAGGAATACTTCTGGTAGCTTGTAGCCGGGAGACAGATATGCCTATAGTTGAAAAATACAGGACTGTAGAGTTAACGGTTAGTATGCATGTGGCGAGTTTTCTAAATTCTGCTGTTACCCGTACCCCGGAATCGCCATTACCTGGTGACCTGGGCGATGAAGAAAACAGGATTCACAATATTACAATTTTCCAGTTTGACGGGACCGGCGATGATAGCGACCCGTTGGTGGTACTACGCTATGCCGATTCAAATTTGGATAAACTGAATTTGGGATTGATGCAGCCTATAAGCAATCCCGGTAAGCAGCAGTTCCTTTATTTTGTAGCAAATACAGAAAACTTACAAAACTTTTCCGGGACATATGGTGAGTTGCGGCAACAACTGATTTCGGTTAATGAGAATGGTAAATCGGATGGTCTCATGCCGATGACGGCCTCATTGGTGACTGCTATCAATCCACAACAGCAGAGCCTATCTGTAAAGTTTAGCCGGAAATTGGCCAAGATTAATGCCACCTGTTCCATTGCTTCGGTTTTTTCGTTTACTCCTGTCCGTTTACAATTAAGAAATGTTCCCAAAACAACCAGCTTAATGAATAGGTCTGAAACCGTACCGGAAGCTACATCCGAAAAATTCCAGAACTATCTTTCCGTGTCAGAAAATATAACCGGAGGATATACCTGGTATATACCCGAAAACAAGCGAGGAAAAGGAACGGCGACCGGAGAAAAAGATAAAACAGATACGACCGCACCCAACGGACAGGGAGAGTATTGCACGTATGTCGAAATCAGCGGATTGCAGAATGATGGAATTGCCCCAAAATTGGTTTCGTACAGGATCTACCTGGGGAATGACAATGTTTCGGATTACAACGTCGAATCAAACCGGATTTATAATGTCGATTTTTCTCTTGCCGGGATGAATACGGCTGATAAACGGATACAAGTCGTAGAATTACCGGCGCCCCGTGATGCTGCTAATTGTTATATGGTTTTACCCGGAACAACTGTTTTGATTAATCTGTTGGTTGCTCCCGGTGCTGCGGTTTCAGGCATTGCTGACTATGCAACCTGTGTAGGTACCGCAGCTTCCTCTAAAATTAAAAGTATTGGAGTGGTTTGGCAAACGGCCGATACTCCCGACGGGCTGATACAAGACCTTACCTTTTTTGAAAGTACCGGCCAGGCATTGTTTAAAGCCTCTCCCGGAGCCTCCGGCAACCTGTTGCTTGCAGCATACAGTGAAGCAGGGCAAAAGGGAGATATACTCTGGAGTTGGCACATCTGGATATCCGATTATGATCCGGGCAAAGGAGCCACTACAGGCGAGGTCCCGGGTGGAAACGTTTATTATATCAGCCAAGATGGAGGAACCTGGATGGACAGGGATTTAGGGGCAACGACAGCTACACCCGGAGCCATTACAACTATCGGCTATGCGTATCAATGGGGTAGAAAAGACCCGTTCCCTTTAAGTAATGGTATTTCTTCCAACATTCTCCGTCCTTTATATAATGGGGAAGGAGATTATTTAAGATCTGGAACAGTCATAGAAGGTAGCGATAATCAAGCAAATTTGATACAAAAAGCGATTGCACATCCGGATGTATTTTATACGGATAATAGTAGTAGCGATATGGAAAAGGGAAAATGGTGGACAGAGTCGACTACTTATCCTTTATGGACAAATGATACAAAAACGATGTTTGACCCTTGTCCGGCTGGTTGGAAGATACCGTCTTCAGCTTTTATAGGAAATATGAAAGGTTATACTATGCAAAATTGGAATACTACGACACGCGGAGCCTATTATCGTGGCGTATCCTGGTACCAGTATTGCGGTTATTTGAGTTATATGAATGCAGGAATAGGAGAACCCGGCAGTACAAGCGTTTACTGGTCGTCGGCCCCTCTCAAAATGTATCAACTAAGTCAAAATGGTGGGCAATTATCTTCTTCCAATCGTCATTTAGGATTCGGATTTATCGGGCGGTGCGTAAAAATACAATCAACAAATTAACTAACAGCAATGAATAAAAAAGAACTATCACAAACCCTTTCCCACCGGTTGGGAATTACTTGTAAAGAATCTCAGCAATACCTCGACACCTTGTGCGACGTCTTTAACGAAGAGTTGCGGAAAGGTAATTCCATTTGCCTGCAAAACTTCGGCCAGTTCAGCTGCTGGCAACAGCCCGGCCGCATGGGGCGTAACCCGCGTACAGGCGTTCCAGCCCCCATCCCTCCCCGCAAGAGTGTCAAATTCAAGCCGGGCAAGGGGCTGATGAAAATTCTGAACCCTTGAACGCAGATCATTTATTGTTTTAAAAGAAAATAAGTCTGCGTTCCTCTGCGTAATCTGCGCCCGTCAGCGTCCGGTAAATACGAGCAAACGCACCGATAAATCAGCATTTATCATTTCAAAACAATATCAAAATAATCTGCACTAAATCGCATGGATAGATACGGAGAAGAATACATCTTGTCGGTTTTGATGGTTTCGCCGGAAGACAATTATATGGTGGAAATTGTCTTCCCCGGCGCACTGGCCACCAACTACGGAATCTGTCTTCCTGCCGTGCGGGAAATGAAAGCTGCGGCCGGAATCGTAATAGGAGAACTGCGTTTGACGGAGCGTTTCTTTCAACCACTGCGAAAGCTATAACCGATCTGTCCGGTGGCTTTTCGGGCGCAGAGGGAAAATCAGAATCTTCTGCGCCCGTTCTATGTATCAAGACTTAAAAGATTTATTTGGAAAGGAAATCCCTTCGGTCAAGAAGTTTAACCTTAAATTGAGTACATTACCCGCTGAAAAGCATCCTTTCTATTACAAGGCAGCCTATGATGCCGCTTTTACGGAGTGGGACACGCTTGCAAAAAGTTACCGTACGTTTCTAACAAACCTATTGTTGCACGACAAGCAACGTACAGCCGATTACCTGCGCCGGCACACGGTGTTCGGCTCGCTGGTCTACATCCTCCGCGAACCCGTCCTACTTCGGCGACTGCTCTCGCTATCGGAAGGAAAGGGCAACGGCGGCGTCCCGTCGTACAGGCATCTGTCTTTCTGCCTACTCCTCGCTTTCGACTTCTCCGAAACAGTGGATTACCTAAGCGACAAACTGCGCAAAGACTCCGCCACAACCGACGACCTATGCGACCTGATGGACCTGGTTCGCTTGGATAATGAGCCGGGACACCTCCGGCCGCACACGTTGTATTAGGTGTCAGTATCATCAGCAGCAAAAGGTTTGCTGGAAAAGGATTTCATCACTTTTGATAAAGGGATCTATCAAGTTTATGATCAATTTTTCTTGCTTTGGTTGCGCTACAAAGAAGGGGGCTTATTGTAAAAAAACATCCAAACTTCTTATTGCAAATCTTTCGCTCCGAAGCAAAGAGGCAACAACGATTCGGCACTCTCCGCTATAATCACTTCCTTTGTCCCGCATAACAACACCTTCATCGGTTTGCCGTAGCGTTGTTCTGTTTCCAACAAGACCTGGCGACAGGCGCCACAGGGTGAAATACTTTCTACCTGGCGGCCATTTGTGGCGGCAGCGATGGCAAGCGCAACAACCGGGACATCCGGATACCGATGGCTGGCATGAAATAAGGTCACCCGTTCCGCACACAAACCGGACGGATAGGCGGCGTTTTCCTGATTGCTTCCGGTCACAATCGTACCGTTTGCCAACAGGGCGGCTGCCCCTACATGAAACTTCGAGTAAGGGGCATACGACTGTTCCGTAGCCTTTACGGCTGCTTGCATCAACGGCAATTCTTCATCCGGCAACTCGACAAGCGGATATATTCTGATTCTTGTTTCCAGTTTGATCTCTTTCATAAGGCAACATTTAATGTGATATTGGCAAAAATACTAAAAATTAAGCCATAATTTGAACGCAGAGAGTTTTTCTTCGCTAATCGTCACTTTGGTTTTATAAGGCGGACGTACCGTTACTACGATCTTTCCGTTAAAATAAGGTTCCGCATGGTCGATAGCATCAATGCAAACAATGATCTGCCGATTAGCCCTAAAGAAACAAGCCGGATCCAATTGATCCGTCAATTTATTGAGAGATAAATCAATGATATGTTCCTGACCATTTTTCGTAACAGCAAATGTCACCTTGTTTTCCGAATAAAAATAGGCAATATCGTCAACCCGTAACGTCCAAAAACGATCGACTCCTGAAATCAGGAAACGAGACCGGTAACGTTTTTCCTTCTGTTGCAGTGCATCAAGTAAAGTCTCCAGATAATCCTGCGATTTGACATATTCGCCCCCCAGCAATGTCTCATATTTCAGAATGGCATCCGAAAGACGCTTTTCGTCTACCGGCTTCAGTATATAATCGATACTGTTGACAGCAAATGCCCGAACCGCGTACTGATCATAAGCAGTCGTAAATATAACAACCGAAGTAGGTTTGGCTACCGAAAGAAAATCAAACGAATTGCCGTCTGCCAACTGTATATCGAGAAAGATAATATCCGGATGCGGGTGTTCCCGGAACCACAGGACCGCTTCGTCTACACTGCCCGGCAGGACAGTTACGTTCCACTCCGGACGCAGGCGCGTCACCATCGAATTCAACAAACGGGCCGCCGGTACCTCATCTTCTATTATGACTACATTCAATTTATTCATACCAACAACGGAACTTTTACGATAAACATTTCTTTTTCATGTAAGGCCCGGATTTCCTCACCCAACATCAGCTTGCAACGATTTGACAAATTCTTCAACCCGATACCGGACGATTCCCTGCTTTTACGGGGCTGTACAGGGTTGGAAACGACCAGACGATCTTCCTGCACGAAAATATCGATCTTCATCGGCCGGGCGGAGGTAATCGTATTATGCTTGATCACATTTTCCACCAACAATTGTAAAGTAAGCGGAGGAAGCATCGCTTCCGTCAGGTCGGCAGGGATATCGCACACACAACTGATACAATCTCCCAGCCTCACCTTATGCAAAAACAGATACGAATCCAGGAACTCCAGCTCTTCTCCGAGTGAGACCAGCGTTTTATCCTGGCTTTGCAGGACATACCGGTATACACTGGATAAGTTTTTGGTAAAACGGACCGCATTATCAGGATTGTATTCGATTTCGGCAATCAACGTGTTCAAGCTATTGAACAGGAAATGAGGATTCAGCTGGTTTTGTAAAGCGGTGTAGCGTGCCGTATTGTTTTCCTTTTGCAACGCTGCGGCTTCCTGCTGCAATTTCAATGTGTTCTGGATAGAACGGTTCGCCAGCAACAAGCCTAAAATAACCAACTCGACCAACCAGACGACCAGCAGAATACGCCACCCTCCATTGGGAAAGATAAGCGGATCGTCCATACCGACCAGCATCTTGGCTACGACCAGCAGACTGTAATTCAACAAGAGCAACAACAACATTACGATCGCATAGATCACAACTATTTTCCATCTTTTCCGAATGTTCAACGCATACTGATCATTCATCCACGAACTGATCCTCAACGTCGAATACCCCAAGACATTGAAAGCTGCCACAAAGAATACAAACGCCCCTTTCGAATACAGAACATCCGCCACATGGGCGGATAGTTCCGTATAATTTACGAGTAAGAGATAGGAAAAAGCTCCTAACCCGGAAAACAACAAACCATATAAAATTGCATTCCACTTCATACCCGTTTCATCCAAATTACAGAATATTTATTTCACACACAATCAATATTTATTTAACGCCTTTATCAACCCGGAATAATAGCCCTGGGCAAGTGCTTTGGCTTGTACGTAATTTAGCTGCGAAGTCTGCCGGTACGCCTGTGCTTCTATCACTTCCACTACCGATATTTTCCCTTCCGCATAACGCTCCAAGGCCATCCGCTCGTTCTCGCGCGCTTTCCCCAACGAGTTTTCTGCCAGTTCCACCTGTTCAAGCGCCTGGGACAAAGAGGTGCGGGCTGTTTGCACTTCAAGGTTCACCTGATCTTCAACTTTGTTGATCTGATCGTTTGCCATACCAATTTTCATTGTAGAGGCCCGCTTCTCATTCCTGCGTTTTCCCCACTCGAACAAAGGTACGGACAATTTGGCATATACCACATAGTTAGGATCCAAATCCGCACGAAAATCATAACCCGGAGACGAGTAACTCCCGTCCAGCCCAATGTATAACTGTGGTTTGTAGCGGGAATCCGTCAACCTCAATGAGCTTTCCGCCATCTTCAACTGATCGTATGCCATACGGATCTCCGGTCTTCCTGCTCCGTCCGATATCCAGATATCATTCGTATAGCCGACCTCCGGAATGCTTCGGTCTATTTCGGTCGGATCCTGCAAATTCACTCCGATCAACGAATTAAGGGCCATACGGCCTGTCTCGAAATTACTTTTTGCCTGCAACAACTGATATTCCGCCTCATTCTTCTTTACCTCGACCATCAGTAATTCTTGCCGGTCAACCAAGCCCGCCTCTACCCGCTCGCGAATCGTTTGCTCTAAGGTAGACATCGAATTGCGGTACTCAAGCACCACATCGACAATTTCCCTCCGCGCCACCGTATTCCAATATTGCATATCCGTCTGGTAACAGACAGCCGAGCGAAACAATTCTTCCTGATTGGAGGCTAACGAATGACGATGTCCGGCCATACGGATCGATTCCAGAATCCGCCCTCCCGTATAAACAGGTTGAAGCAAAGAAAGGGAAACACCGTATTTCAAGTCACGGCCTTCAAACGTCATCGGTTGTTCAAGGGCAGGAAGATCCAATGTCAACTGGATCGGTTGCCCGGTATACTGGAAATTGGCATTTCCGGACAGCTTTGGTTTCCAGTCAGCCTTCGCCGCTTTTTCCAGCTCGATGCTGGCCGAAATATTCTTATCTGCCGATTTCAGATCATGGCTGTATTCCAAAGCCATAGACCGGTATTTCTTTAGCAATGAGCTTTGTTGGGAATAAGAAACTCCGGTCCAGAGCAGGAACACACTTATCAATAGATACTCTTTTCTCATATCTGTTCTTTTTTTACCTTATAAAATAGAGTATACAATGCCGGGGTTACAAACAAAGTCAACAGTGTGGCAAACGTCAAGCCGAAAATAATAGTAGCAGCCATCCCTCCGAACGCCACATCGAAAAGAAGCGGAACCATTCCGAGGATAGTAGTCGTTGCAGCCATCAGTACCGGACGTGTTCGGGAGACGGTAGCTTCGACAACCGCCGTGTACGGGGTAACACCTTTCTTTCGCTGTACGTTGATTTCATCCAGCAACACGATCACATTCTTTATAATCATCCCCAACAGGCCCAACCAACCGGCAATAGGAAAAAAGCCGAAATCAAAACCGGTCAACAACATTCCTACTGCCACTCCGATCAACGACAGGGGTAAAACACAAAGGATAATTACCGGTTGCCGGAAGTTTCCGAACAAAGCGACCAAGACAACCACCAACATCAAGAATGCCAGCGGAAAAAACTTGGCTATCGCCTGCATGGCTTCTCTTTGGTCCTTATATTGAGAGTCCCAGAAAAAAGAATATCCTTCCGGAAGTTTCATCCGTTCCACCTCATGACGAATCTCGCCATGTACCTCCGCCATCGTGTACCCCGGTTTCACACCGCACATGGCAGACATGGACAATTGCCGGTTATAGGTACGCACTTGCGGAAACTCCCAGGTTGTTTCAATCCGCTCCGTCACTTGCGACAAAGGAGCCGACCGTTCGCCGTTCCATACGGAAAAGTTTCCTAACGAACGGGCATCCGTCACCTCCGCCCCATCCGATTTTAACAGGACAGGAACCTTTTTCTCATTATCACGATAAATACCGACCAGCGTTCCATCGTTGATAGATTTGACGGATTCCATCATCGAAGCTTTTGTTATGCCTAACGCGCCTGCTTTTACCGGATCATAGACCGGACGGATCATCATCGACATATTTCCCCATTCATTACGGGCATCGGCCACTTTCGGATTACGCCGCATAATCTCTATAGCCTCTCCGACCAACGAATCCAACACTTGCGGGTCCGGTCCGAGGAAACGGGCTTCTATCACCGCCTCAGTCAGCGGACTCAACTCGAACTTATTGACTTTAATCAGCGGGCCCGGAAAACGTGTACGAATCGAGTCCTGCAGCAAGGCATGCAATTCCCGCGACTCTTTGGAGGATTTACATTTGACCAGAACTTGTGCATAATTGGACTGCGGCCCAAACGACACATTAGAAAGATAATAGCGCGGGGGTGTACGCCCGACATAAGTTGAAATCATTTCTGTTTGCTCATACTCCCGGATATAATCCGCCATTTCCGTCGCCAACCGGTCCGTCTCTTCTATCTTCACGCCTTCCGGCAACCAGATATCCAAGGTGAAATATTGTTTATCCAAGGCCGGGACAAACACTTTCGGGATAAACCTGAAGCTCCAGGCTGACAATACCAGCATCACAACCAAACTACCGAGCGTAACTGTCCGGTGCCGGATCACCCAATGCAGGGAAGAGCGGAACTTCTCATAATATTTACCGGAAAACAACGAATCCTGCAACTCTTCGGGACGCGGGCGGCGGACGTATTCCTGAATAAAGAAAGGCGTCTGCGTCAAAGCAAATATCCAACTGAACATCAACGAAACGCCGATAACGACCACTAACGAAGACAACAGTTCGCCGGTGATATGAGGCGAATAATAAATAGGCAGGAAGGTCAGGATCGCAATCACGGTAGCCGCCAACAAAGGAAGTGCCGTTGCCGAACAAGCCCGCATAATCGCCACCCGTTTACGCATACCGCGCTGCATATTGACCAATGCCGAGTCCGACACAACAATCGCATTATCGACCAACATTCCCATCGCAATAATAATAGCCGCCAACGACATTCGTTGCAAAGCGATTCCCGATCCGAACATCACGATCAAAGTCGCGAAAATGGAAAAGACCAATCCACTCCCGACGAGAATACCGTTCTTAAATCCGATAAAGAACAACAGGATCGCCACAACGGTAACAACCGATATGATCAGATTGAGGATAAAGCCCTGATTGGCGACATCCGATTCGTAACCCTGGTCGTATATGGATTGCAATTCGAATCCTTCGGGCATGGTTTCGGTTAACTTGCCGATACAGGTTTTCACTGCTTCCGCCATATCCACCACATTTCCCGTCGGGACGGTAGAGATGGCAATTCCGACAGCCGGCTTGCCATCTATCCGCATCAGGTTGGAGGCCGGTTGCTGATAACTCTCTTCGATCGTCGCGACATCGGCCAGACGGAAATGCTCTCCGGTACGCGAAACGATCGTCAGGTTCCGGATATCATCCAGCGAATAGAAATTACCGGTCGATTCGATCCGGATACGATTCTGTCCGGCATCGATGCCACCGGCATCCACCACTCGGTTCTGGGCATCAAAAGCATGGGCGATATCGGCTGTCGTAATACCGCTACGTGCCATCACGGAGGGACTTACAGACACATCGATCGTTGGCGTCCGGACTCCATATATTTCAATTTTAGCGACATCTTTAACCTTCAGCAGTTCGTTCTTGATCTGTTTGGCCTGGTCTTCCAGTTCACGATACGTATAACGGTCTCCCGTCAGGCCATAAAACACGCCCAGAACATCACCGAAATCGTCATTCACAATAGATGTACCGGCGCCAGCCGGTAACTTTCCCTGCACATCGTTCACTTTCCGGCGTAGCTTGTCCCACAATTGCTGCATCTCATCGGCACGGATTTCCTTTTTCACATAAACTGTGATTTTTGATAACCCTGCACGATTCTCCGTCTTCAGATAATAGAGTTCGCCAAGCGATTGAATCGCTTCTTCCAGCACATCCGTCACCTGCGACTGCACTTCCATCGGAGAAGCTCCCGGATAAGGCGTCAGTACCAAAGCCTGCTTAATCGTAAAAGGAGCATCTTCCAGCTTTCCCATTTTGACATACGAGAAAAGCCCACCGGCCAGGACTAAGACCAGCAACAGCACCGTGACAGCTTTCTTTTGCAGAAAATACTTGACCAGCTTCATCGTTTTCCTCTTTCTGAAATTGATACTTCCATTCCGTCCGACAAGAAACGAAGTCCGCTTGTCGCCACGACCTCATCCTTCTGCAACCCCTCTTCTATCCGAACAGTCCCGTCCGGCAACAATTCACCGAGCGTTACAGACTGCCGGGCAACACGGTTTGTTTCAGGATTTACTACCCAAACATAATCCCCTACCGAAGGACGATGACAGAGGGCAGCCTGCGGGATGGTTATATTCCCGGAAACCACAGGGGCAGATTTCAGGAAAGCCTTTCCGGACATACCGGACAACAATCTGTTATCCTCATTCGGCAAGATAGCCGTCAACAGATAGGACAGGTTATTGCGGGTCGTTCCTTTGGATATCTCGACCACGCCTGCTTTATATATTTGATCGGGTTGTGTATCGAAACGCAGGCGGATCGTATCGCGGGGCTGTATGGAACAGGCGATATCCTGTGTCACATAGACTTCTATTTTAAGCCGGTCGATATCGATAAAGGAAATCACAGGTTGGGAAGCTTTTACATCCTGAAACTTTTCCAGATAAACCTCTCCGACATAGCCATCGAACGGAGCGAGCAGTTTCGTGTCTTCCAACTCATTCACGGCTGTTTCGAAAGCAGCTTTTGCCGATGCATAATCCGCTTTAGCTTTCTCATAGACACTGGCCGCCACATTTTCTTTCTCAAACAAAACCTGTATACGCTCATATTCGGCTTTTGCTTGCAGAAACACAGCTTCCGCACGGTTACGGCGAATCCGGAAATCACGCGGATCGATACCGGCTATAATACTCCCACGCCTATACCGGTTACCGGTATACACGTCAAACTGGTCGACCGGACCGCTCACACGAAAAGAAAGTTCGGAGGTCCGGAACGGTTGGGCGATAAAGGCAAACTCCGTATCGCCATCCATAGAAACGGATGATACGCGGGCCGTATTCACCTCTATGCCCTGCTCTTTTTTTATATCCTTATCTTTACAGGAGACAAACAACAGGGCAATGCCTACAAGCAGGACGGGATTCAATCTAATCTTCATATCTCATCTTTTAAATTCCGTCCAAAAGTAAAAGACCTTTCCTGCTGTTATAGGAAATTAGTTTCCGAAACCGGAAAAAACACTTCCGAAAAGGAAATTCAGCCTGCCGGAACAAAAAGTTTCAGCATATTCGATCCTGTGAAACTTTTGTTTCATCGGCATGGAACTTTAGTTTCTCCGAGATGGATTTTTTGTTTCTTCGGCATGAAACTTTTAACCAATGCCGGAAATAATTATCTTTGTCTCTGAAATAATTACAATAACAGATCAGTCATGCGATTAACACTACGAATTCTTTCCATACTTGTGATATTTTCCATTACAGGGACAGTTCTGGCAGCAAGCCAGCGGAAAGTGCCGTCATACGAAAAGTACATCAAACAATATAGCAACCTGGCCATCCAGCATCAAAAGAAATACCGCATACCGGCGAGTATCACGCTTGCGCAGGGCTTGCTGGAATCCGGCGCCGGGCAAAGCGAACTGGCGCGCAAGTCGAACAACCATTTCGGCATCAAATGCCACTCCGACTGGCGGGGCGGACGCGTCTATCATGATGACGACCTGCGGGGAGAATGTTTCCGTAAATATAAGAATCCGGAACAATCGTATGAAGACCATGCCCGTTTCCTCGTCGATCGTCCGCGCTATGCTCCCCTGTTCAAACTAAAGGTTACGGACTACAAAGGTTGGGCACGGGGCTTGCAGAAATGCGGGTATGCAACCGACCGGGCTTATGCCAACCGGTTGATCAAACTGATCGAAGACTACGAGCTCTATCGTTACGACACCGCCAAGGGAGGCGCATCGAAACCAGCCAAGCAGCCCGCCCGCGTCTCCAAATACACGGTCTACCGGACAAACGGACTGCTGTATGTTTACTCCAACGGACGGGACAGCTTCGACGATATTGCCGCCAGCCTCGGCTTCCGGGTGAAAGACCTGAAGAAGTATAACGAAGTGCCGGAAGACTTCCCGCTGCAGAAAGGCGACATCGTCTATTTAGAAAAGAAAAAAAAGAAAGCCGACAAGCCGAATTACGACCATGTCGTGCAGGTGGGCGAATCCATGCATAGCATCGCGCAGAAGTACGGAATACAGATCAAGAGCTTATATAAAATGAATAAAAAGCACTATGATTATATTCCCGAAGAAGGAGATGTTCTAAAACTTAGATAAGTAAGACAAAAAAATAGTATCTTTGCAGGCAAATTTCAGAAAAAAATGAGTGACCAACGTTACAACCTACGCGGGGTATCCGCTTCGAAAGAAGATGTTCACAATGCAATAAAGAACATCGACAAGGGAATATTTCCCAAAGCATTCTGTAAGATCATCCCCGATATCCTGGGCGGTGATCCCGAATATTGCAACATCATGCATGCCGACGGAGCCGGAACCAAATCATCCCTGGCCTATATGTACTGGAAAGAGACCGGGGACTTGTCCGTTTGGAAAGGCATCGCACAAGACGCATTGATCATGAACATCGACGACCTGCTGTGCGTAGGTGCAGTCGACAATATATTAGTTTCCTCGACAATCGGCCGCAACAAACTGCTGATACCCGGAGAGGTGATCTCCGCTATTATCAACGGGACGGACGAACTATTGGCCGAACTCCGTGAAATGGGAGTCGGTTGCTATGCGACAGGCGGAGAGACAGCCGACGTGGGCGACCTGGTTCGTACTATCATCGTCGACAGCACGGTTACCTGCCGCATGAAACGCGCCGACGTGATCGACAACAAGAACATCAAAGGTGGTGATGTGATCGTGGGAATGGCTTCCTTCGGACAGGCCACTTACGAAAAAGAATATAACGGTGGAACAGGCAGCAACGGTTTGACCTCTGCCCGTCACGACGTTTTTGCCAAGTATCTGGCTAAAAAATATCCGGAAAGCTATGACGCTGCCGTACCTGATGAATTGGTTTACTCCGGCGGTTTGAAACTGACGGACCAGATCGAAGAATTAGGTATCGACGCCGGAAAGTTGGTGCTTTCCCCTACCCGCACATATGCTCCGGTAATTAAGGTGCTGCTGGACAAGCTGCGCCCGCAGATCGACGGGATGGTACACTGTTCCGGCGGCGCACAGACCAAAGTCATGCATTTTGTTGAAAACAAACGGATCGTTAAAAACAACCTCTTCCCCGTTCCTCCCCTTTTCCGGATTATCCGGGAACAGAGCGGTACGGACTGGAGCGAGATGTACAAAGTATTCAATATGGGGCACCGTATGGAAGTCTACATCGCGCCTGAATATGCGGAAGAAGTGATCAGCATCTCGAAAAGTTTCGGCATAGATGCACAGATTGTCGGCTTCGTCGAGGAAGCGGAAAAGAACGAATTAATCATCGAAAGCGAGAATGGTCGCTTTACCTATTAATTATAAATGGCCGAAAGCAATTTATTAGAGAAGTTAGACGGATTGGTGAGCCGTTTTGAGGAAGTCGGTACGTTAATTACCGACCCGGCAGTTATTGCCGACATGAAACGGTTCGTCAAATTAAATAAAGAATACCGCGATCTGGAAAAGATCGTTGCCGCTCGTGAGGAGTATGTCAAGGCATTGAACGGTATCAAAGAGGCCCGCGAACTGCTGGACAGCGAACAGGACCCGGAGATGCGCGAAATGGCCCGCGAAGAGCTGGACGCATGCAACAACCGCATCCCGGTATTGGAAGAAGAAATCAAGCTGCTTCTGGTTCCGACCGATCCGCAGGACGACAAAAATGCGATTGTCGAGATACGCGGAGGAACGGGAGGTGACGAAGCGGCGCTTTTTGCCGGCGACCTGTACCGCATGTACGTGAAGTATTGTGAGATGAAAGGCTGGAAAGTCGCCCTGTCCAGTTGTAGCGAAGGCGCAGCGGGAGGTTTCAAGGAAATCATCTTTACCGTCAGCGGGGAAAAGGTGTACGGCACTCTCAAATACGAATCGGGCGTGCACCGTGTACAACGCGTACCGGCCACCGAGACACAGGGACGCGTGCATACTTCGGCAGCCACCGTTGCCGTGCTTCCCGAAGCAGATGAATTCGACGTAGAAATCAATGAAGGCGAGATCAAATGGGACACATTCCGTTCGGGTGGCGCCGGAGGGCAGAACGTGAACAAGGTCGAATCAGGTGTCCGTCTGCGCTATGTATGGAAGAATCCGAATACCGGCGTGAGCGAAGAAATCCTGATCGAATGTACCGAGACGCGCGACCAGCCGAAGAACAAGGAACGGGCGCTTACCCGTCTGCGTTCGTTCATCTACGACAAGGAACATCAGAAATATCTGGACGATATTGCCGACAAACGGAAAACGATGGTCTCCACCGGCGACCGTTCGGCCAAGATCCGTACCTACAATTATCCGCAAGGACGTATCACCGACCATCGTATCAATTACACGATTTACAATCTTTCAGCCTTTATGGATGGGGATATACAAGGATGCCTCGATCAGCTGATCGTGGCAGAGAATGCTGAACGACTGAAAGAGTCTGAACTATAACATTATTTTTAGACTAATTTTTTACACGTAACAACATGAACAAGCAGCAATTATTCGAAAACATCAAGAAAAAGCAATCCTTCCTTTGCGTAGGACTGGATACTGATATAAAGAAAATCCCGCAGCACCTGCTGGATAAAGAAGATCCCATTTTCGCATTCAACAAAGCAATCATCGACGCTACAGCCGACTATTGCGTGGCCTACAAGCCGAACCTCGCTTTCTACGAAAGTCTGGGTGTGAAAGGTATGTTGTCTTTTGAAAAGACAGTCGCTTATCTGCGTGAAAACTATCCCGACCAGTTCATCATTGCCGATGCGAAACGCGGCGACATCGGTAACACATCCGAAATGTATGCCCGTTCGTTCTTCGATCATATCAAGGTAGACGCCGTAACAGTGGCTCCGTATATGGGTGAAGACAGTGTGAAACCTTTCCTGATCTATCCGGAAGCGTGGGTTATCCTGCTGGCGTTGACCTCCAACAAAGGCTCACAGGATTTCCAGATGACGGAAGATGCCAACGGCGAACGCCTGTTCGAGAAAGTACTGAAGAAGTCGCAGGAATGGGCTACTGACGAACAGATGATGTATGTCGTTGGCGCAACGCAGGGCAAGATGTTCCTCGACATCCGTAAACATGCTCCCAATCACTTCCTGCTGGTACCGGGCGTAGGTGCTCAGGGCGGAAGCCTTGCCGAAGTCGCACAATACGGTATGAACGATCAATGCGGACTGTTGGTCAACTCCTCCCGTGCCATTATCTATGCAGACAAAACAGAGAATTTTGCGACCGTAGCACGCGCTGCAGCAGAGGCCGTACAACGCGAAATGGCAGGTTATCTGCATGATAAAGGAATTATTCCTTGTAAAGCATAGGCTATCCCAATAATTTTCACCATTTTTGCAAAATGCCTTGGTGCAAGTCAGGTAATTGCATTTGAAATATATATAAAAAAATAAGTAATGGAGTTTTCAGCCCAACAAATAGCAAGTGTTTTAGGAGGAACCGTTGAAGGCAACCCTGAAGTGAAAGTGAACAACTTCTCTAAAATAGAAGAAGGTAAACCGGGAACATTATCATTCCTGGCCAATCCCAAATACGAACATTTCATCTACAACACTGAAGCAAGCATTGTTTTGGTAAACAATGATTTCACTCCTTCCGAACCGGTAAAAGCGACCTTGGTAAAGGTTGCCAATGCCTATGCTTCGCTTGCCATACTGCTGAATATGGTGGAACAGGCGAAAACGAAAAAGGCGGGAATAGATGCCACAGCCTTTATTGCCGGCTCGGCAACAGTCGGCGAAGACTGCTATGTCGGGAACTTCGCCTATATCGGTGAAAATGTGAAGATCGGCAAGAACTGCCGGATCTATCCGCACGCTTACATTGGCGACAACGTAACGATCGGAGAAAACTGCACGATCTATCCGCACGCAACTATCTATAACGGATGTGTGATTGGCAACAACTGTATCCTGCACGCCGGAAGCGTAATCGGATCAGACGGCTTCGGATTTGCTCCCGAAGGCGATAATTACAAAAAGATTCCCCAGTTGGGCAATGTCGTTTTAGAAGACGATGTCGAGATCGGAGCCAATACGACGATCGACCGTGCCGTTATGGACTCGACCATCATCCGCCGGGGTGTGAAACTGGACAACCTCGTGCAGATCGCCCATAACGTGGAAGTCGGCGAAAATACGGTTATGGCAGCCCAGGTTGGCATTGCCGGTTCCGTTAAGATCGGCAGCCATTGCATGTTTGGCGGACAGGCCGGATTATCCGGTCATATTCATGTAGCCGACCATGTCGTGTTCGGGGCACAATGCGGTGTGATCAGCGACGTAAAAGAGCCGGCTACTCTGCTGGGAGCGCCGGCCATCAACGCAAAGGCGTTCATGCGCTCGAGCGCCATCTTCAACCGTTTGCCGGACATGTACCGCCAGATGGGACAGATGCAGCGTGAGATTGAGCAATTAAAAAAAGAACTTAATAAATAAATCAGATAAACGTATGCAGAAACAGAAGACGCTTGCCACGAGTTTCTCTATGCAAGGAAAAGGGTTGCATACGGGGTTGGACATTCAAATCACATTCCACCCTGCGCCCGAAAATCATGGATATAAGATAAAACGTGTTGACCTGGAAGGAGAACCTGTAATCGATGCCGTAGCCGAAAATGTAGCCGGAACCCAGAGAGGGACTGTGCTCTCCAAAAACGGCATTCAGGTAAGTACCATTGAACATGCGATGGCAGCCTTATATGCCTATGAAATAGACAACTGCCTGATAGAAGTGAACGCTCCCGAATTTCCGATCCTGGACGGCAGCTCACGTTTCTTTAGCGAAGAGATCCAAAAAGCCGGTGTCGTAGAACAGAACGCACCGAAAGATTATTACATAGTAAAGCATAAAATCGAAGTGAAGGATGAAGAGACCGGTTCTTCGCTCATTATCCTTCCGGATGATAAGTTCAGTGTCAATGTACTGATTTCTTTCGATTCGCCCGTGCTTTCCAACCAATTCGCCACCTTGAACGATTTAAGCGAGTTCCCGGCTGAATTGGCGGCTTCCCGTACATTCGTATTTGTCCGCGAAGTGGAAATGTTGCTGCAGAACAACCTGATCAAAGGCGGAGACCTCGACAATGCGATCGTGATCTACGACCAGAAAGTGTCTCAGGAAGTACTTGACAACCTGGCGGACAAGCTGAACATCCCGCACAAGGATGTGAAAGACCTGGGCTACATCAACAACAAACCGTTAGTGTTCGACAACGAACCGGCACGCCATAAGCTGATCGACGTGATCGGCGACTTAGCATTGATCGGCAAACCGATCCGGGGCCGGGTGATTGCAACCCGCCCGGGACATAAGGTCAACAACCAGCTGGCACGCATGATCCGCAAGGACATCAAGCTGAACGAAGTACAGGCTCCGATTTACGATCCGAACAACGCACCGGTGATGGACATCAACCGTATCCGCGAGTTGCTCCCGCACCGTTACCCGTTCCTGCTGGTCGACAAAATCATCGAGATCGGCGGCAACTATATCGTAGGTGTAAAAAACATCACAAGCAACGAACCGTTCTTTACAGGCCATTTCCCACAGGAACCGGTTATGCCGGGCGTATTGCAGGTGGAAGCGATGGCACAGACCGGAGGACTGCTCGTTCTGAATTCGGTTGACGAACCGGAACGCTACTCTACTTATTTCATGAAGATCGACGGCGTGAAATTCCGCCAGAAGGTTGTTCCGGGTGACACGCTGATCCTGCGTCTGGAACTGCTGGCTCCGATACGCCGGGGTATTTCCACCATGAAAGGTTATGTCTTCGTAGGCGATAAGTTAGTGAGCGAAGCCGAATTTATGGCACAGATTGTCAAAAACAAATAATAATTATATAAGGTAATGAGTATATCCCCCTTAGCAGTCGTTCATCCCGAAGCAAAGATCGGTCAGAACACAACGATTGACCCGTTTGCCGTAATCGAGAAAGATGTCGTAATCGGTGAAAACTGCCGTATTCATTCGCATGTAACGATTCTGGACGGCGCACGAATCGGTAATAATTGTAATGTATTTCCGGGAGCCGTAATTGCCGGTATTCCCCAGGATCTGAAGTTCAAAGGAGAACAGACAATCGCCGAGATCGGCGACAACACAACGCTCCGCGAATGTGTGACTATAAATCGCGGAACAGCCTCCAAAGGGAAAACGGTCGTAGGCCGCAACTGCCTGATCATGGCTTATTCCCATATTGCCCACGACTGCGTGCTGAAAGACAATATCATTATCGGTAACGCTTCGCAGATTGCCGGGGAAGTAGAGATTGACGACTACGCCATCGTGAGCGGCGGCAGCCTGGTCCACCAGTTTTCACGCATCTCCAAACATGTAATGGTACAGGGCGGCTCGCGCATCGGCAAGGATATTCCTCCTTACACGCTGATCGGACGCGACCCGATCGTCTACTGTGGTATCAATATCGTAGGCTTGCGCCGTCGCGGTTTCACCAATCAGCAGGTATTCCTGATCCAGGATATCTACCGGACGCTTTACACGCGCGGCCTCAACAATACGGAAGCATTGAAAGCAATCGAAACGGAATACGAACCCAGCGAAGAACGTGATTTGATCCTCAACTTCATCAAATCATCTCAGCGCGGTATTGTCAGAGGTTCGATTGATGAGTAAATAATGTGATAATATGGCAATGTGCCAATGTGCCAATTAAATTCATACTCCCATTGGCATATTGGCACATTATTTTATTGGCACATTATTTTTATTTTACTACTTTTGAACCAACAAAAAACTAATAACGATTATGGTATTTAGATTTCTAATTCTATCAGATGAAGTTGACGACTTCAAACGCGAGATAAAAATCGACTCGGAAGCTACATTCCTGGATTTGTACAATGCCATTATGGACTCTGTTGGGTACACAAAAGATCAGATGTGTTCTTTCTTCATCTGCGATGACGACTGGAGCAAGAATACGGAAATCACCCTGGTTGAGATGGACACCACTTCCGAAGTGGACAATTATATAATGGAAGATACACGTCTGGAAGAACTCCTGGAAGACGAACACCAGAAGTTGCTTTTCGTCTTCGATTATATGACCGAACGCGCTTTCTTCATGGAACTCCGCGAGATCATCCCCGGAAAGGATCTGGACAAGCCCGTATGCAGCAAGTCTATAGGTGAACCGCCTGTGCAAATCATGTCGTTCGACGATATGGACCCGAAAGCCGGCAGCACCGAAATCGGCGAAGATTTCTATGGTGATTCCGAATATGATATTGACGAACTCGACAAAGAAGGTTTCGACGGACTCGGCGACGGACCGATGGACAATCCGTACGACGACGAGCGTTTCTGATTAATGAACTCCCTTGTCATCCTATTAGGGCCGACAGGAGTCGGCAAGACGGAACTGAGCCTGCGCATAGCAGAACATTTCGGTTCACCGATCATTTCTTCCGACTCCCGTCAGCTCTACAAAGACCTCCCGATAGGCACGGCCGCCCCTACGGCTGAACAAATGGCACGCGTGCGGCATTATATGGTCGGCACCCTGTCACTCACCGATTATTACAGCGCAAGCAATTTTGAAGAAGATGTGATGTCCCTGCTCCGGGAACTTCACCGCACACATCCGACCGTCGTCATGACGGGTGGCAGTATGATGTATATCGACGCTGTTACGAAAGGAATCGATGACATCCCTACCGTCACACCTGAAATACGAACTGCTATTTACAAAGAATTTGAAGAAAAGGGCCTTGCCCCTATCCTTGCCGAATTAAAAGAAGCCGATCCCATACATTATGAAGAAGTAGACCGCAACAACTACAAACGCGTGATCCATGCCGTCGAAATCTGTCGCATGACCGGCAAACCTTATTCATCTTTCCGCACCAATACCCGCAAAGAGCGTCCGTTCCGGATCATACAGATCGGGCTGACCCGTGACCGCGAAGAGCTGTACGACCGCATCAACCGCCGTGTAGACCAGATGATGGCTGACGGCATGCTGGAAGAAGCACGCCGCGTCTATCCTTTCCGTGAACTGAACTCCCTCAACACGGTCGGTTACAAAGAACTGTTTAAATATTTGGATGGTGAATGGACTTTGGACTTTGCCATCGAAAAGATCAAACGCAACTCCCGCGTTTATGCCCGCAAGCAGATGACCTGGTTCAAGCGGGACACTGATATTAAATGGTTCCACCCGGATAACGAAGAAGCAATACTCGCTTATTTAAATCAAAAAAAATTATAAATAATGCCGGAGTTCTGATAGAACTTCGTCGTTTCGTTGGCAAATATATGTAAATATTTACACCCGTAAATTATTCTTGCAAATAAATACTGGTTATTAATCAAAATTAACACAAAAAGTTTCATTCTCACTTCCGGTTTTTACCCAAGTTGCATACCGACTTTTATCAATCCGATTATAACAGTCAGAATACAGCCATTTTGGCTTTAGTTCTATCAGAACCACGTATAAAACAAAAACATAAATCGCCAAAAATATTCTCTCCTTTATTGTATTCGAGATATGATGGCATAAAAAATCGGACAGTATTCTTTTTAATCTATAATCCTATGTTGAAAAAGTTAAATTTAGTAAGTACTATTTTGCTAACGGGAGCTTTGGCTGTTCCGGGAGGAGCTTGGGCAGATACAGCCCCGGTAAAGCAAGGTGTCAGCATTTCCCAACAGAATGGGAAAGTAACATGTACAGTGGAAGATTCTTTCGGCCCTGTGGTCGGAGCTTCCGTAGTAATAAAGGGTACGACTAACGGAAACGTATCTGACAGTAATGGTCAGGTCGTTTTAGAAGGTCTGAAACGAGGCGATATCATCCAAGTCTCCTTTATTGGGTATATGACACAAGAGATCCCCTACACCGGACAGGCCAGTATCAAGATTGCCTTGAAAGAAGATTCCCAGGCCTTGGACGAAGTAGTAATTGTCGGCTATGGTGTACAACGCAAAGAGAGTCTGACAGGAGCTTTGCAGACACTCAAAGATGAAAAACTGACCGACATCACGACTCCGTCGGTTGAAAACATGCTGAACGGAAAAATATCCGGCGTTTTTGTTGCCCCGGGCTCGGGACAGCCAGGTGCTAAAGGCGCTGTAATGGTGCGTGGTAAAGCCACGTTGAGCGGCTCGACAGCTCCCCTATGGGTAATCGATGGCGTAATTGTCGGAGATGGAGCCGGTCTGTTGAATCCTGCGGATATCGAGACCATGACCATCCTGAAGGATGCAGCCTCTACCGCTATCTATGGTTCCGAAGGTGCTAACGGTGTAATTCTTATAACAACCAAATCAGCCAAAAGCGGTAAAATGCAGATCAACGCTTCTGCTAAATTGGGTGTCAGCACACTGAACAACGGTAATCTGAAAATGATGAACGGTGCCGAGTTGTATGACTATTACAATTCTTTCAACAACCCGGAAATGGTCAATTTCACACGTTGGAATCCGGAATTACGTAATTCCAATTTCGACTGGTGGGATCTCGCCACACACGCCGGATTCACACAGGATTACAATTTATCCATTTCCGGTGGGAACGAAAACTTAAAATCCTACTTGTCTGTAGGTTATTATGATGAAGATGGTGCCGTAAAAGGGTATGATTATTCACGTTATACGTTCCGCTACCGTTCCACCTATACCCCGTACAAATGGTTGACAATCAGACCGTCTATATCGGGTGGTATGCGCGATGTAGAAGATGCGCAATATTCGGTTACTGCCATGTACTCCATGCTTCCTTGGGATAGTCCTTATGATGAAAAAGGGAATTTAGTTCCGGACCGTTATCAAGGATGGGTGAATAGCCAGCAGACAAACTATCTGAATGACCTCTCGTATGGCAACCATACGGATTATAAAACATACGAATTCCTCGGTAATCTGGATTTCGACATCAAGATCACAGATTGGCTGACATTCCGTTCAACCAACAGCTATCAGTACACGAACTACTATTACCATTCCTACTCTGACCCCCGCAGTAACGGAGCTTTAGGCGTAAACGGACGTATCGAGGAATATCAAAGCAACACAACCCGCCGCTACACCAACCAGTTGCTGAACTTCAATAAGATATTCGGCAAACATTCGGTGGAAGCCATCTTGGCCTATGAGTTCAAAGACTATCAAGGCAAAGCGACAAAAGCTATCGGTACGGGATTCGCCCCGGGCTTTGAAGTACTGGACGTAACAGCCCTGCCCGAAAAGGTCGGAGGCAGTTTGAGCGAATCGGCAAGCCAGTCTTTCTTTATGCGCGCCAACTATTCGTACGACAACCGCTATGTAGCTGAACTATCTCTCCGCCGTGACGGGGCCTCTAACTTCGGAACAGATGCACGCTACGGTAATTTCTACTCCATCAGTGGCGGTTGGAATATCCACCGGGAACATTGGTTTAATGCGGATTGGGTAGATGCATTAAAGCTGCGTGCCTCTTACGGTACGATGGGTAACAGACCGGGTGAACTTTATCCGCAATATGCCCTCTATTCCGTCTCCGCCAACTACGACGGCGTACCGGGAACACTGATCAGCCAAGTAGGCAATCCGGATCTGACATGGGAACAAACTTCCACATTCGGATTGGGTCTGGATGCAAATCTGTTTGACAACCGACTGCATATCGTACTCGACTATTATAATAAATACACAACTGACGTACTTTACCGGACACCGATATCCGGTATTACAGGTGTAACCAGCCGCTGGCAGAATGTCGGTGAAATCAGTAATAAGGGTATCGAATTGACCATCGGCGGAGATATCATCCGTTCGAAAGACTGGAACTGGAGCTTGGAAGCCAATTTGGGTCACAATAAGAATATTGTCGAAAAATTGTACGGCGATGATCCTGATTTGGAAATCATCGGAGGTGGCGGTATCGGCATTGCCGGTGAAGCAGACAAAATTCTGAAAGTAGGTTATAGCAGCGATGCATTTTATATGCAAGAGTGGGCAGGCGTTAATCCGGAAACCGGAGCTCCACAATGGTACACGACAGACAAAGATGGCAGCCGCGTCATCACGGAAGATTATGCGAAAGCTGACCAGATAATTTGTCCGCCCTCCACTCCGAAGCTCTTCGGTGGATTCAACACCACGTTAAACTGGAAAAACATAGATTTGAATGCCGTATTCGGTTATTCGATCGGAGGTAAGATTTATAACTATTCACGTCAGGAATATGACTCCGACGGAGCTTATACCGACCGTAACCAAATGAAGCTGAAGGACGGTTGGAGCCGCTGGGAAAAGCCCGGTGACATTGCAACACACCCGGTTGCATCCTATAACAACCAGTCCGGCTCGCAGAAAGCATCTACCCGTTATCTGGAAAACAGCGACTTCTTGAAACTCCGTTCATTGACGATCGGCTACAACCTCAGCTTACCGCAATATTACATTCAAAACATGCGTATATTCTTCGCTGGGGAAAACTTGTTCACCATAACCGGTTATTCCGGTGTCGATCCTGAAATTCCTGCTAAAGACGGTACGACCGTAATTGGTTCCGTAGGACCATCTGTTTACCCGTCTACCCGCAAATTCATGTTTGGTCTTAATTTAACATTCTAACACGCAAAGCACGTATGAAAAAGATTATATCAAAATTTCTTATAGTAACTGCCTGCGCAGGTGTAGCATTGACTTCCTGCGACATCGAACGGTTACCGAATGGAAGCATGGCTGCCGAAGACATTACTTCGGACCCGAACACTTATCTCGACGGTCTGGTACGTGGCGCATACGCCCAATTGAAAACATGGTCCGACCCGATGCACCGTTTAGGTGAGTATGCCGGCGACAATATGATGATTCGCGGTTCTTCCACGGATGCCTTCTATGAATTCATATCCTATTCACGCACGGCCAATAACTACCGTTTGCAGAGTTTCTGGGATTCCGGCTACAAAGCTATCGCCCAGACTTCCAACGTCATCAAAATGATCGAAGAAGGACAAAGTACCGAGATCGATAATAAATTAGGCGAATGTTACTACATCCGGGGCATGATGTATTTCTATCTGACCCGTGCCTTCGCCCGTCCTTATTATCAGGCTCCGGACAAAAACTTAGGTGTCCCTATCGTCAACGGTACGCCGGACGACTTGAACAACTTGCAATTGCCCGACCGTGCAACCGTCACACAAAGTTACGCACAAGCGATCGCCGACCTCCGAAAAGCTGAAAATATGCTGACAGTCAACGATGGTCCCGCCTATGCCTCCAAAGGTGCGGCACAAGCCATGCTGTCGCGCGTATATCTTTATATGAGCGGTACCTATTTGAATCCGAACACGCAATATGCCGATTCTGCCGCTTATTATGCAACACAAGTGATCAATTCCGGCGAATACCAGTTATTGCCGCGCGAAGAGTTCATGTTCTACAACACCTATGTTCCAGAAAACAACAAGGAATCCATCTTCGTCGTTAAACGGGTTGCTTCCGAATTCTCCGGCGATGACCACTATTACGGCATCGGAGGTATGTATGCCAATATCGGAGGTATGGGCTGGGGTGAAATGTTTGCAAGCGCCAAATATATAGACTTGCTGAACGAAACCGGTCGTAACGACTGGCGTCCGGATCAGAAAAAGATTGTCGATGCCCGTGCGAACTTTATCGAACCGCAATATGTCGAAGACGACAACGGTAAATACACCGAAGTATTCCGTTTCATCAAGAACGTTTACGACGCAAGCGGCAAGCATACGAACTACAACTACGTACAGGCCGCATTGAACAAAAACGGGAACCAATACACCTGCTCGGAAACAGTTGGAGACGTAACAAACACTTATCCGATGACGCCGGTCAATGAAGCCCAGCAAATCTATTCAATCAAGTATTCCGACGGTAACACCTACACCGGTGTAATCGACTACCAGATGTCACTAAACCGTGTCTATCCGGAATTCTACATTACAAAATGCTCACGTGAAGGCGAAGACTCGCATCTGTACTCTCCGCTCATCTCCCGCCTGGGCGAACTTTATCTGAACCGGGCCGAGGCTTACGCAAAAATGGGACGTTACGGTGAAGCATTAAGCGACCTCAACACGATTCGCGAACGCTCTATCCCCGGCGCAGGTTATTCTTCACTGGATGCAACGACCGCCCCGACCTTGATCGATAAGGAACGTCAGTTGGAATTGGCCTATCAGGCAGAACGCAGCTACGACGTATTCCGTAACGGCGAAGCACTGACACGTCATTATCCGGGTCCGCAAAACGCGATGGAAGACATACCGGCAACAGAATACCGCGTAACCTATTTCATCCCGCAAACGGCTATAAACTCTTATCCGAGCGGTAGCAAACTAACACAGAATCCGTTGGATAACAGCGGAGTTATCCTGAACTAAATCTTTATATATAAGAGAGTATGCCTGACACACTTGGCATGCTCTCTTTTCTTTTCCGCACAGCCCATCACCCGGTAATTAATCCGCCATTTTGCCGACACCAACCGGCTTTTCTTCAGCAAAACAACACTATTCAGGTATGCACAAATGATGATTTAACGGTTCATTATTTCTTAAAACTTAACAAGCATGAAGGTCCTGACTCGTCAAGATCGCCTGCGAAATGGTATTGCAGTGCTTCATGGGTTTATAGTGCCGTAAAGGAATGAATAACCCGGCAGATAGAATGAACGATGCGGAATGTGTGCCCCCTCCGTACCTACCCGCTATTCATGTTACAGCCGTGAAACAAAAGAAATCCAACTGTAACAGAGAAGGAAGACAGTTGTGACATGCAAAGAAGACAACCGTAACATGCAATAGAGGACCGGTGTTGATCCGTTATTGATTCGCTATTTGCCAGATATGAAATATTAGTTCTGCAATTCTTCCCTGTTTACTTTTTAAACACCAGGTAAACAGCCGCCACCAGGAACAGGAACGCTAACGCATGGTTCCATTTGAACGATTCGCCTTTGAAGGCAATCGTGCTGAATCCGACAAAGACAACCAGCGTAATCACCTCCTGGATCACTTTCAACTGAATCAGGTTAAACGGGCCGCCGTTATCACGAAAGCCCATCCGGTTCGCCGGAACCTGGAAACAATACTCGAAAAAAGCTAAAAACCAGCTAAACAAGATAACACCGATCAACGGCAGATGCTCGAACCAACTGAACTGCTGTTTCATCTTCAGATGCCCGTACCAGGCACACGTCATAAAGACATTGGACACAACCAATAACAGAATAGTATAAAATCCCTGCATAATTTATTTTAGTTTGTGAGGCAGATAATCCTCCTGAATATTCGACATACTGCTCCAAAGGCTGTAGCGCGCCTCCGGGTTAATCGCTTCCAGCCGCGACAAAACCTCCTTCATATCCGAACGGCTGGAACCGGATTCGTATGGGCAATTCTTGATCTGCTTCCTGTAACCCCGCCACGCCGCAATGCGGACCAGCTCCTTCTCCTCCACTAAGCACATCGGGCGGATAATCTCCATATCGAACTTATCCATCTTCAGACGAGGAGGCATCGTCCCGATCGCCCCCTGATGGATCATATTCATCAGAAGCGTTTCGAGAATATCGTCCTGGTGATGCCCTAATGCAATCTTGTTGCAGTTGTGCTGCCGGGCAATGTCGAACAAGGCTTTGCGCCGTGTCCAGGAACAAAGGAAACAGGGAGATTTGCGGGTATCGGTCGAGGCGTCGAAACTCGTCTCGTGCACGAAAAAGGGAAGCCCGTGCTCTTCGGCGCATCCCTTCAGGTAGTCGAGATCCGAACGGTACGGGATGTTCGACATGACAATATGCGTCACGACCACTTCGAACCGGGGCCGGAAGATTTTGGAACGCCGTCCCAGCAGGTCTACCAGCGCCAACGAGTCCTTGCCGCCCGACAGTCCGATCAGGATACGGTCGCCATCCGCAATCAGGCCATATTCGAATATTGCCTTCTTAACCTTCTCTTCTACTTTTCGAAACAGGAGTTCTTCTTCCGTCAGCTTTGCCATACTCTTTTTTAATCGGGCACAAAAATACATATTTATCCCGCGAATTGCATCCTCTACTAAAAATATTATTATCTTTGAAACGGTATAATTATATCATACAATTAAGGTACTATGAATTGGTTATCACATAAACTGTTTTATACAATAGGAATTACGTTACTATGCGGCGGACTGCATGCACAAAGTCTGGCCGAAGCAAAGAAATTATATAATGAAGGGAAATATGCGGAAGCCAAGCCGGCTTTTGAAAAACTGGTCAAGCAGGCTCCCGGTAACTCATCTTATAATCATTGGTACGGTGTCTGCTGTTACGAGACCGGAGATTTAGCGGGTGCCGAAAAACACTTGCAAGTAGCTGTCAAGCGCAAAGTGCAGGAGGCTTATAACTATATGTCCAAGATTTATTACGAGACATACCGTTTCGACCAGGCAGCCGAAATGCTGGAGGACTACATCGACCTGCTGGCAAAAAAGAAACAGGACCCGCAAGCGTTCGAGGCAAGGCTCGACCTGGCGAACAATGCCCAGCGCATGATGGAGAAAGTGGAAGACGTGCAGATCATCGACAGCTTGGTTGTCGACAAAGAGGATTTCCTCTCCGCCTATATCCTGAGTGAAGAAAGCGGAACGCTCGAAACCTATAAGGATTTCTTCCAGACGAACGAGCCGGTGGGCTCGACGGTCTATAAGAACCAGAAAGGCGACAAGATATACTACGCCCATCCGACAGACGGCGACCGCTACTGCCTCTTCACACAATCCATGCTGATGGATGAATGGGGAGACGAAAAACAGTTGCCGATGAATATCAACAGTAACGATGACGACAACTATCCGTTTGTCCTTCCCGACGGTGCCACGATCTATTACGCCTCCAAAGGGAACGGCTCGATAGGCGGTTACGACCTGTTTGTCACCCGCTATAACATCAATTCCGATACGTATCTGGCCCCGGAGCAGTTGGGCATGCCGTTCAACTCGCCTTACAACGACTATATGATGGTGTTCGACGAGGTGAAGGGATTGGGCTGGTTCGTTTCCGACCGCTTCCAACCGGAAGGCAAGGCCTGCGTCTACCTCTTTATTCCGAATCCGGAGCACAAGCGGGTGGAGAGTGAGGACATCGATCTGAAGCGGGCCCGCGCGGCGATCACCTCCATCCAGGAATCCTGGAAGGAAGGTTCCGACTATGCCGAGCTGATCCGTCTTTCCCATACGGAGATTCCTTACGGGGAAGAAAAGATAGAAAAGGATTTCGAGTTTATCATCGGCAATGACATTGTCTACTATAAGTTGGATGATATCAAAAGCCCGGAAGCAAAAGGATATTACGAAAAGGTGGTCGCTCTCAATAAGCAGATCAAAGAGCTGAACGGAAAGCTGGACGGCCTGCGCGCATCGTACGCCCAAGGGAACAAGGCCCGCAAAGACCAGTTGAAGCCGACCATCCTCGAAGCGGAAGAGCAACTGAACTCGCTCATGGATCAACCCGGCGAACTGGAGAAGAAGGCTCGTAATGCAGAAATCAAATATTTGACAAACAAACGATAATACGACTCTTATGTTATTCGAAACGCTTATCATCGCTTTCCTTATGGTTGTGGCCATCGTGCTCGTCCTGCTGGAAATATTCATGTTGCCGGGAATCACGGTGGCAGGTGTAGGAGGATTCCTCTTTGCAGCCGGAGGACTGATTTATGCCTACTCGGTAAGTGTATGGATGGGAAATATAACGTTAGGCGTTTCGCTTTTGGTGTTTATAGCTTCATTTGCATGGCTGCTGCGCTCTAAATCGTTCAACCGGGTGGCTCTGAAAACGGACGTAGACTCGAAGTTAGTGTCCAGCCGGGATTTAGGAATCGTACCGGGTGACGAAGGGATAACGCTTTCCCGCCTCGCTCCTATCGGCAAAGCCCGTATCAAAGGGATCACGGTGGAAGCCAAGTCGATGGACGAACTGATCGATGAAGGCACACCGGTCGAGGTGATGCGCGTAGACGGTTACAACGTACTGGTAAAAAGGAAAAATAATTCATAATTCATAACTATAATTCTATTCACATGGAAATGACCTTTGTTCCGATAGCCCTACTGGGCGCAGCGATACTGCTGTTGGTTATATTCTTTTATTATGTGCCGTTCCTGCTGTGGATCTCGGCAAAAGTTTCGGGTGTCAACATTTCGCTGATACAACTCTTCCTGATGCGTATCCGTAATGTACCGCCTTACATCATCACCCGTGCCATGATCGAAGCCCACAAAGCCGGTCTGAAAACATTGACCCGTGATGAGTTAGAAGCGCACTACCTGGCTGGCGGACACGTGGAAAAGGTCGTCCATGCCCTGGTTTCGGCCTCCAAAGCAAACATAGACCTGCCTTTCCAGATGGCTACCGCTATCGACCTGGCCGGACGTGACGTATTCGAAGCCGTGCAGATGTCTGTAAACCCGAAAGTGATCGACACGCCTCCTGTGACTGCCGTTGCCAAAGACGGTATCCAGTTGATCGCCAAAGCGCGCGTGACGGTTCGTGCCAATATCAAGCAGTTGGTCGGTGGTGCCGGCGAAGAAACAATCCTGGCCCGTGTAGGCGAAGGTATCGTTTCGTCCATCGGTTCGTCCGAAAGCCACAAGACGGTATTGGAGAATCCGGATTCCATCTCCAAGCTGGTACTCCGCAAAGGGTTGGATGCCGGGACTGCTTTTGAAATCCTCTCCATCGACATCGCCGATATAGATATAGGTAAGAACATCGGTGCCTTCCTTCAGATGGACCAGGCACAGGCCGACAAGAACATTGCCCAGGCAAAAGCCGAAGAACGCCGTGCGATGGCCGTTGCACTCGAACAGGAAATGAAAGCCAAAGCGCAGGAAGCCCGCGCCAAAGTGATCGAAGCCGAAGCACAGGTTCCGCAAGCTATGGCAGATGCATTCCGTTCCGGCAACTTAGGCGTCATGGACTACTATAAAATGAAGAATATCGAGGCTGACACCAGCATGCGCGAAGCAATCGCCAAGCCGACAAGCACGCCTTCCAAACCGTTAAAGGACTAACAAAGTTATGATTGCACCTTCTGAACTCATTATCAATCCCGATGGCAGTTGCTTTCACCTGCATCTGAGACCGGAACAGTTGGCCGACAAGATTATTATGGTCGGCGATCCTGATCGTGTGAATACGGTTGCGGCTTACTTCGATACGAAAGAGTGCGAAGTGTCGAGCCGCGAGTTCCATACGATCACCGGAACGTATAAAGGAAAGCGCATCACAACGCTTTCCCACGGCATCGGGACTGATAATATCGACATCGTCCTGAACGAATTGGACGCACTGGCAAACATCGACTTTGCCACGCGTACCATCAAACCGGACTTCCGGCAACTGACAATGGTACGTGTCGGTACTTCAGGAGGCTTGCAACCATTCGTCCCCGTCGGCACATACGTGGCAGCCGAGAAATCGATCGGCTTCGACGGGGTGTTGTATTTCTATGCCGACTCTGCCAAAGTACGCGACAAGGCATTCGAAGCGGAACTCCTTAAACAATTAGAGTGGAAACTAAGCGGCATCCAGCCGTATGTAGTTTCGGCCGATCCTTCGCTGATCGAACAGATCACGCAGGGCGACATTATCCGGGGCGTAACGATTGCCGCCAACGGTTTCTACGGTCCGCAAGGCCGCCAACTTCGTCTGCCGCTTGCCGATCCTGAACTGAACCGGAAAATCGAAGCATTCGACTATAACGGCAGCCAGATCACGAACTTCGAAATGGAAAGTTCATCGCTTGCGGGACTGTCCGCCCTGATGGGACACCGGGCAATGACTGTCTGTTGCATCATTGCCGGACGGGTTGCCAAAGACATGAACACCGAATACAAAGGTTCCATGACCGGCCTGATCGAAACAGTATTAGACCGGATCTGAGAACCGAATCTTCCCGCCGGTTGTTGACATTATATATAATGTATATGGATCATGGAATGGGGAAAGACTATATTATCATCTTTGGAGTGGGGTAAATCCATCTCCAACAGAGAAGAGAAAGAGAGAGTGGCGAAGGTCATTTCCTCTATGGTGAATGATGGGGATATTATCGGTGCAGGCTCCGGCTCGACCGCTTACCTGGCATTAACGAAGATTGCTGAAAGAGTCAAAAACGAACAGCTGCACATCCGCGCTATCCCGACCTCGCAGGAGATCCGCATGACTTGCGCCCGTTTAGGGATTCCCGTCACCAGCCTGTGGGAGCATAAACCGGATTGGACATTCGACGGCGCTGACGAAATAGATACGGAGCATAACATGATAAAAGGGCGCGGCGGAGCGATGTTTAAAGAGAAGCTACTGATCAGTTCCAGTCCCCGGACCTATATTATCGCTGACCCATCCAAGATGGTCACGAAATTAGGTACCCGCTTCCCGGTTCCCATAGAAATATTTCCCGAAGCACTTACTTACGTGGAAGAAGTACTCCGGGCTTATAATCCAAAAGAAATCAAATTAAGAATGGCAGAAGGGAAAGATGGTCCCGTAATCACAGAGAACGGAAACCTGATTCTCGATGCCTGGTTCGACAACATCCCCGATAATTTAGAGAGATCGATCAAATCGATTACCGGGGTTATCGAAAGCGGGCTGTTCATGCACTACAACGTGCAGATCATCTCATAAAGCCCTGGTCTTTCAAGACCTTCAACAAGACATCCGAGAAATATTCATTGTTGGCCTTCGTATAGCGCACATCCGTAAATACCTGGGCCAATGTTTCTTTCTCATTTTCCCGTACGAATTGCTTGTTGACCTCCAGTTCTTCTTTGTCGTGGTACAACGCATCAATAGAGGCAGGCGTATAATCCGTATAAGTTTCCTGATGGATAACAGCGTCAAGCGGCAGGCGTTCCACCTGTTCAGGCATTCCGTCCGGATAACCGACTGTCACTGTCACGATAGGCACAACCAGACGGGGAAGCGAAAGGGCTTCAATAATCTTATCCGCATTATAGGCAGTCGTTCCTAAGTAACAGATTCCCAACCCTTTTTCTTCCGCAGCCGTGCAGAAACTCTGTGCAAACAACATCGCATCGATCGTAGAAGCGATAAAAGTCTGGAAGTTGTCGAAACCGGCCACAGCCTTACGTTGTTCCGCCCACTTGACAAAGCGGTTGGCATCGGCACAGAAAGTCAGCACAACCGGAGCAGTCGTAATCATCGGCTGATTGAAATGGGCGGGAGCCAGCTTTTCCTTATTCGCCTTATCGCGGGTAATAACAACGCTATACAACTGCATATTCCCCGTATTGGAGGCACGGGCCGCTATTTCCAATAATTCATTCAGCAATGTATCCGGGATGTCCTGAGTCGTATATTTACGGATCGTCCGTCTGTTCTTCATATTTTCCAACATAACTTAGTCTATTTAGTTTATGACACAATCTATTAATAGCAAAGACCGAGCGCCCAGATAGGGATCTTGTTTCCTACGCTCTTCGGCTGTCCGTGAATGGCGGCAAAGGCATTCTCCACATCCTTGATCCGATCATAATCCATCAACGGATCGCCGATCATAAATGTATATTTATCATTTACCCGATAATCGCCATTCTGCAAAAGCTCAACCGTTCCGCAGTTCGACATCTGATCGACAAAAAAGGTTTCACCGAGATAAACGCGTTCCATTTCCCGGAAAAGGCTTGCCATCAGATTGGTGTTTGCCGTGAACGACCGGTAGGCACGGGACAGGCCGCCTTCTTCTTTCGTTGCCTGCAAAAGCCGGAGGACGCCTATCTCTTCCGCATAATCCAGCAATTTATGCACACGCGTATTATCTAATTCATATTTCGACGACAAGGCTTGCATGCGGGGTACTTCGGGCGCTTCTTTACCAAGCTGCACCAGCAGTTGTTTCATCTTACGGAACATTCCGAAATTCATCGGGTGGACAGAAACCAAGTCTATATCGACCGAGTCACGGACCATATCTTGCAAACGGAAAATAAAAGCATCCGGATCTTCCCAATAGAAAGGATAGCAACCATGTTCCAGGTAATTCCGGAAGATCGGAACGACATTGATCTCATCCATCACCTGCTGTGTCACTTCCGCATGGTTAAGCAGCAGTTCATCCAGAGGGACCGGCTTAAGGTCAAGCGCTCCCTCGTAGGACAAATATTCACGGAACGACATCGTATGCAATTTGTACCAATCTCCTTTCCCAGCAAAAGGCAGTTCCGCCTTATCACCCTCAAGCAATAAAGGTGCGGCAAATACGATCTGCATCTCAGGGTAAGTTTCATATAAATGCACTATCGCCCGCTCCCAGTCACCATAGCGGTGGACACTATCCAGAAAAAGGTGCCTGCCGCCATCCTCGTAAAACGTCTTCACGATCTCGGGCAACATTTGCTGTTCCTGAAACCATATATTGTCGAGTGGCAAATACAATGCTTCATCCGAATCCCCATAAGCGGATTTGATATGCTGAAGCAACAAGGTTGTTTTTCCGACACCTTTTGCACCGAAAATACCGATCAACCTCTTGTCCCACTTGATCTGCCGGGATAAATAACGTTGGAAACCCAAATTGACACCCTTGAGCAATTGCTCATGGTTTAGCCGATACATGTCCATACTATAACTGATTTGAGACAAAAATACTATATTAAAGCCAATCTACAAAACCAACAACTCACAGGAAGAATAGTTTTTTTCGTACCTTTGCATTTCTAAACCAATAAACAAATGGAAACATCTAAAGTTTATTTCACCAATCTCCGCACTACTCCGTCCAGTAACCTGCTGGACAAGATGGAACGTCTTGTAAAACGTGCCGGGATAGCAAGCATTGATTTCCAAAATCAATTTACAGCGATTAAGATCCATTTCGGCGAACCGGGAAACCTGGCATATATTCGTCCGAACTATGCTGCCCGGATGGCAACGTTACTTCGCAGCCTCGGAGCAAAGCCTTTCCTTACTGATTGCAACACCTTGTATTCAGGCCGTCGTGCCAATGCCGTGGATCATCTGGAGAGCGCTATGGAAAACGGTTTCAATCCTATTTCCGCCAAATGCGATGTGATTATCGCGGATGGCCTGAAAGGAACGGAATACCGGGAAATTGAGATTAACGGTGAGTATTGCAAAGCTCCTAAAATCGGTTCTGCCATTGCAGATGCGGATATCGTCATCACGATGAACCACTTCAAAGGGCACGAACAGACCGGATTCGGAGGTGCTTTAAAGAACATCGGTATGGGATGCGCCAGTGTCGGCGGAAAGCTGGAGCTTCATTCGGCTTCACAGCCCAGAATCGACATCGAAAGTTGCAAAGGTTGCAATATCTGTGTCAAGCATTGCCGCCACGATGCCATTCATCTGAATGCGTCGCATAAAGCGGAGATCGACTACACAAAATGCGTCGGTTGCGGTCAGTGTGTCGCTCTTTGCCAATACGACGGCGCCGTCATGGGCGAAGGGGATACTTCCGAACGTCTGAATTATAAGATTGCCGAATATTCCAAAGCGGTATTATTAGGTAAAAAGCATTTCCATGTCAGCTTCATCATGAACGTATCGCCGGAATGTGACTGTTGGAATCATAATGACGCGGCTATTATCCCGGATTTGGGTATCGCAGCCTCTTTTGATCCGGTTGCCCTTGACAAAGCGTGTGCCGATATGGTGATCAAAGCTCCGATCCTGGAAACGGGCAACCGTCTTTCAGACGCTCCACACCATGATCATCTGGAAGATTGCGACAAGTTCCACATCATGCACCCGGAAACCAACTGGCAAGCAGGTCTGGAACATGCCGAAAAGATCGGTCTGGGAACACAACAGTATGAATTAATAACCGTATAAAACCGTAGGGGCGGTTCGCGAACCGCCCTTTATTATTTATTTTTCACATGATCAATCAAGATACCATCTGCGCCGTATCAACCGCCCCTGGAGCCGGGGGAATTGCTGTAATCCGTGTCTCCGGGCCGGAAGCAATCACGATCTGTAACACGATATTCGTACCGCGTACAGCAGGAAAAGACCTGTTGTCACAGAAAGCCTATACGTTGCGCTATGGTAGTATCCGGCGTGGAGAAGAACTGATAGACGATGTCCTGATAGCCCTTTTCCGTGCCCCCCACTCTTTTACCGGAGAAGATACGATTGAAATCACGTGTCACGGCTCCGTTTATATCCAGCAGCAAATCATGCAGCTTCTGATCGAAAACGGTTGCCGCTCCGCCCTGCCTGGCGAATATACGCAGCGTGCTTTCATGAACGGCAAAATGGACTTGAGCCAGGCGGAAGCTGTTGCCGACCTGATCGCATCGACCTCAGCCGGTCAACATCGCCTGGCACTGAACCAGATGCGCGGCGGTTTCAGCAATGAATTAAAGAATCTGCGTGAACAGCTTTTACATATAACTTCCCTCATGGAACTGGAACTGGATTTCAGCGACCACGAAGAGCTGGAATTTGCCGACCGCAGCGAACTGAGTGCTTTAGCGGCTCATATCGAAACGGTCATATCACACCTGGCTAATTCCTTCAGTGTGGGAAACGCAATCAAGAATGGTATTCCTGTTGCGATTATAGGTGAAACGAATGCAGGAAAATCCACCTTACTAAACGTTTTACTGAATGAGGAAAAAGCTATTGTAAGTGATATTCACGGTACGACACGTGACGTAATCGAAGACACGATCAACATCCAGGGCATCACATTCCGTTTCATCGATACCGCCGGCATCCGTGAGACGCATGACGCTATCGAGAGTATCGGCATCGAACGTACATTCCAGAAACTCGACCAGGCAAATATCGTCCTTTGGATGATAGATGCGGCCGATGCATCCCAACAAATCGCCCAATTGTCCGAAAAGATTCTACCTCGTTGCGAAGGGAAGCAATTGATCCTTGTTTTCAACAAGGCCGACCTGCTTGCCGATACATCCGGCCTCATCCCTGCCGACCTTCCCGAAAACATTCAAACCATCTTTATCTCCGCCAAGCAAAAAGAGAATATCAACGAGCTGCAGGATCTATTAATCCAAGCCGCCCATATCCCTTCTCTATCCCAAAACGATATTATCGTCACCAACATCCGCCATTATGAAGCCCTAACCCACGCCCTCGACTCCATCCACCGCGTCCAGGAAGGCCTCTCCTCCAACCTCTCCGGCGACTTCGTCTCCCAAGACCTCCGTGAATGCATTTTCCATCTTTCAGATATTGTCGGCGAGGTTACGACGGACCAGGTGCTGGGGAATATTTTTGAGAGGTTTTGCATCGGAAAATAGGTAGTGATTACCAACGATTAGCATATATCACCAATGATTATTAAGGCGTTCATTTTGAGCGCCTTTCTTTTTAGCCTTATAAGTGATGGTTATCGTTTATAGGGCTTTTTCCGCTCATTTTTGTACCGCATTTGTTGCTCGCTTGTTACTCTCCGATTTTAGGTCGGAAAGGTCGTGGAGAAAGTTGACTGTGGTTGACTATGATTGACGATAGTTGAACAAAATGGAGAAATAACAAGAGAAATAAACCTCTAAAAAGTAACGAATATGGCAACAAGTAAAATGAAAACCAAAAAGGTATGCGAGTGGTGTGGCACAACATTTTATGCCCAAAAGCTAACAACACGCTTCTGTTCTCATCGGTGCAATAACCTTGCATACAAAGAAACGGTACGGCAGAAGAGAATACAAGAAGTAGAAACCAAAGTCCAAACGATCATCAGTGAACAACCCATATCCGATTTCAAGGATAAAGAATATCTATCGTTCAAAGAAGCTGCGACTTTATTAGGGCTGAGTAAACAAGCCGTATATAAAATGGTATATGCCGGAAAGCTGCAAGCATTCCGCATCAGTAGCAGGTTGTCTTTTATCCGTAAAAAAGATATTGACCGGATGGTAGAAGCTCGTCCTTATGAACAACGACATCCGAAGGACACTATTCCCATCACTGATTTCTATACCACAGCCGAAGTGAAGGAGAAATACCATGTAAACGAGTCATGGATATTCTTGGTAGCTAAGAAGAATAACATACCTCGGACTTTCAATCGTGGCAAGACCTACTGGAGCAAGAAGCACATGGACGCTTACTTTACCAAGAAAGCCCCGAATCCCGACATTACAGAATGGTACAGCACACAGGAAATGCAGGAGAAATTCGATATGACCTTATCTGCTATCTACACTTTTGTTTCCAAGAACGCCATCCCGAAGAAGAAAGAAGGCATCATGGTTTATTATTCCAAGAAGCACGTGAATATAGCCAAAGGTGTGGCTGCACCCGAAGAACCACTGTATTATACGGTAGCCGAAGCAATGGAGAAGTTCAATCTTACCCGTGACCAACTCTATCATTATGCGAAATATCATAATATCCCAAAGGTCAAGAAGGGCAAATACACACTTATCTCCAAACCTGAATTGGATAAGCTACTTGCAGCCCCAAAGATTGAATAAGTTATTTATCGGTGAATGTTGTCACCATTGAATCACCTTATTCCTTTGCACCAAACAAATGTAAGACTCTAAATATTAATCAGTATGACACACACGTGTACAAAAGTAACAGTTCGTCAGAGAGCGATTCGGAATAATCGCATCTCCTTGTATCTGGATTATTATCCGGCAGTTCGTAACCCTGAGACGATGCAGATGAGCCGTCGGGAATATCTCGGCATCTACATCTATGCCCATCCTAAAAATGAAATGGAACGGGAATTCAACAACGATATGCTGAACAAGGCAGAGGCTATCCGTTGTATCAGAGTGCAATCGCTCATCAATGAAGAGTTCGGCTTCTTAGACAAGACCAAACAGAAAGCCGACTTTCTCGCCTACTTCAAAAAGATGTGCCGAAGCAAAGACCAGAAATGGACGTTTGTCTATCAGCATTTCTACAACTTCGTCAAAGGGCAATGTACCTTCGGCGAAGTGAATGTGGATTTATGTAAGAAGTTCCGTGAGTACCTGTTGAGTGCCAAGCAGCTCAAACACAGCAATCGTCCCATATCTCTCAATTCGGCATCCGGCTACTACTCTACTTTCAGAGGATTGTTGAAGATTGCTTACCGAGACAAATGGCTTCGAGAAAACATCAATGACTATCTTGACAAGATTGAACCACAAGATGTGAAGAAAGAATATCTGACACTGGACGAAGTGAAGCAACTTGCCGTCACTCCTTGTGACATCCCAGTTCTTAAAGCCGCCTCATTGTTTGCTTGTCTGACAGGTTTACGCATCAGCGATATTCTCAATCTTCAATGGGAAGATTTTGCCATTGCTCCCGACCAAGGCTATTGCTTGCGTATCAGAACACAGAAAACCCAAACAGAAGCGACACTCCCCATCAGTTACGAAGCCTACGAACTATGTGGTACGCCCGACACAGGCAAAGTATTCAAGGGCTTAAAACGGAGCATGATTAACTATCCGCTGAAGAACTGGCTCAAAAAGGCAGGAATAACGAAGCCGATAACCTTCCACGGATTTCGTCACTCTTATGCGGTCATACAAATCTCTTTAGGCACGGATATTTACACGGTTTCAAAAATGCTAACCCACAAGAACGTTTCCACTACTCAAATCTACGCAGATTTGGTCAATGTAAAGAAAAGAGAGACAGCCAATAAGATTTCATTAAAATGAATATAGCCATGAAACGAGGAATCATAACAAACAACGGACATGGCATCCATATTTCTGATGGAGAAGTATGGATGACCGCTTGGGAGATTGCCGACTTGTTCTATACAACAGTTGGATCAATCAATTCCCGTTTAAAAGCAATATTGAAAGCCAACGTCTTAAAGGGGTATGAAGTTTGCCAATACATAAAGTTGGAGAATGGGAATAGTGCCGATGTGTATAATCTCAACATGATTATAGCCCTATCCTATCAAATAGACACTGGACATTCTGCTGAATTCAGAAAATGGCTTATCAGTAAAGTTGCCTCCAAACAAAAGGGCATATCTCTCTTTATTCCTATAAGCGCAGCTAACATACACAATTGCTAATACCTTTGCTAAAAGTCCAACTTGGTTTTTTTTCTACGTTGGACTTTTCTTTTCTATTTTGGCACAGTTGACCTAGAATAATACTACCTTTTGGTGACAAATGCTGCCACTTTCAGGGAAATGTATTTATACATCTTGCTAATGATATATATTTGCACACAAACGATTAGCATATATTATTATGAAGCAGAAAAAGATAGAACATATTACTTTGAATCTGATTGTTTTCGGGACAATCGCTATCATTGGTGTTTTAGCCCGCCAGACCGTACTTCACTATGGTTGGGATGAGTTCAGCAGTTACCTCATTTTAGTGGTATGCTCCATTATCATGGGAGCTATCTATCTCAATCTGCAAATGGTATTCAGTCAAATTCTTTCGCCAACAATAGAAAAGTGCTTTATGAGATTTGAGTGCTACCGCAATAAGTTTGTGGTAGTTGAAACTCCAATTGCACGCGCTGAACTTGTCGAAAGTTCTATTATTTCGGAATCCTGCATTTCAGAACCAAAAATTGAAATAGAAACGACATCTGACACAACAGAAGAAGTTTCTATTTCATCGTGTTCCAAACTCAACGAAGAAGTGGCAGAGCTTCCAAAGGAAGAAGCCACACCTTCTACCATCAACAATATATCCATCGAAGAATCCAATCAGCCAACAGAATACGAGATATTCCGTGCCAACGCTATGGCTGAAAAAGAACGAGCATCGCAAGAAAAATTAGATAAAGTTCTCTCATATACGAAACAGAACTTGGCTCTCTACCTTAGCGAAACTGATCTCAATCGTCTATGTGGATATATCACGGAATACTTCCTATCCGATTCCTTACCTAAAGTGGAGCAGATAAAGGTTGACACTCAATTAAGAACCATTGACATCATGCACTTTGGCTGGAATATAGGTAAGGCATTTGGCAAGCCACGCCTACAGACTGCCACATTTATAAAGAAAGTATTCGCTCATACTCTACGTGATTCGGAAATATCCACCATTGAGCGCAAAATGTCGCATACGGAATCAGAGTGCAAGATTAAGCTGGATAGAAAAATTGCATAAATAGCCCTTATACAATTATCTTTTTACTATCTGATTTCAAATAGAGCATGTGAAAATTACGGTTTTCATACTGCTCTTAAAAAGAGACTAATGAAGCCCCCCAGATGGTAAGTTTTTAGTTAAGGATATTCATCATTGTGTGCGTACAATAGTATGCGACATTGCATCAATGCGATTTATAACTTCATTGAATTCAGCGTCACAATCATGCCTATTTTGTTGTTCTGCTTCATCTAAGCCAATATGAGCAAAATACAAAGCTTCATTTATGTGTCCCATTGAGAAATGAGCAACTGAAAGATTTGAAAGATTTTGTACATTGTGAGGCTGATAAAGGAGAACGGTGTTGAAGTCATTTAATGCTTGCGGCATTTTCCCTATGAGCCTATATGCTATTCCACGTTGAAGGATTGCCATTATAAATTCCGGACGGAAGGTTGGTTCAATGACATTTGTCAACACTTCCGCTGCCTCTGCATTTTTATTGTCTTCGCGAAGTAATGCTGCTTTGTTGATATTAGAATCATAAAAATAGGGCATTATCTTGATACAGTGATTGAGATATGCCATACATTTCTCTTTCCATAATTCTTCTTTCTTCTCTTTGGTAAGTTTAGCTTTGTTATAGTATGCCATTGCTAAATCCGGATTGAATGTTAATGCCCTATCATAATAGGCATCAGCCTTAGCATATTCACCCATCGCGGAATATGAATTGGCTATATTCATCAGCAAGCTATCATCTTGCGGGTCAATTTTCAATCCTTCTTTATAAATTTCAATACTTTTGAGATAATCCTTCTTCGTGACATAATAATGTCCTAATGCAAAGAAAGGGACAACTGTCTTGGTATCTAGTTTTGCAGCCATCTCGAAATCTGATAACGCTTTGTCATCTCTTGACAACATAAGATAAGCATTCCCTCTACAGATATACACATAAGCATAATTAATACCTTCGATATCTCCGCTTGTTCTTAGGAAATGTGTATATTCTTGAACCTGCCTACCAAAATCGGGTTCATTGGCTATTCTTGTAAGAGTATCGTAGAAGTTTTGTCTGTATGTACTCTTATCCAAAATTCGCTTAATCTGTTCCTCGGCTTGCTTTACAATATCTCTCTGGGCTTTGTCAGCCTCCAGCATCACCTCACGGTTCTTGGTCTCAATGCTATCGAACTTGTCGCCAATGCTCCGTTTCATCTCATTGAGCTCTTGAATCTTCTGGTCTACATTCCAAAGGGCAAGAACTGAGAATACTAAAAACACAATGGTGGTGACTGTACCCCATAATGAAATAGCATCACTGGGAGTCAGTTCAGATATATGCCACCCTAAACCCGTCGTGTGGAACCATACAACCAGCTCAACAATAGCAAATTGCAGTATAACAAGTAAAAAGTATTTCAGATATTTCATAAAGGAGGTTTTAAAATAAATAATCATACTTGCTCTATTATTTTTGCACGTCACACCACAAATAGGCAAGATTTGCGTAAAAATACGAATAATAAATGGAGGTCTTGTCAAATCTTATCATTTTTCTTTTGATATCTGTTTATCCCCTAATAATAATCACCGTTGGAGGAATTAAAAACACTGAGACGCAGAATACTCCCAGCAACTAACATAGCCAACATTACTACGCATTAAATATTCACTTATTATCAATAACTTACCACCAATAACCACCATCAAAAAGTTATTCATCAGTTATATTTTGGTGAATGATTCCACCATTGAAACACCTGTTTCCTTTGCCATCGAACAATTAAAAACGATTGGCGTATGCAAAAAGAAACAGTAACATTTGATAAGCTGCCCGAAGCGGTAGGTTATCTGACCGAACAGGTCATCGAGTTGAAAAAGATGGTAGCAGAACTCCAGCCACCAGCATCAGACAAACACGTGTTGGTTGAAATTGAGGATGCTTGCCGTATCATACGAAAAGCCAAGCCTACCATTTATACATTGGTACGCAAAGGGCAGCTTCCTGCCTATAAGAAAGGCAAGAAACTCTATTTCTACGAAGACGAACTTCTGACATGGATTGAGAATGGTCGAAGAAAAACTTCCGAGCAAACATACGAAGAGATGCTTGCCAATATGCAAGACGGTGTCCGTCATAAACCCAAATCATCCGTGAAACTTTAATAGATGTAGCTATGGATACGTATTCTATTAATCCGGTATCTATCATTGATGAAGCGATTGATTTAAGCACAAGATTGTCCGGTACGGCATTCCCCGTCAGCATATTCCCAAACAAAATCCAACGCATCATCCGTGAAGTACACGAATGCCATAACTACCCTACTGACTATATTGCCGCAGCCATCCTCACGGCAATAGCAGTTGGCATAGGCAACACGCACCTTGCCCAAATCAAGCAAGGATGGACGGAGAGCCCCATCCTATATATGGCATTGATTGGAAGACCGGGAGCTAACAAAAGCCATCCGCTCAGCTTTGCGATGAAGCCGTTTCTTGATTATGATTACAAACAGAATCAAGAATTTGAGAAAATGCTTGCCAAGTACGATGAGCTGATGAGCATGAGTCGCAAGGAACGTGCGGAAAGCGGTAGTGAGCAATTTCCACAAGAGCCTATCCGCAAACGCTTCTTGGTTTCGGATGTAACGCCCGAAGGATTGAGCCTCATTCATGCTCAAAACAAACGTGGGTTATGCTTGTGGGCAGATGAATTATCCGCTTGGTTCAAGAATTTCAACCGCTATAACAACGGTTCGGAGGAACAGTTTTGGCTCTCAGTATTCAGTGCAAAGACTACCATATCCGACCGCAAGAACGCCAAGAGTTCCATCTTCATCAAGCGTCCGTGCATATCGGTTATTGGAACTATCCAAAAGAAAATCTTGAATGAGTTGGCTAAAGGTGAACGTTCCAGCAACGGGTTTATCGACCGCCTCCTGTTTGTAATGCCCAACCTGCAACAGAAAGCACGTTGGAATGACAAGGAACTGCTGGAAGATATAGAGCAAGAGTGGAATGCCATCATTGACAAGCTGATACAATCAGAGTGCCACCTCAATGAACATGGAGAGATTGAACCACAAATCCTTTTTTTCTCAGAGGATGCCAAGAAACGGCTTTACGAGTGGCAGCACCATTTTTCTGAGCTGTGCGACCGGGAAACAAACGACACCATCGTAAGTATCTATTGCAAGCTGGAAATATACATCATCCGTTTCTGTCTGATTATCCAATTAGCACGATGGACTTGCGGAGAATGTGATAAGACCTGTATCGACCTGTTGACAGTGGAACGAGCAATCAAACTGACGGAGTATTTCAAAGAGTCTGCATTGAACGTTCAAAATATCCTCAATGAAAATACGCTCAACAGCCAACAACAGACAATAGTCAATCTGCTTCCTCCATCCTTTACAACCGCCCAAGCTATACAGATAGCCGAGCAAAACGGGATGAAGGAGCGCACGTTTCAACGCTTTCTCAATGACAACATCGGGACATTGTTTCGCAAAGAGAAGCATGGAGAATATTCAAAGATTAACCCGTGACATTTTTGTCGGTATTGACACTATCCAAGCGAAAACGACAATAACGACAAAAGTGACACCCCCAAAAAGAAACATACAATGAGTACACATAGATTCATATTAGAACCCTACAAAGGTGTCAGCACTCGGCATACTTGCCCGAACTGTCACCGCCAAAGATGCTTTTCTAAATACATTGATACAGAGAAGCAAATCAAGTTCCCTGAATACGTGGGGCGTTGTGATCATGAGCAGAAATGCGGTTATCACTTCACGCCTCGTGATTACTTTAAGCAGAATCCATCTGAGAAAGAAAAGTTTGCAGAGAATAGCTTCGGAAGTTATACACCTATTAAAGAAGTAAAACCGATAGCCATCTCCTACATGGATTTGGATATAGTCAACCAATCATTACGAGGCTATTCTGCGAACAAGTTATTTCAGTTTCTATCGGCTCAATTCGGAGAGACGGAAACATTGAATCTTATGAAGAGATACAAGGTTGGTACATCCAAGTATTGGGATGGTGCAACTGTATTCTGGCAAACGGACAATCAGAGTAAAGTCAGAACTGGTAAGATAATGCTTTACAATTCCGAAACGGGTAAGCGAATAAAAGAACCATACAACCATGTTACGTGGGTGCACTCCGTATTACACAAAGGTGATTACAATTTGAAGCAGTGCTTCTTCGGTGAGCACCTGCTTTCCGAAGACAAAAGCTGTCCAGTTGCGCTGGTCGAAAGCGAGAAAACGGCAATTATTGCATCTTACTATCTGCCGCAATTCCTATGGATAGCATCAGGTGGAAAGAACGGTTGCTTCAATGTCAACAGCCTATCCGTTCTGGCAGGAAGAAGCGTTGTATTATTCCCTGATTTAGGTGCAACCGACTATTGGCAGAGCAAAATTAGCCTGATGAAAAGCTGCGGAATTGAAGTACAAATGTTCGATTATTTGGAAGCCAACGCTACCGAAGACGAACGCAAAGAGGGGTACGACATAGCTGATTATCTACTCAAAGTGAAGCCTGACGAAGCCATTCTTCAACAAATGATAAGGAAGAATCCTATCTTGAAAACACTGATAGATACATTCGATTTAAAGCTCATCAGCGTACAACAAGGCACTCCACGACCGAAGGTTTTACCACCCAAGAAGCGAGGATTCAGACTTTGAACTCAGGGAGAAGAATCGAGACTTTTTTACTGTAGCAAGTTAATGTCGGTGTATTACATTCCCCGACCACTTGCTCCTCAAAAAGTCTGAGGAGGCGGCTCCCGATGGTCACACATTATTCACTAAAAACAGATTCAAATGGAAAAGAAATATACAGTAACACTCCGTCTGTCATATCAGCAATACGCATGGCTTGGTGCGCTTTGCAGACGGAGCAAGCAGACTCAAAGCGAAGTGATCCGTTCGCTCATCGAAAACGGTTCGGTACGTGAACGAATCACGCAAGAGCATATTCACATCATCCGTCAACTGATTGGCGAAAGTACTAATCTTAACCAGTTGGCAAGACAGGCAAACACCTACGGTTTCTTCGCCGTAGCTGACAGATGCAAGGAAATGGCTCAGCACATTAACCTACTTATAAAACGGTTGAAAGATGATAGGTAAACAGACTAAAGGGACATCGTTCGGTGGCTGTGTTAGCTATGTTCTCAAAGAGGAGAAATCCAAATTGCTGGAAGCAGTTGGAGTAGAAGGTACACCCGAACAGATTGCGGAGCAATTTGAGTTACAATCGCTACTCAATGATAAGGTAAAGAATATTGTCGGACATACTTCGCTCAACTTCTCACCAGAAGACAGCGAACGCTTGAAACATGATGATGAACTGATGTTGCAAATTGCCCACGACTACATGAAACTGATGGGAATCGAAAACACGCAGTACATTATTGCCCGGCACATCGACCGTGAACATCCGCATTGCCACATCGTCTTTAATCGAGTGGACAATGACGGCAAAACGATTAGCGACAAAAATGACTTTCGCAGGAATGAGAAAGTTTGCAAAATGTTGACCGCCAAATATCGCTTGCATTTTGCCAATGGTAAAGACCATATCAAGGAGGAACGATTGCGCCCTTATGACCGAGCAAAGCATGAGATATACAAAGCGTTGAAAGAGGAACTGTCCCAAGTACAAAATTGGGCTGACTTAAAGGATGCACTTGCCGACCGAGACATTGATATGAAATTCAAGGTCAGCCGAACTACACGGGAAATACAGGGTGTAAAATTTGAGTACAACGGTTTTTCTTTCTCCGGCTCTAAGATTAGCCGAGAGTTCAGCTACTTGAATATCGACAACCGACTAGAAGAGAATGCTTGTGCATCCTTGTTTGAATCACCCAAACAGGAATCCAGACATAAGGAAGAAAATGTACAACAAAGCGTTTCCCATTCCGATGATGGCTCAAGCATCAGTCTCGGCTTGCTAAACGGCAACTCATCCTACGATGCCACTGCCGCAGAAGAAGCCGAGTTCAATCGGCTGATGAAAAAGAAAAAGGCTAAGCGCAAGCGAGGCTTTCATTTATAATCCACTTTTTATTAACACTTTAAATTCAATTATTTATGGAAGATTTGATTCTTGATTTCAATCTCTACTTGTGTGAGAAGTTCGGCTACAGAAACAGTTGTAGCGTGATGCAAAATGCCAATGGCTTTTGTGTGAACATCAGTGAACGTGATCTGGACTGCTACATCCGCTTTTGGGAGTATAGTTGTGGAAGAGGCAATTTCCCCGACTGGTCTATCATCATTGTGCGCAGTAACTTCAAGAAGAACCAAGAAGAAAGCCTGAAAGATTTGGCTCGCTTCTTCAAGGAGTACATGCCACGCTACGGTTACAAATACCTCTGTACCGAAGGTGATAACTACAAGTATTATCAGACACTCGGTTTAAAGCTCATCTATCGAGGATTCTTTGACCAAAACAATTATGGATTGCCGATGAAGGACTTAAATGTCTGACACATCGTTTAGAATCGAGGAGGGGGACTTTTCCTCTCCTTTTCTTATATACCGATAAATCAGAATTTAGAGGCGATGGCAAAACAGCTTTATGATTATTGGTTTGTGCAATTTGACTTTCCGAATGAAAACGGAAAACCTTATAAGTCAAGTGGTGGCAAAATGGTTTGGAATGAGAAGCTGAAAAGAGAAATTCCAAAAGGATGGAATGTCTTAAAACTTGGCGAGCATTGCTCTTTCAACAAAAGAACGAGTAACGGTTATTTCAATCACCCAATCCTTTATTTGGATACGTCAAATATCACCAATAATACAATTGATGAACTACAATTTCTGAATCCTTCGAGTGATATTATTCCGAGTAGGGCAAGGCGATTAGTGCAAGAAGGCGATATTGTTTACTCAACAGTGCGCCCAAATCTTAAGCATTTTGGCATTATTATGAATCCCGATTATAATATGGTAGTTTCCACGGGATTTGCCGTAATAACTGCAAATTGGAGTGCATATCGTTACTTCATTTATCAGTTCCTTATTCAAGCTGCAACAATAGAGAATTTATCTACTATTGCACAATCAGCCGTAAGTGCCTACCCTTCAATAAACACATCTGATATAGAAAATCTAGATTTAGTAGTACCTCCTGATTCTATGATAGAGAAGTATGCAAAAACAGCTTGTAGGTTGTATTTACAGATAGATACAAATTATAAGGAAATAAAGTCTCTTACTAAGCAGCGAGACGAACTTCTCCCACTTTTGATGAACGGTCAAGTATCGGTAAATTCTGATTTAGCAGTCTCTTATATTATATATAAGAACAAAATTATCAGAATTATGAAAGAGAACATCATTCAGGCGATAGTTGCGAAAATGCAGCGTGACTTAGATTGCCGACAAATGGCACGGCTTAAAGCTGTGCTTACATCAGAACTGCATAATGTAGAAATCATTGAAAAGAGCGATTGTGCCACTCAGCAAACGCAGGAGAATGAACATCTTCTTAACTCTTTTATATCAGCCAAAAAGATAGAGGGATGTTCAGATAAGACATTAACTTACTACCGTAATACCATTGAACGGTTGTTAGTCACGCTTTCATTGGCAATTTGTCACATTACGACAACAGATATTCGTACTTATCTATCCGATTATCAAGAAGAACACCAATCGAGCAAAGTGACCATTGACAATATGCGACGCATCTTTTCCAGCTTCTTTGCATGGTTGGAAGATGAAGATTATATCGCTAAAAGCCCGGTAAGACGCATTCACAAAGTTAAGACAGATTCACTTGTAAAAGAGGTGCTTTCTGACGAACAGTTGGAGCAACTTCGAGATAGTTGCACGACCAAACGAGACCTTGCTATTATAGACTTTCTTTCATCCACGGGCATCCGTGTGGGTGAGTTGGTCAAACTGAGCCGTGAAGATATAGATTTCCACGAACGGCAGTGCGTGGTGTTCGGAAAAGGTAACAAAGAACGTGTTGTTTACTTCAACGCCCGTACCAAACTACATTTGCAACAATATCTTAATGAGCGAACAGACAGCAATCCAGCCTTATTCGTTTCCCTCAATTCACCACACTCACGACTGACTATCAGCGGTGTGGAAGTTAGAATCAGAAAAATGGGGCAAGCCCTTTCTATGCCAAAAGTTCATCCTCACAAGTTCCGTCGTACCCTTGCAACAATGGCTATCGACAAAGGTATGCCCATTGAACAGGTACAACGTTTACTTGGTCATGTACGCATTGATACTACACTGCATTATGCCATTGTGAACCAAAACAATGTAAAGTTAGCTCATAAGAAGTATTTGGGATAATAACCGTGCTGATTTCTACTTTAAAATTTGTACTTTTGCAATCTAATATGGAACGCTAATAAAAGCACTATGGACTTGCAGAGAATCAATAAACATAAGCAATCGTTTGATGACATTTGCCATTATATCGAAGACGATAATGGAGCGGATAAAGTAGAAGTATGGTTTGCGAGAGAATTGCAGATTATATTGGGATATGCAAGATGGGAGAATTTTCAAGTAGCATTGACTCGCGCTGTTGAATCATGTAAAACACAGAATATCAACATCGACGACCATTTTCGTGAGGTCACGAAAATGGTTACTTTGGGTAGCGGAGCTAAGCGTGAAATACAAGATTTCATGCTGACTCGTTATGCGTGCTATCTTGTCGCACAGAATGGCGACCCCAAGAAAGAAGAAATAGCTTTTGCACAAGGTTATTTTGCCGTACAAACTCGACGCGCAGAACTTATTGCGGAGCATATAGAACAATTGTCGCGACTTGAAACGAGAGATCGTTTGCGTTCTTCCGAAAAACAATTATCACGTAATATTTATGAGCGCGGAGTGGATGATAAAGGTTTTGGACGCATTCGTTCTAAAGGTGATGGTGTGTTATTCGGTGGGCATACAACAGAAGATATGAAGAACCGGCTTGGCATTAAATCGACACGCCCATTAGCAGATTTTCTTCCAACTCTTACAATTGCAGCAAAAAACCTTGCCACAGAAATGACAAATTACAATGTCGAACAAAAAGACCTTTATGGTGAGCATAGTATAACTACCGAACATATGGACAACAACCGCAGCATCCGACAAATGCTCGGTCAGCGAGGCATACGCCCGGAAGAACTGCCAGCAGCTGAGGACATCAAGAAGGTAGAACGACGCGTTGCTTCCAATGAAAAGAAAATTGAGAAGTCTTCTTCAAAACTCCCTAAACTTAAACCTGAAGACAACGAATGAAATTAATTGACATTATAGAAGTATTCATTGCTGGAGATTGGGGCGAGGAAACTTACTCTAAAGAAACACCTTGTGCGGTAACTTGTGTACGTGGGGCTGATATTATTCCAATATCAGAATATGATTTCTCGGCAATTCCAGTCCGCTATATTAACCAACAAGCATATGCAAAAAAATGTCTTCAAGTAGGAGACATTATCATTGAAAAGTCAGGTGGTAGCCCAACTCAATCCACAGGGCGTGTATCTTTGGTATCACAAGAGCTGCTTGACCATGCCGGGGCTGTTATATGCTCCAATTTTTGTACTGCCTTTCGAGTAAAGAAAGGTTGGAATCCCCTCTATGTCTACTACTATCTTCAGTTTATCTATAATCTTGGGGCGTTTTTTAATTTCGAAGGCAAAACATCCGGTATAAAAAATCTCCAATTGGATGCAGCCTTTGCTGCTATACCAATTGAAGATATTAGTGAAAGCATCCAAAACAATATTGTAGCTATTCTCCAAGGTTTAGAGAGGAAAATCGCTATCAATCGTCAGATAAATCAGAATTTACCGATACTTGACCGTTCATCAAA
>NZ_QREV01000031.1:0-17288 GCF_003363715.1 Parabacteroides acidifaciens
TAAGGTTTATCACTTTGTCGGTGTTTCCATCTTTCGGTAATCAATTTGCACGCTTTTCGAAACGGACTGCGCACCTCTTTTTCCCTATTGTCAAAAAGGGGAGCTTAAACCGTGAAAAGAGTCAATCCAAAATCGATCAAGATTTCGGACGAAATAGAAAAACGGCCCAAAAGGGGGGATATTGTAATTTTCGTGTATGCTTCTTTGCGATTCCGCATCGAAGCGTGGGGCAGGAATGGTTTATTCCTTTTTATTTAACAATGCAAAACATTTTGCCTTTTCTTTACCTGTAAAACGTCACATACCGCTTAGGAACCTCTTTCTCTATGATTTACAAAATAAGCTTTTTCCTGCATTTTGGTCCATATCCGAACTCTATTGGTTTATTTCAGAATAGAATGAAATTAGTTGAATATTTAACTAAGTACAAAAAGAATTAAAAAGTAATATTTCCGAACATCAGACAATCATAATTCGTAATATTGCAGCCGAAGAGTTGAATAGGTCTAAGGAAAAAAAGAGATTGTATGGGAGAAATAAAAGGTTATATATCACAGGTTATCGGTCCGGTTGTGGACATTCATTTTGACAATGAAAAGGAAGAAAAGATAACACTTCCACGTATCCACGACGCGATGGAGATAACCCGCCCTAATGGAAAAATACTGATTGTAGAAGTTCAGCAACACATCGGGGAAAACACGGTCCGCACCGTAGCAATGGATACGACAGACGGACTGCAGAGAGGAATGGAAGCCCTGTCATACGGCTCACCTATTACGATGCCGGTCGGCGACCAGGTGAAAGGACGCTTGATGAACGTGACAGGCAACCCGATCGACGGGATAACGGAACTCGACCGCAAAGGCGCTCTCCCGATCCACCGCGAACCGCCCAAGTTCGAGGATCTGACCACCAGCCGCGAAGTGTTGTACACAGGTATCAAGGTGATCGACCTGCTGGAACCTTATTCAAAAGGTGGCAAGATCGGTCTTTTTGGCGGTGCCGGTGTAGGTAAGACGGTTCTGATCATGGAGCTGATCAACAACATTGCAAAGAAGAACAATGGATTTTCCGTCTTTGCAGGTGTCGGCGAACGTACGCGTGAGGGGAACGACCTGCTGCGCGAGATGATCCAGTCCGGTGTGATCCGTTACGGTGAAGAATTCAAGAAGAGCATGGAAGCAGGCCATTGGGATTTGTCGAAGATCGACTATGACGAACTGGCCAAATCGCAGGCGACATTAGTGTTCGGGCAGATGAACGAACCGCCGGGAGCGCGTTCTTCCGTAGCCCTCTCGGGGCTGACGATTGCCGAGTCTTTCCGTGACCTGGCGCCGGAAGGGGAAACGAGAGACATCCTCTTTTTTATCGATAATATCTTCCGTTTCACACAGGCCGGTTCGGAAGTTTCCGCCTTGTTGGGACGTATGCCGTCGGCCGTCGGCTACCAACCGACGCTGGCAACCGAGATGGGCGCCATGCAGGAACGTATCACGTCGACCAAGAAAGGTTCCATCACCTCTGTCCAGGCTGTTTATGTGCCCGCAGACGACTTGACGGACCCGGCTCCGGCCACTACATTCACGCACTTGGATGCAACGACGGTGTTGAGCCGTAAGATCACCGAACTCGGTATCTATCCGGCTGTCGACCCGCTGGAATCGACTTCACGCATTCTGGACCCGCTGATCGTCGGCAACGAGCATTACGAGACAGCGCAACGTGTCAAACAGATACTGCAACGCAACAAGGAATTGCAAGACATCATCTCGATCCTCGGTATGGAAGAGCTTTCCGACGAAGACCGCCAGACCGTCAACCGTGCCCGCCGCGTGCAGCGTTTCCTTTCGCAGCCCTTCTCCGTCGCCGAACAGTTCACCGGCATACCGGGCGTGATGGTCTCCATCGAAGATACGATACGCGGATTCAAGATGATCATGGACGGCGAAACCGACAATATCCCCGAACAGGCCTTCCTGAACGTAGGAACGATCGAGGATGTGATGGAAAAGGCGAAACGATTGGCAGAACAAGCAAACTAAACAGGTATGAGACTGGAAATTATATCACCGGACGGTATTCTTTACGAAGGCGAGACCCTGCAGGTTTCGTTTCCGGGTGCAGTCGGTTCATTTGATATTCTTCCTCATCATGCTCCGATGATCGCCGCTCTCGGAGAAGGAACCATCGTCTTTGAAAACGATGGCAAAAAGGGAGAGCAGGCCATCAAGAGCGGATTCGTGGAGGTGAAAGAGGATCATATATCTGTTTGTATCGAATAAATAAAAAGTACACGACAATGACAGGGTGGTTAAAATTAAAACTGATGGGGTTGATTACTTTTATCAACTTTGCTATCGGTTTGGCATTAGGCGGTTTGTTATACACAATCTGGCCGGAACATTATTTCACATGGTATCCTTCCATCCCGATCTTCTACTGGCTGATGGCGATGGCAATGACATATGTTCTCGACCGGATGAAAAAGAAGAAAGGCGATGTGACCATTACCGCTTATATGCTGGTGCGGTTCTGCAAGTTTACCCTTGCGATTGTTTTCTTATGGCTTTACGCCGCACTGGTGAACGAACACCTGAAGACATTCGGCTTTACACTGATGCTCTTCTTCTTTATTTATATGGGCATGGAAACGTATACAATTTATCTGTACGAGAAAAAAAGAATGAAAAGAGAAAAAAGAGAAGATGAAGAACAATCTCATAAATAACAGATTGATATGGATAGCGCTACTGCTGTGGTCCTGCACGTTGGCTCCGGCCCAGGCAGACACCAAGGAGGAAGGCGTCGATGTGCAGGAGATCGTTTTCTCGCATATTCAGGATGCCTACACTTGGCACATTACCGAATGGAACGGGAAAGAGATCGCCGTTTCGCTGCCGGTACTGGTCAAAAGCGAAGAACGGGGATGGGATATGTTCCTTTCCCACCATCTGCATCACGGACAGACGCATCATAACTATTACATCGCGGCCGAAGGCGAACATGCCGGCAAGGTGGTCGAAAAGAACAGCCGGGGCGAAGAGGTCCGCCCGCTCGACTTCTCACTGACCAAAAATGTCTGCGGACTGTTCCTGAGTTGCGGCATTCTGCTGTTTGTGGTCCTCAGGACGGCACGCTGGTATAAGAAACATCCGAACCAGGTCCCGGGCGGATTTACCGGGTTGATGGAGATGGCTATTTCCTATATTGAGGACGGTGTCATCAAGGAGTCGATCGGCAAAGAAGAATACAAGCCGTTTTCATCTTATCTGTTGACGGTCTTTTTCTTTATTCTGATCAATAACCTGATCGGCATCATACCGATCTTTCCGGGCGGCGCTAACATCACAGGTAACATTGCCGTAACGGCAGTCCTGGCAGGCTGTACGTTTATCGTTGTCAATCTGTTCGCGACAAAGGAATACTGGAAAGACATATTTTGGCCGAAGGTGCCGATATACCTGAAGGTGCCGCTGCCGATCATGCCTTTTGTGGAGTTCTTCGGCGTGTTCACAAAACCGTTCGCCTTGATGATCCGTCTGTTTGCCAACATTATGGCGGGACATACGATTATCTTGGCGCTCACCTGTCTGATATTCATAACGGCGTCGATGGGGATGGTCGTGAATATGGGAATGACGGTTGTTTCGGTTCTGTTCTGCGCGTTCATGAACTGTCTGGAACTGCTGGTCGCTTGCTTGCAGGCATACATGTTTACCTTGCTTTCAGCCAATTATATAGGTTTGGCCAAGGTTAAAGATTAAATATATTTGAGGTACTAATTAAAAGTTTAAAACACTATGTTATCGACTATTTTATTACAAGCAGCTGCCGGAATGGGCGTAGCGAAGATGGGAGCAACAATCGGAGCGGGAATCGCCGCTATCGGTGCAGGTATAGGTATCGGTTTGATCGGAAAAGGGGCCGTCGAATCAATCGGACGCCAGCCGTCGGCCGCCGGTGAGATCCGTACTTCCATGTTGATCATGGGCGCGTTGATAGAAGGTGTGGCACTGTTTGCTATCGTTGTATGTTTCCTGGCTTTGTTCCAATAAAAAAGTAACAAGCTATGTCATTATTAACACCGGATTCGGGACTTCTGTTCTGGATGATCGTTTCATTCGGGATTGTCTTTGTCATCCTTTCCAAATATGGTTTCCCCGTCATTATCAAGGCGGTGGAACAACGGAAAGCCTACATCGACGATTCTTTGGAGACGGCACGCCAGGCGAATGAACAGCTTGCCAATATCCAGGCCGAAGGTGCCCGGATACTTGCCGAAGCAAAAGAAAAACAGAATGCGATCCTGAAAGAAGCCTTTGCCGAAAAGGAACAAATCATCGACGAAGCTCGTCAGAAGGCTGCCGCCGAAACCCGTTTACAGGTGGAAGAGGCTGCCCGGCGTATCCGCGAAGAAAAGGAGAAAGCAATCCGCGAAGTCCGTTCGGAGATTGCAGACCTTTCGATCGCCATAGCAGAGAAGGTGATGAAAGAAAAGATCAGCCGTGACGGTGAACAACAACAAATCATCGACCGGCTGTTGGATGAGGTATCGCTTTATAAATCGTAGCGTATGGATATAGGAACAATCTCTTCCCGGTATGCGAAAGCGCTTTTCTCGCTTGCAAAGGAGAAAAGGCTGGAGATCCGGGTATATGATGACATGAAGATGCTGGCAGACAGTTTCTCGCTCGAACCGGAGTTGCGGGTTGCCGTTAGCAACCCGATCATTCCCAGAGAGGAGAAAGTCAAGCTGTTGATAGCGGCCGGCGGCATAGAGGTCTCGGACTTGTATGTTCGTTTTATCCGTTTGGTCTTGCAACACAAACGGGAAAACGAACTGCTCTTCATGGCCCACATCTATATCCATTTTTACCGGAGAGACAAGCATATCACCCGCGTACAATTCAGTACCGCCACTCCGGTAAGCGACGAGGTGAAGGAGCATCTCCAGAAGAAGCTCAAGGAAGAGACAGGCAGCACCATCGAATTTACCGGACTCATACAGCCGGAACTGATCGGCGGTTTCCGCCTGCGTATCGGAAACTACCGGATAGATGCCAGCTATGCGACACAGTTGCGGGACATCCGTAGCCGGTTACTCGAAAACAGATAAAAAAGAAAGAAGTATGACAGATCAGATAAAAGTGAGTGAAGTTTCCGCCATCCTGCGCCAGCAGTTGGAAGGTATCAGTACCAGCATCCATACGGAAGAAGTGGGTACCGTACTTCAGGTGAGTGATGGTGTGGCACGCATATACGGCCTCGACAATGCCGAGGCGAACGAACTGTTGCAGTTCGACAACGGAATGGAAGCGATCGTGATGAATCTCGAAGAAGACAATGTGGGAGCTGTCCTGTTGGGGCCGACCGACCTCGTGAAAGAGGGCGACACAGTCAAACGGACAGGGCGCATCGCCTCTATCGACGTTAGCGAAAACATGATCGGACGTGTAATCGACCCGCTCGGAAACCCGATCGACGGAAAAGGGCAAATCACAGGCGAGACCTGCGAGATGCCGCTCGAGCGCAAAGCTCCGGGCGTGATCTTCCGCCAGCCTGTGAATGAACCGTTACAGACCGGCATCAAGGCTGTCGACGCCATGATACCGATCGGACGCGGACAGCGTGAACTGATCATCGGCGACCGCCAGACCGGAAAGACTTCCATCGCGATCGACACGGTCATCAACCAGCGCAGCAATTATGAAGCGGGCAATCCGGTTTATTGTATCTATGTGGCGATCGGGCAGAAAGGTTCGACTGTCGCTTCGCTTGTCAACACGTTGCAGGAAAAGGGTGCGATGGACTATACGGTTGTTGTAAGTGCGACAGCTTCCGATCCGGCAGCCATGCAATACTTCGCACCTTTTGCCGGAGCCGCTATCGGCGAATATTTCCGGGATAGCGGACGCCATGCCTTAGTGGTCTACGACGACCTCTCGAAACAGGCTGTCGCCTATCGTGAAGTATCCCTGATCCTGCGCCGTCCTTCCGGACGTGAAGCCTATCCGGGCGATATCTTCTACCTGCATTCCCGCCTGCTCGAACGGGCAGCCAAGATCATCAACCAGCCGGAAGTGGCAAGCCAGATGAACGACCTGCCGGAGAGCATGAAAGATAAAGTGAAAGGCGGCGGTTCCCTGACGGCCCTGCCGATCATCGAGACACAGGCCGGCGATGTTTCGGCTTATATCCCGACCAATGTGATCTCCATCACCGACGGACAGATCTTCCTCGAGACAGACCTGTTCAACCAGGGAAACCGTCCGGCGATCAATGTCGGTATTTCTGTTTCCCGTGTAGGTGGTAACGCGCAGTTGAAGGCGATGAAGAAAGTGGCCGGAACATTGAAGATCGACCAGGCGCAGTTCCGCGAACTGGAATCATTCTCCAAGTTCGGCGGAGATATGGATGCCGTAACGGCCTTCACGATCGACAAAGGACAAAAGAACACGCAATTGCTGATCCAGCCCCAATACAGCCCGATGCCCGTTGAAGAGCAGATCGCGATCCTCTATTGCGGCACGCAAGGCCTGCTGAAAGATGTCCCGTTGGACAAAGTACACGAATTCGAAAAGGAATTCCTGCACGAATTACGCACATCGCACCGACACGACGTCCTGGATGTCTTGAAAACCGGAACTATCGACGACGATATCCGGAAGAAACTGGAAGAAACAGCGAAGCAACTTTCAATTAAATAGAGTCTATGTCATCATTAAAAGAAATAAAAGTCCGGATTGCATCTATCCGGAGCACGCAGAAGATTACGGCTGCCATGAAAATGGTTTCTTCTGCCAAGCTCCACCATACACAGATGCTGACCGAACATACACTCCTTTATGCGAATAAGCTGTCCGCCATTTTAAACGGTCTTTTAGGTGCGGAATGTGACCTGGAATCACCTTACACTGAACAGCGTGAGGTGAAGCGGGTCGCAATAGCCGTATTCTCATCCAGCAGTGGGCTATGCGGCACTTTCAATGTCAACGTCTGGAAAGAACTATCCGCCCGGTTGCATGAATACAAGGCACAGCAGATCGAGGTACGCCTCTATCCCGTCGGAAAGAAGATTGCGGACGAACTGCATAAGGCCGGTTATACAACCGAAGACAACTTCCTGCATTTAGGAGAAAAACCGTCTTACGATGGAGCTATCAGCTTGGCAGGAGACTTGATGGAGTTGTTTACCTCCGGCAAAGTAGACCGGGTGGAATTGCTTTACCATCATTTCAAGAACACGGCGACACAGGTGTTGACTCATAAAGTGTACCTGCCGATTACCCTTCCGGAAGCGACAACCGATGCTTCTGCAACCGATTACCTTCTGGAACCGTCTCCGGAAAACCTGCAAGCCTTGCTCTTCCCGAAGTTACTGAATCTGACAGTCTATACGACACTGCTCGACACGGTCACTTCCGAACACGCCGCCCGCATGATGGCCATGCAGACCGCCAACGACAATGCCAATGACCTGATCCAGGACCTGACTCTCCAATATAACAAAACACGCCAGCAAGCCATCACCAACGAGCTGCTGGATATCATGGGAGGAAGCGGGCAATAAACCCGATTCCCTCCCCCAGTTTTCAAACCAGAATAACAGCCTCCGTGGGGGAATATGTCAAAAGTCCCTTGTCCCCGCGCTTGACGCGGGGCCGCAGAAGAACAGGCCTTATCTATCAGTTGTTTATATGGTCGGTTTTAATGCGATCCCGCGTCAAGCGCGGGAACAGTAGTCCACAATAAATAAACCATTTTGACAAACAAATAAATCTTCAAAACATAAAAGTTTTCCATTTTAATAATAACCGTCACTGTATATCAGTGTATTGACATTATTTAACCACACAAAAGTTTTCCAAAAAGTTCACCGCGTACTTATACTGTATACTTTTGCAGCAAATAAAACATATAATCCTCAATAGCAATTATCATGATTCAAACAGTTATCAAACGGGACGGACGCATCGTCGGGTTTAACGAAGAAAAGATCGCGACAGCCATCCGTAAAGCCATGTTGCACACTGAAATCGGAGAAGACCGGGAGTTAGTACGCCAGATCACCGATCACATTTCCTTTAAAGGTAACACGCAAATGACAGTCGAAGCCATCCAGGATGCTGTCGAACTGGAACTGATGAACAGTAGCCGCAAGGATGTTGCACAAAAATACATCGCCTACCGTAACCAGCGAAGCATCGCCCGCAAAGCAAAGACGCGCGACATGTTCCTGGAAATCATCAACATCAAGTCTAACGACATTACCCGCGAGAATGCCAACATGAATGCCGACACGCCTGCCGGTATGATGATGAAGTTTTCCAGCGAGACGACCAAACCGTTCGTGGACGATTACCTGTTGAGTGAAGAGGTCAAGGAAGCTGTGGAAAATAACTATTTGCATATCCATGATAAGGACTATTATCCGACCAAGAGCCTTACGTGCGTACAGCATCCGCTGGACCGCATCCTGAAATACGGTTTTTCCGCCGGACATGGCGAATCACGCCCGGCAAAACGAATCGAAACGGCCAGCATCTTGGGTTGTATCTCGCTTGAAACAGCCCAGAATGAAATGCACGGCGGACAGGCGATCCCGGCATTCGACTTCTATCTCGCCCCATACGTGCGCAACAGTTTTATTGAGGAATTGAAGAATCTGGAAGACCTCAACGGGCAAGATTATTCCCATCTATATGAAAAAGAGCTGGACGACTATATCACCCGCCCGCTGGATGGATTGAGCGGAGACGACCGCATCATACAGCATGCCGTGAACAAAACTGTCAGCCGCGTGCACCAGTCGATGGAAGCGTTTATCCACAACATGAACACGATCCATTCACGGGGTGGCAATCAGGTGGTTTTCAGCTCTATCAACTACGGGACGGACACTTCAGCCGAAGGCCGCTGCATCATCCGCGAGATACTGAAAAGCACATACCGCGGTGTCGGTAACGGTGAAACGGCTATCTTCCCGATCCAGATATGGAAAAAGAAACGCGGCGTGAGCTACTTGCCGGAAGACCGCAACTACGACCTCTACCAACTTGCCTGCAAGGTGACGGCACGCCGTTTCTTCCCGAACTTCCTCAACCTGGATGCTACTTTCAACCAAAGTGAAGAATGGCGGGCGGACGATCCGCAACGTTATATCCATGAAGTGGCTACGATGGGATGTCGTACGCGTGTATTCGAAAACCGCTTCGGACCGAAAACTTCCATCGGCCGCGGGAATATATCTTTCTCGACAATCAACATCGTGCGTCTGGCTATCGAATGTATGCAGGTCGAGAATCAGGAAGAACGGATCGCCCTGTTCTTTGCCAAGTTCGACCATATGCTGGAAGTGACAGCCCGCCAGTTGCACGAACGGATGGAGTTCCAGAAAACAGCCTACGCGAAGCAATTCCCGTTACTGATGTCTTCCCTTTGGCTCGGCAGCGAAAAGCTGAAACCTAACGACACGATCGCACCGGTTATCAACCAGGGCACATTGGGTATCGGCTTCATCGGCCTGGCGGAATGCCTCGTCGCCCTCACCGGCAAACATCACGGAGAGGATGCAGCATCGCAGGAGTTAGGATTGAGAATCGTCACTTATATGCGCAACCGTGTAAACCAGTTCTCCGAAGAATACCAGCATAACTACAGCGTACTGGCGACTCCGGCAGAAGGCCTGTCAGGCAAGTTTACCGGTCGCGACCGCAAAAAGTTCGGTTTATTGCCCGGTATTACAGACCGTGACTACTATACGAACTCCAACCATGTCCCGGTCTACTACAAATGCAGCGCCCGCCATAAAGCGGAAGTGGAGGCGCCTTACCACGACCTGACGCGTGGCGGACACATCTTCTACGTAGAGATGGACGGAGACGCCACCCACAACCCGGAAGTGATCATGCAGGTAGTCGACATGATGGACCGCTACAACATCGGATATGGCTCGGTCAACCATAACCGTAACCGTTGCCTGGACTGTGGTTATGAGAATGCGGAAACCAACCTCGAAACCTGTCCGAAATGCGGCAGCACCCATCTCGACAAGCTACAGCGCATCACCGGTTACCTGGTCGGCACGACAGACCGTTGGAACAATGCCAAACTGGCGGAGTTGAACGACCGCGTCGTTCATAGTTGAAAGTGGAGAGGTGAAAGTTGAAAGTTAATTAAGAGAGATAAAGATGCTTTCCATTATCGACATCATAGAAGACACAACCGTCGACGGTCCGGGTTTCCGGACCGCGATCTATGCGGCAGGCTGCCCGAACGCCTGCCCGGGTTGTCACAATCCCGAATCGTGGGATATAAAGAAAGGAAAACAAGTTCCGACGGAGCATATCTTGGAAAAGGTCCTGGCCGACGACTTCGCCAACGTAACCTTCAGCGGGGGCGATCCGATGTTCCAGCCCGAAGGTTTTACCGAGCTGGCGCGGGCTATCAAAGAAAAAAGCCGGAAAAACATCTGGTGCTACACCGGCTACACGTTCGAACGTCTTCTGAATAATCCGAAACAAGCAGAACTGCTCAAGTACATAGACGTATTAGTAGACGGCAAATTCAAACAAACCCTTCGCGATGAAAGCCTCCTCTTCCGGGGCAGCAGCAATCAGCGTCTGATCGACGTAAAAGCCTCCCTGAAAGCCAAGAAAGTTGTTTGCGTGGAATTGAATTATGGATTGTAAATTTCTTACCATTCAATAAACTTCCCACGCTGCCGGCGTTTCTCCAGTTCTTCCTCGAGGTAACGCTGGCGGTCTTTGGCTATGTAACGGCGGGCAAAGATGTTCGGAACGGCAACTCCCAATGAAATGCAAAGGATAATCAGAGCCGAATTCATACCGTTGGCAAAAGCATTCGTCACTTCGCCGATCACTCCGTGCAGATTGATAAATCCTAACATCGAGCGATACATCAGAACTCCCGGAATCATCGGAATCACAGAAGGAATCGTCAGGACGTGATTGGGAACATCAAACCAATGAACCGCCTTCACCGCTATCAGACTCACGACAAAACTGCCCATAAACGAGCCGATCACCGGGCCGTAACCCAATTCGAAGTTCACAAAGTTACGGGTACACACTGCCAAAATACCCCCTAAAGCTACGACCCACAGCAGGCGACGCTGGATATTGAAGATCATGGAAAATCCCATTGCAGCAATCGCGGCGGCAATGGCATAGACATAATACGGATCATGGGGTACCATGCTCAATTCACTGAACTTATGGTCGATCGCCACATCATTCATCACCAACACCCGCATGGCGAAAGCAATACCGAAAGTCATCGCCCCGACCATCATCATCGTATTAGCCGCCCGCGTGATGCCGACAAGCAAATGATTGTCGATCATATCATCCACGAAATTAATCAACGGTACACCCGGCACGATAAACAGGGCACAGGCCAAGAGCGGATGATAAGGCGTCGCCGACAAACCCGAAAAGGAAGAAGCGTAGGCTAAACAGGTCGAAACAAACGCCGCAAGCGCGATGCTCATATATACATTAATTCCAAATTCGATGCAACGCGCCCGGACCCGGAACCCGATGAAAGCACAAATCGAAGCAAACAAAAACGCAATCCAGTCGCAACCGAACAGCTTACAGAAGCCGCCACAAGCAAATCCGGCCCCTATCGCAACGATATAAGGCACATAATTACGCGGTTTGGCTGCAATCTTTTCCAGTTCCTCTTCATATCTGTCCAGCGAATAGTCCTGCTCAATGGCATTCCACGACAAATGGCTGATCTCCGTAATGGTCGTCATATTGATACCATGTTTCTCACACTTCTGGAATTTGGAAAACGAATGTTTTTCATCGCTCACGTTCACCATAATCATCGTCCACCGGACATCCAGATGAAGTTTATCTTCCGGAATCCCCATAAAAGCAGCCACCCGTTTCATGTTTCGCTCGATGCGGTTCGTGTCGGCAGCACTCTCCATCAATAATTTCCCGGTACGAAGCAATAAATCCAGTTTTCTGCGCAGCAACAACACTTCCCTGTCTGTCATAGTCTCTTTTTCCATTCTTTTTGTCTTTTCTCTGTTTAAATGCGGGTACAAAAGTAAGCAGGCCAACTTTCACAAGCAAGCCCGCTGTGTTAGTTATTTATAATGTTTAAATCGATATCATTGATTTACAACGGCATATTGCCGTGTTTCTTAGGCGGATTGCTCTGGCTTTTGTTTTTTGCCATTTCAAGCGCCTGTATCAGTTTGTAGCGCGTCTGCCGGGGCATGATGATCTCGTCGATAAATCCCAGTTCCGCCGCGCGGTAAGGATTCGAGAACTGTTCGTTGTATGCCTCCATGGCACGCGCCTTCTCTTCGCTGTCCGCCTTGCGGTACAGGATATTGACAGCGCCTTCCGCTCCCATTACGGCAATTTCCGCCATCGGGTAAGCCAGGTTGATATCGGCTCCGGTCGGTTTGCTCGACATCACGATATAAGCGCCGCCATAGGCTTTCCGGGTAATCAGCGTAATTTTGGGAACTGTCGCCTCGGCATATGCATAGACGATCTTCGCCCCGTGGCGGATAATACCGTCGTGCTCCTGCTGGCAGCCGGGCAGGAATCCGGGCACATCCTCAAACGTCACCAGCGGGATATTGAAACAGTCGCAGAAACGGATAAAACGTGCCGCCTTGTCCGACGCGTCGATATCCAGCACACCGGCCAGAAAAGCCGGCTGGTTCGCCACGATACCGACCGAACGGCCTCCCAGACGGGCAAAGCCGACCACCACATTCCGGGCAAAGTGGGGCATCACTTCAAAGAAATAATGATTGTCGACCACCGGTTCGATAATATCTTTAATGTCATAAGGCACGTTCGGATCATCCGGAATCACCTCTTGCAGAGCTTCCTCCTCGCGGCGTACATCGTCTGAACAGGGTACGACAGGCGCATCCTCCATATTGTTCGACGGCAGGAAGCTCAATAGCTCGCGGATGCTCATCAGGGTTTCTTCTTCCGTGTCGCACATGAAATGCGTCACGCCGCTCCTGCTGCTGTGTACATAAGCGCCGCCCAGTTCTTCCTTCCCGACAGTCTCGTGAGTAACAGCTTTCACGACATCCGGACCGGTAATGAACATATGGCTCTTCTCCTTCACCATAAAGATGAAATCGGTCAACGCCGGCGAATAGCAAGCACCACCGGCACACGGACCGAGAATCGCCGACAGCTGCGGCACCACCCCTGAAGCCATCGTATTCTGGTAGAATATCGAAGCATAGCCCGCCAGGCTGCCGACACCTTCCTGGATGCGCGCTCCGCCCGAATCGTTCAGCGCAATCACCGGCGCCCCGCTTTTCAGAGCCAGGCTTTGTACCTTCACGATCTTAGCCGCATTGGTCGAACTGAGCGTTCCCCCATAAGCCGTAAAATCATACGCATAGACAAAGACCTGGCGGCCGTCTATTTTCCCATATCCGGACACGACGCCATCACCCGGAATCCGGTTTTTCTCCATACCGAAGTTCGTACAGCGATGCGCCACAAACTTGTCCAACTCCACAAATGTCCCTTTATCGAGTAACATATCGATACGTTCGCGGGCCGTCATGTGCCCCGCTTCATGTTGCTTTTCAATACGAACTTCACCACCACCCAGGGCAGCAGCCTTGTCCAGTTCTTCAAACTTCTTGTATATTTGTTCCTTCTGCATTTTCTTCCTGATTAATTACGTCCAATGTCATCAGCACCTGATTCCCGTTCACCGTGTCTCCCTCTTTCACCAGGATTTCACGGACAACGCAGTCCGAGCTGACTTTATAATTGCTCTGCATCTTCATCGCCTCGATCACGGCCACGATATCGCCGGCCACCAACCGGTCGCCTTCGCCGACCGGTATTTTCACGACTTTCCCGGGCATAGGCGAAATGATCTTGTCACCCTGTTTCTCCTCGCTGTTCCTGCGCATACGCAGATACTTCGCCTGCGAATCGATGATATCGACCGAGTAAGAAGAAAAGAACGTGTTCACCTGGTAGTTCTTCCCGCCTTCCGAACGGATCAGTTCGGCGTTATAGGAATGCCCGTCGTGCAACAGCGAGCAAGCGCCATTCTCGGCCATCACGATGTCCACTTCGTGTTCTTCACCATCTATGCAGAGCCGCACCTTGTTACCCTCTTTTCCAAGCAACGAAACATCCGCCACCCGGTTTCCTATATGTATTTCCATTTCACTTTCAATTTTCAACTTTCAACTTTCATCTAAATCCTGAGCACCCCTTTCTGCAACCCGAACTCGCGCCAGCGGCTGATCGGGCGGTTATCCGCCGAAGTGCCTGAAGCGTTCTCCTCCAGGTTCATCAGATAGTCCATATAAGCGGCAATCATGGCGATATTCTCCGACTTATGTTCATCTTCCGGATTGACCGGGTGTTGCAGTTCCTCTCCATGCTTCCCGATGAAAGAAGTATCATAGGTACCATGCACAAAATCCGGAATATCCATAATCCGGCGGAGGTAACTGATGTTTGTCTTCAGGCCGGTAATCTTGTATTCGTGCAACACACGACGCATCCGTTCGATCGCATACTCCCGCGTCGTAGCCCAAACAATCAGCTTCCCGATCATCGGATCATAATAGACCGGAATTTCATAACCTTCATACACATAACTGTCGATCCGCACCCCGATCCCGTTCGGTTCGGTCAGCTGGCGGATCACGCCGGGCGAAGGCATGAAGTTGTTGGCCGTATCTTCGGCACAGATACGGCATTCGATCGCGTGGCCGCGCTGCACGATATCTTCCTGCCGGATATGCAAAGGCTCGTTGTTGGCGACACGGATCTGCTCCTTCACCAAGTCGAGTCCCAGCACCTCTTCGGTGATCGGATGTTCCACCTGCAGGCGGGTATTCATTTCAAGAAAATAAAAATGACGGTGTTTATCGACCAGGAATTCGATTGTCCCGGCACCGGAGTAGTTGACAGCCCTGGCGGCCGCTACGGCCTTTTCGCCCATCTCGCGGCGCAGTTCCGGCGTGATAAAAGGCGAAGGGCTTTCCTCCACGATCTTCTGGTTACGGCGTTGCACGGAGCATTCGCGTTCGCAGAGATGAATCACGTTCCCATGATTATCGCCCAGTATCTGAAATTCGATATGGTGCGGCCCTTCCACGAACTTCTCCAGATAGACCGTATCGTCGCCAAAAGAAGAGAGCGACTCTGAGCGGGCGGCATTATACGCCTCTTCCACATCTTCCTCCTTATATATCAGGCGCATTCCCTTTCCGCCGCCTCCCATAGAGGCTTTCAGCATCACCGGATAACCGATCTCGTTGCAGAGGCGGCGCGCTTCGGCTGCATCCTTCAGCGGTTCCTGCGTGCCGGGCACAACCGGTACACCGGCGGCGATCATGCGTTTGCGGGCGGCAATTTTATCGCCCATTGCTTCCATCGTTTCGGCCAGCGGGCCGATAAAGATGAATCCTTCCTCTTTACACCGGCGGGCAAATTCTGCATTTTCAGACAGAAAGCCGTATCCGGGATGTATTGCATCGACGTTGTGTTGCCGGGCAGCCCGGATGATTTTCCCGATATCCAGATAACTGTCTTTCGAAGCGGCCGGACCGATCAGGCAGGCTTCGTCGGCATAAAGGACATGGCGAGCCGTCCGGTCTGCTTCCGAAAAAACAGCCACCGACCGGATTCCCATTTCGCGACAGGAGCGCATAACTCTCACAGCTATTTCGCCCCGGTTTGCAATCAGTACTTTTTTTATCATATCATCGTTTTATATGTTTATAACAGGGATTCACTTCCGAAGCATAGAAGTAAAGTTTAACCTCTTCCAAACAAGATTTACATAAACATTCCGGATAGTAGTACATCTTTACATAGTCACGCTGGAAACGGTCGAGTTTCACGGTTCCACACTGGCAACCCGTGATGTTATCCGGCTGACATTCAAAAGAGACACCGCACCTGGGGCATATCTTCTCCATAATCTCCTAACATTTAGAATCAATAATCTTTTCGTATCCATAGCCTAACCCACGAGGATATGAACCTTTAATGAATGGCAGGTCTTCTGACTGACTCCCATCCCGAAGCCTTCCCGACTTGTTATAACAAACCAGTGGCAATAGTAGTTTCAGGATGTTGAAACGGAGCTTCACAGCAGCGGGACTGTTCGGGATTTACACCCGATTCCCTTTTAATCCGTCTTCCCGAATGGGAAAAACGAAACCGATTCGGTGACAAATGTAGAGTTTTTTTCTTAATTCCACCTATTCCGAAAGAAAGTATTTGAGAAGAGTCCGGTAGCAGGCCATTCACAAGAATACGCCAAATCATCATTTACAGGTTCAGTTTTTCTTAGTTTTGGACCTTCTGTAAATTGAGAAATTACAATAACTCCTATTTCAGCCATTTTTCTATTTCGTCCGAAATCTTGATCGATTTTGGATTGACTCTTTTTGCGGTTTTAACCGGCTCGGCTGACAACAGAGAAAATGAGGTGCCGAGACCATTCCGAAAAGCGTACAATTTGATTATCGAAAGATGAAAACGCCGACAAAGTGATAAACCTTAACTCCCGGAGAATCGAATATTTGCGGACGAAGGCGGACGGCGTTCCAAATATCCCAAGAAAATTTTAGGGGCTTGTTGCCGTGAGGTGCGCAGAAAACTGCCGTGAAGTAACGCTTCATCGCTCTGAGGGTTGACTTCGTACTATATGAAGTCCGACTTCAGAGCAACAATGTTCCGGATCAGAGTGATAAAGTCCCTCTTCATGGCGATAAGGTGCCGGATCATAGGAAAAAGCCCCTTTTTGACAGCTGAAAAGTGGATTCACAATTGTTCGGTTTCGGATGTCTTTTTACCCTGAAAAACACGTTTTATACAATAAGCCCCCTGCCGCAGGCTCTCTTTTGCCGTTTCGTTTCAACGAACGGTTTTAGAGCTTAGAGGCAAAGCCTCTTCCTCTGTGGACTTGAGGTCCTTTAATAGGATTACTTGTAGATTTTTGAAAGGGGGTTCAAACCCATAGAGGAATCCGGCAAAGCCGGGAATTTATCAACTCGTTGATTGAAATCAATGGCAAAAGAGAGCCTGCGGCAGGGGGGCTTATTGTAAAAAACGTGTTTTATAGCCTCGAAAGACATCCGAAACCAAACAAATGTTAATCCGCTTTTTTGACCTCAAAAAGGGACTTTTTCGCCTTTTTTGAGCGTTTCCAGCAATTATGACCGTCCTCTTTGCCATTACGACCGTGCTAATGTGTAGTGCACTCGGCACCTCGCGAAGATT
>NZ_QREV01000031.1:17312-54643 GCF_003363715.1 Parabacteroides acidifaciens
ACGGTCGTAATGGCGATTTGGACGGTCATAATTGAAAAGAGGACCGTTTTCATGGCAAAAAAGCCCCTGAATTTCCTTGGAATATTTGGAACGCCCTCCGTTTTATTTTCAAATATTCGATTCTCCGGGAGTTAAGCTTTATCACTTTGACGGTGTTTCCGGTTTTTGGTAATCAAATTGTACGCTTTTCGGAATGGTCTCGGCACCTCATTCCGTTTGTTGTCAGCCGGGAAGGCTAAAACCATGAAAAGAGTCAATCCAAAATCGATCAAGATTTCGGGCGAAATAGAAAAACGGCCCAAAAAGGGGTTATTGTCAATTTCCCCGATTTGCGAGAGGCTTAAAATCAGTCATAATTACTACAAAAATGACAATGCTTTTTGGATAATATGGATTTTTGGAAAAATAAAGTCTGTTGCACCGGGCAGCTTAAAGATTTGTAACGCCTGTTTCTCAAATATTTGCTATATTTGTAATGTATGCAAAGAAGATCGTACTTCAAATTAAATTATTGACGATATGAAATTAAGACATTTATTTCTGCTAACCGGATTATTACTAATTTATTATACAAATGCATTTTCCCGGAATGTTCAATATGAAAAGCAGGAGTTTGTATATAAAACGGTTAAAGGACATGCTATAAAGGCAAATATATTCTTGCCTGTTTCGCAGGAAAAATATCCTGTTTTGGTGTATTTTCACGGTGGCGGGTTTATGTTTGGAAACAGAGACCAGGGATTGGATATTCCTCTTAAGGAAAAGCTCCTTGCCAATGGTTATGCAGTTGTGGCGGCTGATTATAGATTAGCTCCGGAAACAAAACTTGATGAAATGCTTAAGGATGTGAGTGATGTTATTAAGTGGATTAAGCTAAACGGGCAACAAAAATATAATATTGATACCGCTAAAGTTGCAGTTGCAGGAGGATCTTCGGGGGGATATCTGGCTCTCTCTTCCGGTTTTGGCGGAGATCTGATGCCGGATGCTATTGTCGCTATTTCAACGCCGACCGGATTTTCCACGGCAAATATTCAGATGGGGGATTTAGATGTGTTAAACCGCCCCGGACCGTATGACATTGTCAAGGATTCTGTGGTTTCGTACGGAAATTATGATAGTAGGATGGAGTTATGGAGATTTCTTGGGAAAAACTGGTTAGCATTGTATGAGATTTTTGGTTTTGATCCTGCAAAGGAACCAGAAAAGTTAGAAAGATATACATTGGCCAGCAATGTAAAACCTAATTTTCCGCCGACTTTGGTTATTCATGCTAAAAATGACCGTTTGGTCGATTTGCAACAGGTAAATGACTTTTACACACTCTTGACCGAGAAGCAAATCAAAGCGGAATTATATCTTGTGGAAAATGGGCATAGTAGTGAGCTGATAAAGCAAAATCCGGAAGTGATTGATAAAATAATTGAATTTTTGAAAAGGCAAATGCCAGAAATAGAAGTAAGGTAAGAGATGGTAAGGAACTTAGTGGAACCAACTATAAGATAAAGATTCTGATTATGGGACTTTTTACGAAACTGCGGGAGCGTGTGGATGCTTTTCTTCATGATGAGGACTTGAAGAGGAAGTTGTATGTGATTATATTCGAGTCGGATACACCGAAGGGAAAACTGTTTGATACTTGTTTGATCGGGTTTATTATTGCAAGTGTGGTGGTGGTGATACTGGAGAGCATACAGTCGTTTTCTTATCACTACACGTTTGCATTGCGTATTTTGGAATATGTGTTTACCGCTTTCTTTACCTTTGAATACTTGGTCCGGATCTATTGTTCGCCACGGCCTAAGAAGTATATTTTCAGCTTTTTCGGGATTGTCGATTTACTGGCGACACTACCGGTCTACCTTAGTTTTTTCTTTGCCGGTACGCGCTATCTGATTGTGATCCGGGCATTCCGGTTGATTCGGGTCTTTCGTGTGTTCAAGCTGTTTAATTTCCTGAAGGAAGGGAACCTGTTGTTGAAATCGCTCCGGATCAGTGCACCCAAGATTTTCGTCTTTTTCTTTTTCGTGCTGATCCTGGTCACTTCGATCGGGACGATCATGTATATGATAGAAGGGAACCAACCCGGAACGCAGTTTAATAACATACCGAACAGTATCTATTGGGCGATTGTGACGATGACGACTGTCGGGTATGGCGATATAACACCCGTTACGCCTGCCGGACGTTTTCTTTCGGCTATCGTGATGTTGATCGGCTACACGATTATTGCGGTCCCGACAGGGATCGTGTCGGCGACGATGGTCGGGGAACAGCGGAAAAGAAGCCGTTATAAATGTCCGAATTGCCATCAGGACGGGCACGAAGAGCTGGCGGAGTATTGCAAGTACTGCGGATCGAAGTTAGAGAATTATAACTCTGGAAAATAATTACTATCTTTGCCCCACTTGAATAAACAAATTGATTTAGAAAGAAAATGGAAACAGTAGTAAGTGGCATCCGCCCAACCGGTAATTTGCATCTGGGGAATTACTTCGGAGCAGTAAAAGGATTTTTGCAAATGCAAAATGAGTATAATTGCTTTTTCTTCATTGCAGATTGGCACTCGTTGACTACACATCCGCATCCCGATAATATCCGTAACAGCGTGAAAACGATCCTGGCCGAATATCTGGCCTGCGGCATCGATCCGGAAAAAGCGACAATTTATATCCAGAGCGATGTGCGTGAGGTGGCCGAGTTGTATCTGTACCTGAATATGAATGCCGGGATCGGTGAACTGATGCGTACGACTTCGTTTAAAGACAAGGCACGCCAACAGCTGCATATCGACCGGGTGGAAACAACGGAAGGCGATGTGGAAAAGGAAATCTTCAACGAAAGCAACAAACATAGCGTAAGCGCCGGCTTGCTGACCTATCCGACTCTGATGGCTGCCGACATTATCATTCATAAGGCAGTAAAAGTGCCGGTCGGAAAAGACCAGGAACAGAATATGGAGATGGCCCGCCGTTTTGCCCGCCGTTTCAATTCTACGTTCGGAGTCGAGTTTTTCCCGGAGCCCGCCTCTTTCTACTATTCGCATAAGGCGATCAAGGTGCCCGGCCTGGACGGTTCCGGCAAGATGGGAAAGAGCGAGGGGAATGCAATCTACCTGATCGACGACGAGAAGACGATCAAAAAGAAGGTGATGAAGGCAGTGACCGATGCCGGCCCAACGGAGCCGAACAGCGTGAAGCCCGAACCGATTGCCAATCTGTTCACGATGATGGAGATTGTGTCGACAAAGGACACATACGATTTCTTCAACGAGAAATATAACAATTGCGAGATCCGCTATGGAGACCTGAAGAAGCAGTTGGCTGAAGACATCGCCAATTTCTGCGCTCCGATACGCGAACGTATCCTGGACATCCGTTCCAATGAGGAATATATGGAAAAGGTAGCCCGCATGGGTGCTGAAAGAGCCAGCGAAAGCGCAGCGAAGACTTTGCGTGAGGTCCGCGAGATTATCGGCTTCAGAGGATAAGCCCATTCTTAATAAGAAGATAATTGGAAGGGTAGGTGTTTAACCTGCCCTTTTTCATCTCTTTTTGTATAAAATACCTATACCTCTCCGGAATACGATATATTTTATTAAAATCATAATAAATAACCTGAAAATCGGATTGTTAAATGGAAAACTGCTTTACTTTGCAGTGAATAGAGACAAGTAACAAACGTATGGCGGCAATATCTGCGGGAGAATTTGAACGTATTTTCAAGGACCTTTACAGGCCCTTATGCATGTTTGCACTTCGTTTTACCGAAAAGACGGAAGATGCCGAAGATGTCGTGCAGCAAGCATTTGCCGATGTCTGGGATAAATGCAGCCATAACGTGGCGATTGCCAACTTTAAATCTTATCTGTACCAGGCTGTACGAAACCGTTCCCTCACACTTATCGCCCAGTCCGCCGATACCGGACAGACAACAGAGTTCCTTGCCGATATGGAAGATACGTCGGAGGAGGAACAGATGTACCAGTCCGAGCGTGACGCCCGTCTCTGGGCGGCTATCGACGAATTGCCTCCCGAGCGGAAAAAGATATTTCTGCTTTCCAAACGGGACGGATTGAAATACCAGGAGATTGCGGAGGAGCTGAATATATCGATTAAAACAGTCGAGAACCAGATAGGCAAAGCGTTGAAGACGTTGCGTGAGACTGCCGTACGGATTTATTGTTTCTTTTTTTCCTGAGCGGATAGGGGTTTTTTCAGATTTCTTAGTCTTAGTGTTAGAAAGTTTAAAATGTTTGTATCACTAAAACTGAAAAAGAGAGATGAAGAAATTCGTATTATTTGTGATGTTGATGATGTGTGCAGTATCAGTGAATGCACAACGTTGGTCGCTGACACCGGAAGTGGGAATGACGGCTATAAACCGGGTTGACGCTTCTTTGGTGAATAAACCTTGGGACAGCCGTTGGAAAGTCGGTATAGGAGTCGGATATGACGTGATACCGGGATGGTTCTCCGTGAAATCGGGTTTGTATTATACGCAGCGGGGATTTTCTTACAAGGGTCTGTTGTTCGGACAGGTTAGTGTGATCGAAGGGGTATCGGCTCCTGAAAACGCGATGTTCGGAGAGTACAGTGTCAAGAGTAACCGCCACTTCCTGCAGATGCCGGTGATGGCGAACCTCTCGATCCGCCTGGCGGATGACGTCAGCCTGAATCTGGCAGCCGGTCCTTACATCGCCTGCTCGATGACGGATAGATGGGAGGTGTCCCAGATGCATTACCGACCAGGTGAGACGGCTTCCGGAGGCCATTATGGCGAAGGTTGGAGCGGAGTGGGTACCGGTTATACCTCTGCGGAGATGAATGATCATCCTTTTGACTGGGGCGTCTCGTTCCAGGTGGGGATAGAGGCAAAACAGTGGGTGATGAATGCCGGTTATGAACTCGATCTGGGGAAGGAGTTCGAATATGACAAGTGCGGAGCGAAGTATCATACCCTCAGCCTGTCTGTCGGATATAAGTTTAAATTAGGTAAGTAACAGTAGGACGATGAATAACGAGCAAGATGACAGATTTGAAAAACGTCTCCGTTTTGTAGCCCGGCGCTACAAAGAGGGAAGCCTGGATACGGATAAAGCCTGGGAGCGGTTTGCATCCCGGCAAGGTATTCGCCGCAAGGTGTCTTTCCGCCGTTACTGGATGGCGGCAGCCTCTGCCATGCTCTTGCTGGTTGGATTCGGTACGCTTTATATGACGGAACGGAACAAGCCCGAATGGGTGTCTGTGGTTACTGCACCGGGGCAGTTGAAGGATGTCTATCTGCCGGACAGCACGTTGGTGGCGATGGCGGGAGGCTCTACGCTCCGGTATGATGCAAAGATATATGGAAAGGAGCGGCGTGTAGTGGAGATGACTGGAAAAGCCTTTTTCCAGGTGAAGCGGAATGAAGCACGCCCCTTTTCTGCCCATACGGCTCTGACGGAGGTAACGGTGTTGGGAACCAGTTTCCAGGTGAACGAACAGCCGGGCAGCACGGAAGTGAATGTCGTTACCGGTAAAGTCTGTTTTACCGCCGGAAAAGAACCTGAACCGGTTATCCTGACCGCCGGAATGTCGGCCTCTTATTCCAACGAAAAGAAGGAGATCGAAATACTGACGGAGGAAAATCCGAATAATCTTTCCTGGAAGACGAAACAGTTGCGCTTCAACGACACCCCTTTGGATAAGGTGATCGAGGACCTGAATGATTATTACCATGTGAAGATTACGAATAAGGTAGATTCTCCGGATTCCAGATTGACTGCCACATTCAATGACCTGCCTCTTGACGAAGTCCTGATGGTGATCAATCAGACATTGGATATCCGTCTGGTTCCCGGGGCAGATAAAAGAAAATAAGTATGTATCGTGTTTACCTATTTGTTATAGGGCTTTGTGTCTGTTGTCCGTTACTACGGGCGACTGATCTTCTGTCTTTGTCTGTTGATCCGACTCCCGCTGTGACGCTTGATATGCGGAATGTTCCGCTCCAGGACATCCTGTTGGAGATAGAGAAACAGACCGGGATATTCTTTTCGTATGAGTCGTCCATGCTGAAAGACTATCAGAAGGTCTCGCTGACGGTACGCGAAGAATCCCTTTCCTATTGCCTGAAACGGCTGTTCGATCCTTTGCCTCTTGTCTACCGGGTAACGGGACAGTATGTGATCCTGAAGCAGAAACCCCGCCTGTATACGATCAGCGGTTTTATCCGCGATTCCGCTTCCTACGAGAGTTTGATATCAGCAACCGTGATCGAGCGGGTTTCCGGGAAAGGCTCCGTTTCCAACAACTACGGTTTTTACAGTATCACGCTGCCGCCCGGAAAGGTGGAACTGTCCTCTTCTTATGTCGGATATGAGCGTTATACCGTCACTTTTGAACTGACTAAGGATACGCTGGTCGACCTGCCTTTGAAATCGGCAGGGGCTTTGGGAGAAGTCGTCGTACAGGGAATCCTGCCGAGGTCTGACGTACTGAACAGTCGGGTAGGCGTGGTCGATATACCGGTCAGCCGGGTGAAGTCGCTGCCGGCGCTTCTGGGCGAGACGGATGTCGTCAAGACCTTACAGCGGTTGCCGGGGACAACGGTCGGGACGGAAGGAATGAGCGGGCTGTTTGTACGGGGAGGTGACGGCGACGACAACCTCTACCTGCTGGACGGGAATCCGATCTACCATACGAATCATGTGCTCGGATTCTTTTCGGCTTTCAACCCGGATGCAGTGAAGAATACGACTTTTTACAAGGGGAGTTTTCCGGCGGAATACGGCGGGAGACTTTCTTCCGTTATAGACGTCCGTACAAACGAGGGGAACCGGAAGGAGTATCACGGGAATATCTCGATCGGGCTGTTGGCGGCGCGTGCCAACCTGGAAGGGCCGATCATCAAAGATCGTTCCTCTTTTAACGTCTCCGTGCGCCGTACCTGGATGGAGCTGATCACCTGGCCGCTCATGAAGGCGGTGGCTCACAGTTCGGATACGGATGTGAAAGGGGGGTACCACTTCTACGATATGAACGCCAAAGTGGACTATTCTTTTTCGGACAAGAGCCGTGCTTACCTCAGTTTTTATATGGGAAGCGATAGTTACCGGGACGGGGAGGATTCGAAAGATACGCATGGCGAAGACCGCGATTTTCGTTGGCGCTGGGGGAATCTGATCGGATCTGCCGGGTGGAACTACGTGATCAATAAGAAACTGTTCGCCACCTTTACGGGAGGCTACACCCGCTATCGTTCCCATATCATCCAGAAACAGAATACGTTTATGGCTTTCCATGACAGGGGCGACCAGGTCTATTTTCAGGAAGGGCACTATCGTTCGGCAATGGAAGACGTCAGCCTCAGGGCCTCTTTCGACTATCGCCCCAATGCCGACCACCGGATACGGATGGGAGGTGACTACCTTTTCCATATCTTCCGCCCGGAGCAGAGTAACATGAGTTCCTGGTACAAGGATTCGGTCGTCACGCAAAAGAGCAACACCGTCTTCTCTAACTCCCGGATTCACGGGCATGAAGTCTCGGCGTACGCCGAAGACGAGATGACGCTGACCGACCGCCTCCGGGTGAACGCCGGCCTGCGCTTCACGCTCTTCCACGTGCAGGGGGAAACCTACCAGTCCCTACAGCCCCGTTTCTCCGCGCGTTACCTGCTGGGACGGCGTGTGTCGGTCAAAGCGTCCTATACGAAGATGAACCAGTATATCCATTTGCTGTCCAACAGCTATATCAGCCAGCCTACGGATATCTGGGTTCCGGTGACGGGAGAGATCCGCCCGATGAATGCTCACCAGGTGACCGGCGGTTTCTTTTGGCATTATAAAGGGTTCGATTTCTCGGCGGAGGGCTATTACAAGCGGATGAATAACCTGGTGGAATATAAAGACAACAGCCTGGCCATGCCGACTTTCTCCGGTTGGGAAGACCGGGTAGGAGTGGGGCGGGGACGTTCCTACGGGCTGGAGCTGATGGCGCAGAAGAAGACCGGGCGGTTTAACGGCTGGATCGGTTATACGCTTTCCTGGTCCGACCGCTGGTTTCCGGACGGGTCGGTGAACAAAGGTGTCCGCTTTCCCTCCAAATATGACAACCGGCATAAGATCGATATCGTTGCGTCCTACAAACTTTCCCGAAAGGTGGAACTGACGGCCGCCTGGATGTACAAGTCCGGCAACCATGTCACGATCCAGGACATGTATTACCGCTCTTCGCCGGATTATACCGAAAACGGATACCGGCAGGAGTTCTGGTGGTATGGCGGCACAGGCGAGGGGGCCAGTGCCAGCTCGCGCAACAATTACCAGCTTTCACCCTACCACCGCCTGGACCTGGGCGCAAACTTCTATCGCTACAAGAAAAACGGGCGGATGGGAATCTGGAACCTGAGCCTCTGTAATGCTTACTTCAAGCCGAATCCGTTCTCTGTCCGTCCCCGTTTCTATACTACCGAGAATGGCCGGGAGGCAGTCCTGGAGCAGACCTTGCTGTTCCTCTTCGTCCCTTCCCTGTCATACACCTATAAATTCTGATGAAGATGAGAAATATATTGTTCATACCCCTTCTGGTTCTGTTGGCCTCCTGTACCCGGGATGTGCCGTTGGATTTGCCGCGCGTACCTCCACGTTTAGTGTTGAACGCTCCCGTTACATCGGATGCGGATGTGACTGCCTTTCTGTCTAAAAGCTGGTTTATCCTCGACACGGTTACGAATGACGGCGTTACCGGCGGAACGATCCAGGTCTATATCAACGACCGCTTAAAGGGAACGATGCAGCCGGTTACCGACACTAAATTTGCGGGACAGTATGTCTTGCCCGGATGCCGTGCGGGGGTGGGTGACCGCTTGAGGTTAGTTGCCTCTGCGCCTGGTTTCGATCCGGTGGAAGGAGAAACCGTCATGCCCGGCCGGCCGGAGGTGTTGTCGGTCGATACGGTCCGCTATATTGCTCCCGAGCACTATTGGGGTATGATGCCCCATTTACGCCTCTACATCCGTTTCCGGGATGAGGCTGGCAAGCGGAATTATTATCGCCTGATTGTCGAGAAGCAGACCGAGTATATCAAGGGGGACAGCGTCATCGTCAGCAGCTCCATGTACCAGACCGATATGTACATCGTGGAGCAGTTCAACCTGAAATATGAAGACCCCGTCTTTCGTTTGACTACCACGAATCCGACGATAGAGCAGTTGGACGGTTACACCTGCCGGGGGACTTTCCCCGACGATACGTTCGACGGCGAAGAATATACCGTCCGGTCGTCCTTTTATCCCGTCTACGATTCATATAAAGGAGATTCGGTCACGACTATTGTGCACTACGATGTCCGGCTGATGACAGTCTCATCCGATTATTATCAGTACCTGACCGTCGTCCGTAATTTATCCATCTCGCTGGGCGATGCCTATCTGGACGGGTTGGTCGAACCGACCGCTACCTATACGAATGTAAAGGACGGTTTCGGCATCGTCGCCGGTTGCCAGCTCTACCACCACCGCTTCACGATGCCCTTCGGAGATACGGAGCCCTGGACTCCCTTCGACAATCCTTTTTGGCCATAGTCACAGTACACGCGACATTTTTCCCCGGACAGGATAGGGGTTTTTCCCGGTTTCCTGTCTTATAGTTGAATAGTCAATAAAGAGTGAATGAAGAAGTTTATGAAGAGAGGATGGTTTGCCTGCATCTTTGTGTGGTTGATTTGTTTATCCATGTCGGGGAAGTTGATGGCGCAGGCAAACAGTGGAGATGATGTTCGAACGGTTACATTGAATATGCTGAAAGTGCCTCTGAAAGATATTCTGACGGAGGTCGGGAAGCAGGCCGGAGTGACTTTTTCGTATGAATCATCTTTGTTGAAGGAGTTTCAGAAGACAAGTTTCAAAGTAGAGGATGCAGCACTTGACGATTGTCTGGAGCAGCTTTTCCGGGCCTATCCGATCGTGTACAAGAGGACAGGAAACATTGTCGTTCTGAAACGGAAACCCAGACAAGTCACGATCAGCGGTTTTGTGAGGGATCAGACCTCATCGGAATCCCTGGTCGGGGCTTCTGTCTATGATGTGAACAGCCTGAGCGGGGTGGCGACCAATGCCTACGGCTTCTTTAGCCTCTCGTTGACGATTCCACCGGGCAGCAACGGCATTCCTGTCCGTCTGCAAACATCGTATATCGGCTACGAAAGCCGTTCGTTTACAATTCCTTCCCTGATACAAGATACGGTGCTGGCCATCGTTCTCCAACCCAATGCGGCGATTAAGGAAGTACTGGTGACCGCTTCGGAAACGAACCGCCAGACGGTCCGCAACACGCAGATGGGGGCAATGGAAGTCAGCCATGCCACGATACGTGCAACTCCGACCTTAATGGGCGAGGCCGATATCATCCGTACCCTGCAACTGACACCCGGTGTGTCTGTTGGGACGGAAGGCATCTCCGGATTGTATGTCCGGGGCGGTAATTCGGATGAGAACCTGTTCCTGATCGACGGCAACCCGGTCTATCAGGTGAACCATATCGGCGGCTTTTTCTCCGCCTTCAACAATGAAGCGATCAAGGGGATGAACTTCTTCAAGGCGGGATTCCCGGCTCGCTACGGCGGACGCCTGTCCTCCGTCGTCGATGTACAGACGAAGGAGGGGAATATGAAGGAGTTCCACGGTAGCGCCTCGTTGGGGCTTATCTCCGGCAACCTGAATCTGGAAGGTCCGATCTGGAAAGATCATACCTCTTTCAATATCGCTCTCCGCCGTACCTGGCTGGATGTGTTGACGACTCCGGTAATGGCGATCATCAACCACAAGAAGAAGGACGGGAACACCTTGAAAGTCCGGTATGCTTTCCATGACCTGAACGCCCGCATCGACCACCGTTTCAGTGAGAAGAGCCGGATGTATCTGAGCCTCTACAACGGGAATGATGTGCTGAAGGCGAAGAATAAGGACGACTGGGAGGGCTATCTGAATACACAGGACTCCTATATGCGCTGGGGAAACCTGGTCGCGTCCGCCGGATGGACCTATGCGTTCAGCAACAAACTGTTCGGAAAACTCTCCGGTTTCTACACCCGCTACTGTTCCAAGATCAGCTATAGCGAGGAGAAAATCTCCGGCTATGAGGGTGAAGAATACTACCGGCATGCGTTGGACCAGACGATGAACCGGACCGGCATCACCGATTTCGGTGTCCGGACCGCTTTCGACTATCAGCCGGTGGCGGCGCATCATATCCGCTTCGGAGCGGACTATTTGGCACACTATTTCGAGCCGGAATATAACCGGTTGAAGGCGTTGGACAGCGACAAGCCTGACTCGATGCAGATCGGCCAGACCTTCACCGACGAGCATCTGTGGGCGCATGAAGCAGCTGCCTATGCCGAGGACGACTGGGAGATATCCGACGCCTTTCGACTGAACGCCGGGCTGCGCTTCAGCCTGTTCAGTGTGGAGAACAAGACCTATACGGGGCTCGAACCGCGTGTCTCCCTGCGCTGGTTGCTTTCGCGGGATCTCAGCTTGAAGGCTTCCTATTCCCGGATGAACCAGTATGTACACCTGATCAGTAATAGCTTTATGGATATCCCGACCGACTCCTGGATGCCGGTGACCAGTCGCCTGAAGCCGCTTGTCAGCGACCAGGTTTCATTGGGTGCCTACTATAACTGGAACCGGTTGCTGGACTTCTCCGTCGAAGGCTATTATAAGAAGATGAACAACCTGCTGGAATATAAGGATGGCTATAGCCTGATCCCCTCGTCCGTCTCGTGGGAGGATAAGATGGCTGTCGGCGAAGGACATGCCTACGGACTCGAATTCATGGTCCGCAAGCAGACGGGACGGACGACCGGATGGGTGGGTTATTCGTTGGCATGGGCGGACCGCCGCTTCGACGAGATCAACGAAGGCCTGCGCTATCCTTCCCGCTATGACAACCGGCATAAGCTGAACATCGTGGCGATGCACAAGCTGTCGGACAAGGTGGAACTGTCGGCCGCCTGGACCTATTCCTCCGGCAACTATACGACGTTATCGCTCGAGAACTTCCGGCCCAACGACCACCTGCACCTGCCGGGTGAAACGTCTTCCTGGGGGACGGTCGGCGAGGATTATTACGACAAGCGCAATAATTATCAACTTCCTGCCTATCACCGCCTGGATCTGGGTATTAATATCTACCGTCCTAAGAAAAAGGGGCGGATGGGCATCTGGAATGTCAGCATTTATAATGTCTATTGCCGGATGAATCCGATTATGGTTTACAAGGGTGATGTGAAGGATAAGACGTCAGAGAATGGGACGACCTATCGGAATGCATTCAAGTCGGTCGGCATCTTCCCGATTATCCCGTCGATTTCATACACCTATAAGTTTTAAATGATGATGAATATGAATCTGAGATATAGTATCAGTCTATTGGCTTTAATGTCATTCGTCTTTTACGGTTGCGAGCGGGAGATCAACTTGGAGCACCTGCGGCCGGACCCGAAACTGGTGTTGAACTGCCTGGCGTTGCAGGGCGATACGCTGTCTGTGGAGCTTTCGCGCACCTGGTTTTATACTGAGGATATTCCGGATGTTTATGTCTCCGGTGCCGATGTGGAACTGTATGTGAACGATGTGTTCCGCGAGCGGCTGACCGAAACGAAGAATGAAGGGGGCTATCCGGTGGATGAGACCATCCGGTATAAATCGTTCTCTTATCTCCCGGCCACCGGCGACCGGATTCGTATTGTCGCTTCGAAGGAAGGTTTTAAGACTGCCGAGGCTGTTACGGAGATTCCCCGGCCTTGCGCCGTCTCGGATTGCCGCCTGATCCAGGAGACGGTGAGGGATACTTCTGTATGGAATGAAACCATCATTTATGTCAGCCAGACGAACAAGATGCAGTTCACTCTCCGGGATGAGCCGGGCGAGGAGAACTATTACCTGCTCTACATCCGGCAGGGGAATGTTTATGGAGGGGATGAAGATACGACTTACCGTTGGTCTTCTTTCTTTCCGGACTACGGAAGCGAACCCTTGTTTGCCGTCCAAAGTTCTGCCTTCGATCAGATATTGGGTTACGACGGTGTTGGAGGCTATAACGGGCTTGCCTTTTCGGACGAACTGTTCGCGGGGAAGAGCTATCAGTTCAACATCCCCTGGAACAAGAGTTACAGCTATACTGAAAACGTAGTCAACCACCCCTACCGCTATCGCTGTTACGTCTACTCCATTTCCCGGTCCTACTATAACTATATGAAGAGCTTGAACGACCTCTACGAAAGCGGCTTTACCGGTGACCTGGCGGAAATTGGCTTTGCCGAACCGATCCGTATCTATTCGAATGTGGAAGGCGGTACCGGCATCCTGGGTGGCGGCTACCTGTATTCTCAAGAGTTCGAAGGAGAGTAGCCGCCAATTTATTATTTACTGTTTCGCAAATCCACGCTTACCGGATAGTGGTCGGAAATACCTTCCGCCTCTATCCCGTTGTGGATAGCCGCATGAATGCATCGGGAAACAAGGGACGGAGAAACCAGAATGTAATCCAACCGTTCGCCTATTCCGCGCAGACGGGTGTCACCATGCTGCCATCCGTAAAGAAATGCAGCCGGAAAGGTCGTCCGTTTGTCTGCCGGGACATACATACGGCAAACATCGGTAAGCCCGGTCGAGAGCAACTTGGACAGGACGGAATAATCGAAACGTCCGTCACGCATATTCCGGTATGTTTCCTGTTCGGCATCCCATTTTTGCATATTCTCGATCAGTTGTGTATGTGTTTCCACCCAATCGGCATCGAAAGGGGAGTAGGAATTGAAATCCCCCATGACCATGCAATTGTCCAGTTGGTTATCCTGTATATACTTTGTTAGCATTCCTGCCTCTTTCAGGCGGAATTTCCAGTCATGCGGGCTGAGGTGGGTTACGATTATATCCAGTCCGTGTGTTTTTACGTGCAGCATGCCATGCCAGAATCCTTCCACCTGCTTCTTGATAACCGTGATCGGTTCGTTGGAGGTGACACCAACGGGGTATCCCTCTTCCTTGACGATCGCATAATACGGATGGCCGTATTGGGCTGCCAGTTCTCCGAGGTCTTTTTCCGTAAATCCGACCAGTTCGGTCATAGCCAGGATATCCGGTTGCTGTCCTTTCACCCACTTGATGAAGTTCTCCCGTCGGGAAGCGTCTTTCTCGAAACCGTTCCATATATTATACGAGATAACCCGCATTTTCTCTTTTCCGGAGCTTTGTCCGTTGCTTACGGCCGGAAATAACAAGGCCAGTAGCAGAGCGTAGATAAGATAAAGTTGTTTTTTCATTTATTGTTTGATTGAACCTGTGATTGTTAATATGCTGTTTGCCGGTATCTTTATCCGGTTCCCTGTTGCTTCGTAACTGCTCCAGTTGTTCTTTTCATCCGTGAGGGCGCAAGATACTTGGCCGTTCCATGTCCGATTATCCATTTGCAGGCAGGTTTGTCTGTCGCTCGCTGTCGGGTTGATGGCTACAACAGTGAAGTCGTTTCCGTTTTTATAGGCGGAGACGAACAGGCTGTCCGCCGCATGGTCCGTTTCTACGCCGATACGCTTGCTGCCGACCGGAATGTAACGGGAGAAATTGCCGAACGTATAGAAGCGCTTTGTCATCCGGTAATTCTGCCGGTTGGGGTCCAGTACGATCAGTCCTTCGTTATTATCGGCCGGAAGAGCGCCCGCCCACCAGATACAGGCGCTTGCACCTGCCGTTGTCAGATATTTATGGAACGTGATGGCCCACTTAATACCGTCTTGGATAGTGGTGTCCAGCGCTTCCGTGTCACTGATTTCCGTCAGCCAGACCGGAATGCCTGCTTTTGAGGCTTCTGCGAGCGGCTCGATAGGCGTTTTCAGACTGTCTTTCGGCGCCGGATAGGAATCCGGAAGCGTGTATCCGTGTCCGGCGGCAATTACCGGGAAGCGGGTGATGTCAGGATACCGATTGATGATCGCATCGGTGAAATGCCGGGAAGAAATAAAAGCGGCTTGCGAGCTGACGGCTGACCAGAAAGGATTCTCACCGAATACGATATGTGCCGCTATGCCTTTCTTTTGGAAGGTTGGTCCCAGATAGTCCATAATGAACTCCCCCATTTTGTCGGGTGTCCACAAAGAAGAGTTCCAGGGGGCGGCATAGCCCGGTTCATTGGCGGGCGAGATCGCATACGGTTCCAGTCCGGCCGATTTGTAGGCTTCATAGAAAGCCGCCAGGTAATCGGCAAATACCTGGTTATAGGCCGGATTCAGTTCGCCTTGTGAAACCTCTCCGTTACTTTTCATATAAGCCGGAGCGCTCCAGACGGAAAAGAACAGCTTATCTGTTTTACATTTTTCTTTGACATAACGACTGATCCATAATTGTCCGCGCCGCTTTATATCGTCCGATTCTTCCGTGAAGAAGCCGTCCGTCAGGGGAAGGTCGATGTTGTCATCGAGGTTGAAATCTTTATCCTGTTGGTTTTCCCAGTAATGGGGGAAGATTTCTCCCCGTAGGATACTTAGGCGAAGGCCGTCGTTCCCAAACATTTTTTGCAACACTTCTTCCCGCTTGAAGTGGGCGTAGAGCTTGTCCGACCAGCCGGCCTGTGCAATGCCGAAACCGTCTATCACCTGTTTCTCGTCATTCCAGCGGATGTCGATCTTGCAGTCGGGTTGCTGCACCTCTTTACAAGAAAATCCTGCTACCGAGATAACGCAGAAAAGGAGGATGTTTCTAAGTTTGTCCATTTTGTTCGTGGCTTAATATGTGTTATTTGGTCAGGGTGAAAGTCGCCAATACAGCTTTATGGTCGGTCGGCCAGATGGCAAGGGGCTCGATGATCGGATCGGAAGTTTCTTCCGTTACCCGTTCGCCCCGAAGGATATCGCCTTTCGGGCCGATGATGCTCACGTTTGTGAGCGACAGGCCTTCAAACGGCGCATACATGATGAAGTCTATGCGGTCGCGGTCGTCTGCTTCCGGCGACCAGACCAGGCGTTTGAGGTCGACATCCGGGCAGGCTGCCGGGCAGGTGAATCCCGGATAGCGGACCGGGTCCGGGTACATTTCGCGATACGAATCCTTGAAACCTGCTTTTGCCAGCATCATGGAACAGTCCCAGGGAACGACAACGCCGTGATGGTCGAACATATCTTTTGTCGCTTCCGTCCAGTCGAGGTGCGAAGGTTCGTTGAAATCACCGCCCAAGATAACGATACGGCCTGCTTCGCGGTCTTTTTTTGCTTCGACCAGGAATTTGGCAATGGCGTCATCGCGTACGGAAGCCCGGTTCAAGAACAGGATGGAGTCTATGTCTGTCACCGCTTCCTCTTTCTCCCAAGTATTCCCGTTGTAGCCGCGAACGTCATAGTAAGCGCAGTTGCGGTAATCCAGGTGGGTGGTGTAGACGGCGAACTCTTGCTCCCCTTTTTTCGTGACCAGGCGGTACATGCTTCCCCGGTCATCGTTTAAAGGATAAATGGTCGTGCTGTCCGAAATCGGGTAACGGCTGAGCAGTCCCGAATCTTCCGTGTAGAAAGAATAATACGTCTGTCCTCTCTCCTTTAAAGCTTCCACGATCCGGTCGCAAAAGCGGGTGTTGTGGTAATTGCGTACCTCACTCAGGGTCACGAAATCGGCATCGCTGCGGACAATCTCGTCCGCCAGTGCGTCGAAACCGCCTTTTACGACGGTGCCCTCTTGCCAGATGTTAAACTGTAATACTTTGAATGTTTCTGTTTTCTGGCAGGATGACAGCCCGAAAACCAGCATCAGGAGCAACAGGAATGTTGCTCTGAGGTTGTCTTTTCTCATGTTGATTGTGTGTTTATTTGTTTAATTATGCTTCTTTTTAGTTGCCGATCCGGAAGGTACCGATTTTACCTGCCGGATAGAACATGAACTGGCGTTCCATCTTTCCGCGAATCGGATTGTATTCGTAGTTGATCCCTACTCCGACCCTGAAACCGTTGTCGTTCACTTTAAATTCGAACGCTCCGCCCACATTCGTATGGTTGTAGAACGGGTTCAACATCAGGTGCGGGTTGTTTTTCTCTTTGGATTCATAGAAGGTGTATTGCCCCCATCCCCTGACCGTCATCCAGTCTGTTACGTCGTAACTGGCCATCGCATTGAAGCCGCCCATAAATTGCGGGGAAGGGTTGAAGGGCGTAAAATAGCGCCCGGCAAAAGCACCTCCTGAGAGGGAGAAGCGTTCGTGAGTCCATAACAATTCCGTATTAATGCGGGTCAGACCGCCTACGCCCGGCCATGTGTATTGTTGTCCGCTCGTGATGAATGCCAACTGCTCGCTGACAGGGACGACCGATACCTCGTGGAAATCGAGCGCCATCGGCGATACCCGTCGCAGCATCGGTGTGTAGGGATTGAAAAAAGGTTGGTAGGCCGAGGATGAAATGATCATATCCATCGGCCGTTCCTGGTCGAAGACAGATGAAGTCGGCAGGTCGGGAATGAACTCACGCAACTTGGCTTCGATCAGTTGCCTGTCCGAAGGCGTGAAATTCCTGTATGCGAACTTGGGCAGGTTCAGGTCGAATACTGCCCGTTTGGGCACTACCACCATTCTCCCCTCAGCGGTTCTGATCCAGGTCAGATCCGATTGTGCCTGCATAGAGAATGCGCACAATAATAATATGATTAAACTTATTCCCCGCTTCATACATCAACTCTTTTAATAATGCGAAGATAAAAATAAATTTAGATATTTGTGTATAAATAATCGAGATTGGTGCAACTATTCGAAAACCTTTTTCATCATACAATCAGAGAGTAGCAAGTATTTATGGACGAACAACTGTTAATCGACGGATGTAAGCGTGGCGAAACATCGGCTCGTAAAGAATTATACGAGCTGTACGCACCTGCCATGATGAGCGTATGTGCCCGGTACGTCCGTGACAGGGAAACGGCCCGTGACTTGCTTCAGGATGGATTTATCAAAATATTCACCAAGATACAGACCTATTCGGCCACAGGTCCTTTTGGCGCCTGGGTGCGAAGGATCTTTGTAACGACGGCACTCGAATATCTCCGTAAATACGATGCTCTCCGGTTGAGTGCCCCGATTGATGAATATGGCGAACAGGTTGAAGACGCGGATGCATCCGTATTGGATCGCCTTTCGGCAGATGATTTGCTGGAATGTATCTCCCGGCTGCCCAACGGCTACCGGACAGTCTTCAACCTGTATGCCATCGAAGGATATACGCATAAGGAAATAGCGGCCATGCTGAATATCCAGGAGATCACTTCCCGTTCGCAGTTTACACGGGCGCGGAAAGCTTTACAGGAAATGGTTCAATCTTTAATAACGCAAGACGATGTCAGCAGAAACAGAACATAAGGAGCAATTAGACCTGTTCAGTTTGAAGGTGAAGCAAAAACTGGAAGATCACCGGCTGCCTGTCGACAGCGGGTGCTGGGAACAGATCGAAGCGAAGGTGTCCGAACGTCCGCGCCGTTCTTTGTGGCGGATCGGGGGCTGGGCGACTGCTGCTGCCGCTGTTATTGCATTGCTGCTTCTGATCCGTCTTGGAGACCCTGTTCCCGCGCCTGACGCGGGATCGCAAGAGAACGGATTAGTGGCGGATAAGGTTGAGCCGGAAGTGGAACAAGCCGAACCGGGCAAAGTGGATTTACCGGATACGGCAGGAGTAGATGCGTTCCCGCGTCAGGCGCGGGAACGGGTGGCTCGTCCGATGAAGAAGATGGATGTGATAGCCCGTATAGACACGATTGCCTGGGAAGATACTTTTGTCGATGAGGCGGAAGTCGGGCTTCCGGCAGAAGCAGCGGTTTCGAAGCCGGCTGCTAAAACGTCTTCCGTGCGCCATCAGGGACCGGAGCCGGAAAGGCGCCGGACAAGAGACTTGATTGCTGTAGTGGACAAGCCGAAGGCAAAAGGCGGCAAATGGCAAGTCGGGGCGAATATGGGAACGGGCGGACATGTCTCTTTAGGGTTGAACCTGCAGGGGGACGAATCTCAAGGTGGAATAGACAGTAATGACCCGAATCCCGGCTATCCTTTTCCTCCTATCGAAGAGAAACCGGACTGGAATATGAAACGCGGGCCGGAATCGTTCTCCAATGTCGATTGTGCACCGCCGTTATCATTCGGCTTTACTGTCCGGAAGAACCTGAACAACCGTATCGCACTCGAGAGCGGGCTTGTCTATACCTACCTGTATTCCAAGATGAACGAGAGTGGGGCTGTCAGCTATAAGGCTACGTTGGGATTGCACTATTTAGGCATTCCGGTTAACCTGGTGGTCAAGTTGTGGGACAATCCGAATTGGAACGTATATGTATCCGGAGGTTTTATGGTGGAAAAGGGATTACGTTCCCTTTACCACCTGGAAGCTTATCGTCTGGATGAACACAAAGCAGGAACAGTCCGTTCCGGCATCCACGGTTTGCAAGGATCGCTAAACCTTTCCATCGGCGTCTCTTACCGTGTCTACCGCGATTGGAACCTTTACCTGGAACCGCGTTATTCCTACTATTTCGACAACAACCAGCCGATGAGCTACCGTACCGAGAATACGACACTGATTGGTGTCGGGGCCGGTGTGCGGTTCGAATTTTGAGGCAGGCTATTCGCTCCGCAAACTCTTGACCGGATTGCCTGATGCCGCCCGGTAGCTGTGCCAACCGACCGTCAACAGGGTGATGATCAGAACCGTCAGTCCGCCCAGCAGGAAATGGATCGGCGCGACACTGACCCGGTTGGCGAACCCTTCCAGCCAGCGGTTCAGCAAAAGCCAGGTGAAAGGAACGGCAATCACAAAAGCAATCGCAATCCATCCTGCAAATTGTCTGAGCAACAGCAGCATGATATTTCCTGTGCTGGCCCCGTTCACCTTCCGGATTCCGATTTCCTTGGTTCGTTGTTCAGTCGCATACAGCGCCATGCCGAACAGCCCGAAACAGGTCAGGAATATACTGATAATGGCATACATCAACAGCAGGTTCGCCATATCGGTGGTTTTCCGGTTGCGTTGCATGAAGCCGGCATAGACATCTACATAAGTGAAGTATTCGCTTGGATTTACTTTCTCCCATACGGTCCGTATCGCCTCCATCCCTTCCTTTTTCCGCTTTTCGTCGAGTTTAACATAGAGCATCTGGAAATTCTTGGCACTGGCATCACTGAGGTAGATCAGGGCTGGCATCACTTCTTCTTCCAGCGTATTAATGTAGATATCACTGACAATCCCGCAAATCGTACAGCTTTGCCCCGTGCCGTCGTCGAAATACTTGTCGTATTGCTGGATCGGCTGCCCGACTGGGTTTTCACCGGCTGGGACCAGGATGTTTGCGTATCTTTGGTTTATATAGACCGGCCGATCATACTTCCGTATCGCTTCTTCGGGTGTCACTCCCTGAAGAATTTGTATGTCCAATGTTTTCAGAAGACTCTCTTCACCCATATACTGGACCATCGAATGATACGTCTCCGATCCGTCTTTGTTATCAATAATGATCTGCCGAAGCCAGGCGTAAAGGATTGAACCTCCGGCACGCGTAATGGAGGCTATTCCCGGTTTGTCTTTTAGCTCTGCCGCGATTGTGCTGACATTCACGTTTCCACCCATCCAGTTTCCGATCTCGACCAGATTACGGTAGCTTTCTCCTTTCTTTTGGACCAGCCTTAACTGTGCATGTATGGTCAGTGTACCGATAATCAGGCCGATGGATATGACATATTGTATAATGGATAGTGCAGTGACGATCTTTCTTTTCTTATTTCCGGTAAAAAATATGCGGTAGTTGCTATCCGTCAGGTTAGAGATTTTCCGGCTCATATAGCAGGCGGGGATGACAGATAAGACCAGGATCAGACCGCTAATAAAAGGTAACACCTGGCTGTTCAAGAAAAAGCCGGTTGTGATTCGTCCGGACATGATCCGGTTGAAGGCCGGAACCAGATCGTGGGCGATCAGTAGCGACAGTAAAAAGGCGATACCGACTGTCAGGAAAGTATCCAGAAACAGTTGGGAATTGATCTCCGAACGTGTTGCCCCCATCAGCTTCTGTGTATGCACGATCCGTATCTGTTGAAGAATCCGGGAGAAGCTGAGGTTGATATAGTTGAAGCAGGCAATCAGCAGAATCAGCAGTGCCGAGATCAGCCCGATGAGCAATAGCGACCGTTGCGACCGGACGATATAGGGAATAGACTCCTGTGTATAGTGTTGGAAGTAGGAGTCTTGCAAGGAGGTGAAATGATAACTCCCTTTCTCTTGTTGAAGCGTGGGAACCCCATCCGTTTTTATCTTCTTGGCAAATCCCTCTTTATCGAATGAGGCGGATACTTTCAGAAGAGCGATCCCGCCGTGGTATTCCTGTTCGTTGCCGGTAAGCATGTCGAATCTGATATAAGACTGCGGATATTCTTTCAGGACAGCTGCGATTTGGAAAGACCGGGAAGGTGCTATTACTTCATCGTTATACCGCATACCTCCATCCGCAAGATCTATCTGAACGATCTTCCCTATGGGATTTGCATCTCCGAACAGTTTTCGAGCGCAAGATTCGCTTAATGCCGCTTTATCCGGGGCGGAAAGAGCGTCTTGCAAGTCGCCATACAATACTTTATACTTGAAGAAATGGGCAAATGTCGTGTCAGTAGTGGTGATTAGAATAGGCTCATATCGTTTATCTCCTATGGTGACTGATTTGCAATTAATCGCGCTGAAGCGCAGATAATCCTCGACCTCCGTATATTTCTCTTTTAAATCAATCGGAATTTGTCCTACGATATAAGAAACGATCTCACCTGACTTCATCGGCGAGTCTTGCGCCATATAGACAATCTTGTCCTTATCCGGATTACTTGCCTCTATATTGAATTCATAAATGACAAAGGCCGCCAACAGGTTTGTACAGGCAATTCCGATGGCAAGGCTGACGATTGAAATAATGGAAAACGTCTTGTTCCGCCACCAACTACGGAGGACAAGTTTAAGTGCAACTGCTTTCATGACTATCTCTTGATTAATGAACCAAAACTATCCCCTTTTGTCGGACACCCCAAACAATCAACCGCTTTTTTCTCCGGATAAGGATGAAATTGTCTAATTGTTGGACAGTGCAGAGGAAATGTTGTTTCATAATTTGGCAGATATGAGCTATCCTGATCCCGCGCTCCGACGCGGGATCAGGATAGCTCATTATTTTTTAGTTTTGGACCTTCTGCAAATTGAGAAATTACAATAACCCCTATTTCAGCCATTTTTCTATTTCATCCGAAATCTTGATCGATTTTGGATTGACTCTTTTCACGGTTTTAACCGGCTCGGCTGACAACAGAGAAAATGTGGTGCCGAGTCTATGGCGAAAAGTGTACAATTTGATTATCGAAAGATGAAAACGCCGACAATGTGATAAACCTTAACTCCCGGAGAATCGATTATTTGCGAACGAAGGCGGACGGCGTTCCAAATATCCCAAGGAAATTTTAAGGGCTTGTTGCCGTGAGGTGCGCAGAAAATAGCCTTGAAGTAACGCTTCATCGCTCTGAAGGTTGACTTCGTGCTATATGAAGTCCGACTTCAGAGCGACAAAGTTCCGGGTCAGAGCGATAAAGTCCCTCTTCATGGCGATAAGGTTCCGGATCATAGGAAAAAGCTCCTTTTTGACGGCTGAAAAGTGATTTGACATTTGTTTGAATTAGGGTGCCTTTCGAGCTCAAAAAAAACGTTTTATACAATAAGCCCCCTGCCGCAGGCTCTCTTTTGCCGTTTCGTTTCAACGAACGGTTTTAGAGCTTAGAGGCAGAGCCTCTTCCTCTGTGGGCTTCAGCCCCTTTAATAGAGATTGCCTGTAGATATTTGAAAGGGGTTCAAACCCACAGAGGAATCCGACAAAGCCGGGAATTTATCAACCCGTTGATTGAAATCAACGGCAAAAGAGAGCCTGCAGCAGGGGGTCTTATTGTAAAAAACGCATTTTTCGAGCTCAGGAGACATCCGAAACAAAACAAATGTTAATCCGTTTTTTTGACCTCAAAAAGGGACTTTTTCGCCTTTCTTGAGCGTTTTCAACAATTACGACCGTCCTCTTTGCCATTACGACCGTGCTAATGTGTAGTGCACTCGGCACCTCGCGAAGATTAGGACGGTCGTAATGGCGATTTGGACGGTCGTAATTGAAAAGAGGACCGTCATAAGGGCAAAAATGCACCTAAATTTCCTTGCGATATTTGGGACGCCGTCCGTTTTATTTTCAAATATTCGATTCTCCGGGAGTTAAGGTTTATCACTTTGTCGGCGTTTCCGCTTTTTGGTAATCAAATTGTACGCTTTCCGAGACGGACTGCGCACCTCATTTTTTCTATTGTCATCCGATCAGACTAAAACCGTGAAAAGAGTCAATCCAAAATCGATCAAGATTTCGGACGAAATAGAAAAACGGCCGAAAAGGGGGTTATTGTATTTTTCTTTATTTGTAGGAGGTTCAAAGTTTGGCATATTTGAAACAATAAATGATCTGCGTTCGTCTGCGTCGTCTGCGAAATCTGCGTCCGGTAATATAAACATAGCGACGCACCGATAAATCATCATTTACAGGTTCTTTTTCTTAGATATGTATGGCCTCTTCCAATGTATCGGCACTACTTCGACAAAGGATATGGCATCCATTCACTCCTTATAAACCTGGTATAACAATATTTGTGTTGCAAAGGGTAAGGCTTTGAAGCTATTGGTGGAAAGAAATAATTAATTTAAAAAGCCTGCATCTCATGAAAGATGTCTTATAATGTTTTATTTTTGTTGCTATAAAAAGAGAGAGAGGATAAGTATGCCGGAAGGAAAAATAATCCTGATAGATGATAACGAAGCGGTACTGAAAACATTGAAAATGATTCTGGCACGCGAGTTTAAGACGGTAGTGGGAGTGTCGCAACCGGCGCTTCTGCCTGCCTTGTTGCGCGAAGGCGATGTCGATCTGGTCTTGTTAGATATGAATTTTGGGACCGGGCGGCAGGATGGGGCTGAGGGATTGTTTTGGCTGGAACGGATTGTCGAGCGTCCCAATCCGCCGGCGGTGGTGTTGATAACGGCTTTCGGAGATATCGAGTTGGCTGTTTCCGCCCTTAAACGCGGGGCGGCTGATTTTATCGTGAAGCCTTGGGATAATGATAAACTGATCAGGACCTTGCAGGATGCTTTCAGGCGGCGGAAGGAACAGAAGGATGATTCCGTCTCGGCAAAAGAGGTTGTTTCGTTGCTTGTTGGTTCTTTGCTGAAGAAATATGCACTGGCTTATGGAAAACCGTTGCCTGCCATTACTCCTGAAGGGTTGCTGAAACTGTCGCTTCTGATACAAAAGGGCGATCTTCTGGCTTTGCAGCAAACGATCGAACGGGCTGTCCTGCTGTCTGATTCGTCTTTGTTGGAAGCGGATGATTTCTACATGGAAGAAACAACTTCCACATCCCGTCCGGTTACGTTGGAAGAGATGGAGAAGTTGTTTATCAGCGAGGTGCTGCACGAGAAGAACGGTAATCTGACACTTTGTGCGCAACAGCTGAATATCAGCCGTCAGACCTTATATAATAAGATGCGTAAATATGGCTTGTAACCCGTCTGTTCAACGTACGACAATCATCACATAATCCCGTTCGAATACTTTCGGATTGTCCAGCAGCTCGAGCAGCTTTTTCTGCTTCGGCGAACCGTTGCGTTTCACCAACTCGCGCATTTCCGTTACTGTGCGGAGCATATAAAGGCAGTCGTCTGTTTGTCCGTCCGGCCAGAAAGCCAGGCCGCTGTCGTCGAGGTCGTTGGTAAATCCTTTGCCTCCTTTTACCATTTTTGTTGGCAGGAGAACGGTCCGTCCTTCGTCTTTCAGGTAGACCGCTTGATGGGTCAGGGTCGGTTTGTAGGTGTATTCCCAGCCGATCCAGTCGGCAATTATCGGACTTCCTTTCTGGTAAAGGCCTATAAACAGCCCTTTTGGGTTCTCGTAGAATGTTCTCTGCCACATCCGTCCTTCGGGGATTTCTCCTTTATAGTCGGACAGGGCGAGTTTTTTCTCTCCGTAATGGATGGCATATAGCGGTGCGATGGTTTGCGGGTCACGCAATTGGTAGACGGTGTCGCAATAGGGCATCATGAACGTCATCTTGTCCTGTTGTGTATTCCAGTAGAATGTTTGGAAGAATGGAATGTTATCGGTAACCGTGCGCGGGGTCATTTCCCCCTCTTTCAGCCGGAACTTGCAGAGCGTATCGCCCAACAGGTTGAATGTTGTGATGCCATCCGGTTCTCCTGTCTTCTCTCCGTAGCGGCACAGGGTGTAGCCATTGGAGGAAAAGCCTAACAGTTTGTCGTATGTCAGGTTCAGCGAATATTCAGCCGGCAGGTTTTCTGGGAACACGTAGTTGGTGATTGTCAGCATGGTGTCCAGCGGAGGCAGTTCACCGATGCAGGGAGTGCTGTCGGCTCCTGTCAGTCGTGTCTCTTGCGTTTTACCGCTGAGGGCAACATACATGCGGGTTGTTTTCTTGTCGTAAAACAGGGTCTGCCCGTTCATCTCGTTGTTCCATTTATAGGCTAATGCCTTGAAGCCGTATCGTTTGCTTGGAATACCCTGCTTCCGGTAGTAGATACGCGGATTGTTGAAGGTGATAAACGCGTTGCTGTCCGGTATTTCGATCGCTTGGGTGACGGGATAGCGAGCATCGCCAACGGTGTAATATTCGATTTCCGAAGCAATCTGGCTTAATTTCAACTGTTCGGGTTTCTGGAAAGCCTGCTCTATATCCACAATCTTCACTGGCTCGGAACGGTCTACGCGGGCTTCCATCTGAGGAGCGGTCGGGATATGCGGTTTTGCCTCGCCGGTCTGCTGCTTGCATCCGGTGACTGCCAGCAGGGCGGACAGTAGGCTTAATGAAAAGAACTGTTTTTTCATATGAATTTGTATTTGCAGCTAATATAGTGAATTATTTCAGGGTGGCAATAAACAGAACCGGATTATCATCTTCTGCGATCGTACTTAGCACTTGGACGAGTTTGTCACGCGCCGCTTCGTCTTTCACTTTCCCGGTCTTCAGTCCGTCTACGTCGATCTGTTCCAACAGGTCGGAAGGGTTGCATTCGTCAATCCAGTATTTGCCCTGCGATTTGTAGTCGACGGAGAAGTCGCCACCGCCGGAAAGGTCGTTTTGCAATTGGAATTTCTTTCTTAACTCACGAAAGACAAAGTTCGGAGAGCCGGGAAACGGTCTTTCTATGATAGTACTTTCTTTTTTAGCGACTGCAATCTTTCCGCTTTGCTTATCGTACCGGAAGGTGTGGATGAGATTGGACTTTCCTGCGAGGAGATATAAATACTCTTGGGTGTCGAACAGTTCATATACCCATAGAAATTTAAAGAAAGCTGGGTCTTTGATCCATTGATGTGCCATTTCAAAAGAAGGTTGCTCGCCTGAAAGAATTGTATAGTATGGTTCAAACTCTTGGTTGTTTTCGTTGTATTGGTATATGGTGTCTACTCCGGCGTATTTCATGATAAGTTGCTGGTTATAGGTGTCTGTGTCGGTCAGACCTTCCATCCAGTAGTTTTTCCAACCGTAATTAGGGGCACAATTTTGAATAATTTCTTCGTCTTTCCCTGCCAGACTTGGATTATAGAATTTCTTTTGAATATTGAAACAGCTGTCTGTTAATGCAAATGACCATATTTCAGGGTTATTTTCGATAAATAAGATAGGAAGTTCTTGCTGCAGGAAGAAATAATGTTTAAAAGAAAAAATTAGGTTGCTTGGTCCATAAAATGTATTTTCCATTCGGTTCCGGAGACCAACCCTTTTAAAAGAGCCGTCGAAATTATATACTTTGATGCAATTCTTGTCAATTAAGGAATAAAGATATACTTCCTCCTCGGCTTCATTGATCATCATTTGCCAGATCGAAAGGATCTCTTCCGGTCCTTCTCCCTTTTTACCGACTTTGTTTAGGAACTTGCCTTGTCGGTCAAACCGGAATATACCTTCGTTTCGATCAAAAACGAAAATATCATGAGTGGTTACTTCTATGTCTTCAACTCCTCTGATAAAAGATTTATCAGAAGTTTCCAACTGGACAATATCCATCTTTTCCGCCGCTTCGCTCAAAGGCAGGGAAGCAACCGTGTTATTTATATTTCCAGCCAGATCGATACAAAGCGGTTGTCCGTTATCCTCTTTTTCTGAATCCGGATTGTTTTTACTGTTGCAGTTGGCGAACAGGAAAAGGAGTAGGAAGGGAAGAAGTGTTTTCATTATTGTCTGCTATGTCTTTTTATTTGATTACAATCATTACGTTCTGTTTCTCATCCACACCGTCGAGGAATGCTTTCAGCTCTTTCTGTTTGGGCGAGCCTGTCAGTTTGATTTTGGCTTTCAGCTCCTTGGCGGGACGGATCATATAAAGGTAGCCATCTGTTTGTCCATCCGGCCAGAACGGCAGACCGCCGTCCAGATCGTTAGCCAGTCCTCCTGCTTTCACAGGAACGGCGAAGGTTTGTTTGGAAGATTTCAGATAAACGATCTGACGCTCTACATCGGGCATATCCGGCTCGCGTTCTGCATCCAGCCAGCCGCTTTTCGAGCTTTTCCCTTCTTTGTGCGTTTGTATGAAAAGTGCTTTTGCGTTTTCTTCGAGGGCTGTCATCCAGACTTTGTTTTTCCGTTCTTTCCCCTGAATGTTTTCGATTGCCGTCAAACGGGACTTCCCGAAGTCAGTTACATATGCCGGTGCATAAGTGCGTTCGTCCAAGACTCGATAGATCGTGTCGCAGAAAGAGAGGCGGAAGGTGATTTTGTTTTCATGCCGGTAGATTTTGTCAAAGAAAGGAGGGCCATATAAATAGTTGCCGACCTTGACGGTGGGATCTATACCTGCCTGGAATGTGCAGATTGTGTCGCCATCCAGATTGAAGGTGGTAATGCCGTCGTCAATTCCGTCTTTATTTTCTTTTAAAGTTGCATACTGACTGGGTGACAAATAACGGAGAATGGATGCTTTCTGAGGAAGAAAATGATGGCTGGATACAGGCAGTGAATCCGGATACAGATAATAGACTCTTGCCAAGACAGTGTCCAATGGGGGCAGTTCGACTATATAAGGTTCACCGTAACCCGTCTCTTGATTAATCCTTTTCAGATGAGCATACAACTTGGTGGTTGTCTTGTCGAAACAGATTTTCGGCCCGGGAACGCTTATCCAGTTGCCGAACGTCGTTTTCAATCCGACCCGCTTCCGTTTCATCCCTTTGCGGTACAAATATAGCTTGGGTTGGTTCAAGGCAATGAAGCCGTCGTTGGTTGCCACTACATCCGTGATTGGATATTTGTCGTCTCCAACCATAAAGTACTCGATGGTAGAGGCGACTTTACTCAGGCTGACAGGAACGGAATCAGCAATTGCTTTTTCTATGTCGATGCGTGCAGGCGGGACAGACCGGTCGTATTGCGCCGTGTATTTCGGCGGGAGCGGTTGATGAGGTGCAGTCTGTGTTGCTGTTTCCCCTTCATCGTAAGCCTTTTGCTGTTTACATCCTGTTGCCAGCAGAATCGCCGGCAACAGGATTAAAAGTAGTTGTTTATTCATGGAAGACTATTTTTTGAGCTTGGCGATCATGACATAGTTGTTGTCGTTCTCGCCGATCGTGCTTTCAAGGTCCGTGAGTTTTTTACGCATGGCTTCGGAGAGGTCCTGTCTCTTCAAAGCGTTCTCTATATCGGTCAGTAGATTACCCGGTTCGATGCTGCGGACGAAATATCCTTTATTGAAAATGCCATCGGGGCGGCTAATGTCCAGATTGCCGAAATAATCGTTATACAGTTTGAAGTAGGCACCTTTACCGCTTTTCTTATCAATGATATAAGAGAAAGTTTCTCCTGGTGTATAGACTTTTGCGATATCTGTCTTTCGTTCGACGGGAGGTCCAGAGAATTCTCCTGTATAATGATTTGGCCATTCAAAGTAGCCGTGCCAGGGAACGGGGTCGATTGTCGTATGATTGAAAGTAAAGACCGGGTTCAGCTGATTCTTCTCCATATCATATTGATATAGGGAATCCACCCGTGGTGGAAACATGAGATATAAGCAGTAATTGAATGCGTCTGGAAGAGTAGAACTGTACATGAGTTCCTGATTGAAGGTATCGTGCTCTGCTTTCAGATGTCCCGGAGCTATTTCTTTCAGATGTTTACCTGTCATATCTTGTATCCATACGACTGCCGGTGTATCTTTCCAGGGAAGCGTTGCAACGGTGATGGTCTCTTTGACTGGATCGACATAGAATCTTGCTTTTGGGCAACGGCTACCGAGTGGAATCGGCTCTAAAGCTTTTCCTTGCATGTCGAAAACCAACAGTTTGTCGCTTTGCCAGGGCATTAGGTAAATGCGCTGGTTCAGTTCGTCGATCTGGGCGTCACTGACGGCCTGATATTCACCCGGACCTTGACCGGCTGCCCCTACGGTAGTAAGGAAAGTCCCTTTCCTGTCGAAGAGCTTGAACGCCGTTGGTGGATATCCACTGTGTGCCAGGAGATAATTATCAGAGACTGTTATTGCGGTTTGTCCGACTATAGCTTCGTCCCGGTCATCCAGTTTTACGATTTCCAGTTCTTCAGCGAAGTAACTGAGTGGAATACTTACTGTATCGACCAATAGTTTCTGCTCGCATGACAAGACTTGATTATCTCCGACCTGTACGAACTGGCCGACTACCGGAGAGTTTGCCAATGGATCTTCTTCTTTTGCAGACTGTTCTTGGGTCCCTGTTCCGCAAGACATAGCCATTGTTGTAATAAACAAGCCTCCTAATAGCTTCGTTGTTGTGTCCATAATGCTTGGTTTATAGATTATACTATTTTTTGAGCTTGGCGATCATGATATAGTTGTTGTCGTTCTCGCCGATCGTGCTCTGCAAATCGGTCAGCTTTTTGCGCATTTCGGGAGAAAGATCTTTTTTGAGTACATTCTCGATATCTGTCAACAGGTTACCGGGTTCGATGTTACGAACGTAGTAACCATTGGAGAACGCCATGCTGGGCCAACCGATTTCCAGATTACCGAAAAAGTCGTTATAGAGAGTGAAGAAAGAACCTTTTCCTGTTTTCTTATCGATAATATAATGATAATCTTTTCCGTTTGTCCAATTGCCAGGTGAGACTTCTATAGGAGGTTCCGAAAAGTCACCTGTGAAATGATACGGCCATTCGCTGTAACCGTGCCAAGGTATTTTATCCGTATTGGCAAAGTTGAGAGTAAAAGTAGGCTGTAACCGTCCGTTATCAGTGTCGTATCGGTAAAGCGAATCTATGCGGGTTGGGACAATACATAAAATATTTACATCAAAGACATTGGGGATGTTGAAAGACGCTGTGACTTCATTACTGAAATCTTGTGGCGCTTCCAGATGGCCTGTTTCGATATAGCTGAGCCTGTTCCCTTTCATGTCTTGTGTCCAGGCAACAGCCGGTAATCCTTTGAACGGTAGCACTACTACCGATACTTTCCCATTAGGAGTGTCTACTCTGAATTTGGATTTCGGACAGCGGAGGCAGAGCGGGATCGGGTCTAAAACATTTCCTTTCAGGTCGTACGCTAAAAGTTGTGTGCTATTCCATTGCATGATGTAGATACGATCGTTGGCTTCGTCCAATTGGGCGTCGTATACCATTTGATATTCTCCCGGTCCTTGTCCGATTGCACCTATATTCGTCAGGAAGTTTCCTTCTTTGTCGAATAGTTTGAACGGATTAGGATTACGGCCGTGCACCAGGATATAGTTGTCGGAAACCGTTACTGCGTTTTGGCCGACTAAGGCTTCATCCCGATTATCCAACTTTATTAAATCCATGCTTTCGGTGAAATAACTCAACGGAATATGCACGGTGTCTGACAGAAGCTTCTGATCGCATGACAAGACTTTATCACTACCCATTTGTACATATTGCCCGACTACCGGAGAATTGGCGAGAGGATCTTTTGCATTCACGGAATGGTTCTGTCCACCTGTTCCGCAGGAAACAGCTGTAGCTGTGATGAGCAAGCTGCCTAAAAGTTTAGTTGTTGTGTTCATAACAACTTTGATTAGATTGTGTGATACAAATAACGCAATTTAATTTATTAAAAACAAGTCTATTACTACATATTCGTAAATAAACGTGCAATTCGTATGCGTTATTGCTGTTTTGCAGATGTGCGGTAAATAGTCTATCTTTGTTCCATGTACAGTCGCGGGTTATATGCAAAGATTGTGGGGAGTGTAGTATTGATTGTGCTTTTATCCCTGATCGGCTCCTGGTTGTTAATAACTCAGCTGTCATATACTTTATCTTTTGTATGTCTGCTGCTTATCCTGTTGATAACTCTGTTTGTTATCCGGTTGACAAGCCATTTCAACCGGAAATTATCCGTCTTCTTTGAAGCGATGCGGAATGAAGATTCGACACAACATTTCCCGGCTGAATCCAATGATCCTTTCTTAAGAACCCTGTATGCCGATATGAATCGTATCATGCAGCAACTCGGCGAGAAACATATTGAGATTGAGGAGAAAAGCCTTTACTATGAGAGTATTCTCCGGGTGTTGACACACGAGATCCGTAACTCCATTACTCCGATCGCTTCCCTTTCAGCGGATTTGCTGAAACATGCGGATCACACTGATATTGCACAGCAGCGCGAAGGACTTGAAGTTATCAACAGCCAGGCGAAGAACCTGACGGCTTTTCTTGATTCTTATCATCGCCTGACGCACTTGCCGGAACCGGAATGCAAGGTGATTTCCGTGCCGGAGCTGTTCTCCAAATTGGAACGGTTGCTTCAGGCGGAGCCGGGAAGCGGACGTATTGTGTATTCCATCGGCAGGGAAAATAAATCCATGGGCAAGGATTTGGAATTACATGGCGATCCGAATCTGATTACGCTTGCTTTAATCAATTTAATCCGGAATGCCTTGCAAGCAGTAGAAGGGCAGGCGGATGGCATTGTGAAGGTTGAGGCTTGTACAGGACTGTCCGGGAATCCTCTTATAACAATAACAGACAACGGTCCGGGCATTCCTGCCGAACGGTTGTCTGTCATCTTTACACCTTTCTTCTCCACCAAATCCGGAGGGAGCGGTATCGGTTTGCCTATCTCCCAGCGCATTATGCATCTCCATGGCGGCCAACTCTCTGTCTCGTCCATCCCGAATGTACGGACGATGTTCAGGATGGAGTTTTAGAAGATCGTTTGTTTTATCTTATCAATAATTTCAATGAAATAGCTATTTTTTACACGGCCACAAACCTTAACAACATCCCGTTCCGTATATCCACCAATTAATTGACAGATAACATAACTTTGTTTTGATAGAGGCTTACTTAGCATCTCGTCTTTTAAAGGATAAGTATATATTTTTCCATATGTTTTGCCATAGAGCGTTTGGAGTTCTCAAAAAACAATTTTGTTTCCTCTTCCATGTTTAATGATTCTTCTTTTTCTTTGGAAGTATGGATTTTCCACCCCATTTTCTCGGCAAGGTATTTGAATATGGATATCTCTGATTCGGGGATATCAATGTACATACTTAATGTGTCACCAGTTGCTTTCATTTCTAATCATGTCTATATATGCAAAGATATAAATATTTATCAATCAAGCATTGATAATAGGCAAAAGATTAATATCCCAACTCAAAATCCCTGTCTACCGCCGGAACGCCTTCGCTCATCCATTTGGGCATTGGGGCGCCTTGCAGGTAATGGTCGAAGAACTGGAACATGCGTTTCTGGAAGTCCAAACGGTTTGCCAGGCGTGAAGGCCAGTGAGGTTCGCCGGTGTAGTTGAGCAACCAGGCGGTTTTCTGCAGGCGTTTGAGGGCGATGAAAAACTCGATTCCCTGATACCAGGGCACATGTCCGTCGGCATCGTTGTGCATGATCAGGATCGGAGTCGTCACTTTGTTCATATTGAAAAGGGGAGAGTTCTCAATGTATTGCAACGGCATTTCCCAGATATTGCCACCGATGCGGCTCTGTCCGTGTTCGTATTGCATGGAACGGTTCAGGCCGGAGCCCCAGCGGATGCCGCCGTAAGCACTTAGCATATTGACAACCGGGGCGCCTGATTCGATTGCAGCAAACAGGTTGGTGCGGGTTGCCAGGTAAGCGACCTGATAACCTCCCCAGCTATGTCCTTGTGCGCCGATTGCCTTTTCGTTTACATATCCTTTCGCGATCAGGGCTGTGATACCCGGCATTACACAGTTGTAACAGCTTTCTCCCGGGTAGCCGTCGGTAAAGCGTACATCCGGATTGAAGATGATAAAGCCGTGGCTCAGGTAGAACGGATAATCGATCGTGGAACGTCCGGGACTCGGCATATGATAGCTGTACAAGGTGTTTGCATTGCGTTCGTAGAAATTCACGATTACCGGATACTTCTTGTTCGGGTCGAAATCGGCAGGTTTATAAATAACACCTTCCAACGGACGCCCGTCGAGTGAGATCCAAGAGGTCAGCTCGGCTGTTCCCCAGATAATGGAATCCTGTTGGCTGATACCGTCTGTCAGCTGAATGGATTTCTTGAAGCTAAGGTCGGATAAGCGGATATCCGGATATTGTTCGTATGTCTCTTGTGTATAGATGACGGCATCTGCATTTTTAGCTTTTGACAAAGCCGCCAGTTTGAAGTTGCCGGCAAGCAATGCTTTAGGAGCTATCGGTTTGTTCAGCCGGGCGGTGTAATATCCGAAGCCTTTGGTACTTTCGTTGAATCCGGTGAGATATTGCGCTTCGTTCAGATTATACGATCTTTTCTCTTTGTCCAGCTGGATCAGCGAATAGGTGATTTGCTCTTTCCGTCCGTTGACAGTCAGGTTTACCGGAGAAGAAGAACCTGCCGGATCGAACTTCCAGATGTCGTAGCGGTCTTTAATCAGGATCGCCTGGTCGTCGTTTGTCCAACCTGCAATTCCGTAGGGAGAAGGATAATCGGGAACGTCGTTGTCTTCATCCCAGGCAACGAATGTCTGCGGAGTAGTCAGGCGGTATTCTTTTCCGTCTGCCATGGAACGGGTGTACCAGGAACTATCTTGTTCACAGTACCAATAGGTGTATTTCCCTTTTGGAGAGAAGCGCATGTAGGAAGGAGCCTTTTCTTTGATCTGCCGGCGTTCTCCCGTTTCCAGGTTGACGGTATAAATGTCGTGGAACTGCCTGGCTGTCCACATACTTTGTGTTCCGTACGGCTCTGTCGTGGAGAGGAGAGCCAGTGCCGCATTTCCCTCATCGGCGGTCTGCAGGGTGGGAAGTGCTTCGGTTGCAAGCTGGAAAAGACGTTGGTTGCCGAGGTTGTAGACTGCCGTGTAGGAACGTTTCAGGTCGGAAACCTTGTTGAAGGATTGCTGGGTGTACTGCACCTTTTCGTCCCAGCTCCAGACTTGTACGTCCGGACGGTTCTCTGCTAAAACAGTCGTGTCTTTTTGTCTGGGTTCCGGTGACGTACCAAAGAACAGGCGATTGGCATCTTCAGAGAAATAAACCCTGCCGTTTTCGCTGATTACCCATGAAGCCGGAAATGCCTCATTCCCCCGTTCCGCAATCAGCTTGCCGGGAGCGTTACCGACAGACAGATACAGGCTGCTGTGTGTGGCGGCCGAGTCTTTGTCCGCACAGTACAGATAAGCCAACTTGCTGCCATCCTCATTGAATGCAATCTTCTTGAATACGCCTTTCCCGCCGGAAATCCGGTTATTGCCTTTCTGGGGGATAAAGGTGTATAGGACGGAATCGGAGACGACGTATAAGACATTTCCTTTCTTCGCGAACCCGAAGTCGCTTACAGCCGGGAACGAATCCTTTTGCATTCCGCTGAGCGAGCGGATGTAAAGCGTGGAGTCTTTTTTACTTCCGCGCTGGTATGCCAGCCAATCGGCTGTCTCCGACAGTTTGTATGATTTGAGCGAATCGATCGTTTCCTCTTCGCCTGCCAGCCGGGAGATGACAAGACTGTTCATCGGCATTTTATCTTTATCGGTTTTCTTCAGTTTTGCAGCCTCCACTTCTTCCAGTGGAGGTGTCTTTGTTACCAGCAGGTATTCGGATGAAGAGCTGAACTCTGCTTTTGCCGCAGGTTTGAATGTCGCTTTCTCTTCGCCTTTGTCGTTGTATAACAAGATTGTGGCATCTCCCCGCCAGGGTTCCATTTTGCAGTAAACCCATTTGCCGTTGTCGGAGATACTTTGTTCGGATATGCGTTCCCATCCGACCATCTCGTCGAATGTCATGGCTCTCTTTTCCTGGGCTTGTACCGATAAGCTGGAAGCCAGTAATAAGAGGCTGATTAAATGTATAGAATTACCCATTTCTTTATTGAATTGTTTCAGTATGCAATATTACTCTTTTTTCCGGAAAGGAAACGGGCACATCTTCAAAAGTATTCTTTAAAAATGCCGAAAGTAGAGAGGAAATCAGTAACTTTGTGTATTGTTATTCTAAAGCAGAAAGATATGAGCAATAAAATCTATCCAATCGGCATCCAGAACTTTGAGAAGATTCGTAAAGGTGGTTATTTCTATGTAGACAAAACCGCCTTGATCTATCAATTGGCTAAGACGGGCAGTTATTACTTCCTGAGCCGTCCGCGCCGTTTCGGCAAAAGTTTGCTCATCTCGACTCTCGAAGCATACTTCCAGGGAAAGAAGGAATTGTTTGAAGGATTGGCAATGGAACAGCTTGAAAAAGATTGGATCAAACATCCGGTCCTGCATATTGACCTGAATATAGAGAAATATGATCGGCCGGAAAGTCTGGATAATATGCTGGAAAAAATATTGTCCGATTGGGAAAGCCTTTACGGTGCAAACCCGTCCGAACGTTCTTTCTCGTTGCGTTTCGCCGGAATCATCGAGCGGGCCTGCAAACAGACAGGCCAACGTGTCGTGATCCTCGTGGATGAATATGACAAACCGATGTTGCAGGCCATTGGCAATGAAGAGTTACAACAAGCATTCCGCAACACACTGAAACCCTTTTATGGAGCCTTGAAAACCATGGACGGCTGTATCCAGTTCGCTATGTTGACGGGAGTGACCAAGTTTGGAAAGGTAAGCGTATTCAGTGACCTGAATAATCTGGAGGATATCTCGATGTGGAATGATTATGTTGGGATATGCGGTATTAGCGAGTGTGAAATCCATGAAAACCTGGAATCCGAGCTTCATGAATTTGCTGTTGCACAGGAAATAACATATGATAAACTTTGTGCTGAATTAAAGGAATGTTATGACGGATATCACTTCACTCATAATTCTATCGGTATTTATAATCCGTTTAGCCTGCTTAGCGCTTTCAAACGCAAGGAGTTTGGCAGTTACTGGTTTGAAACAGGCACGCCGACCTATTTGGTGAAGTTATTGAAAAGGCACCATTATAGTCTGGAACGGATGGCGCATGAGGAAACCGATACCCAAGTGCTGAACAGTATCGATTCCGAATCAACCAATCCTATTCCTGTGATTTATCAAAGCGGTTATCTTACGATTAAAGGCTATGATAAAGAGTTTGGCGTATATCACTTGGGTTTCCCTAATCGAGAAGTGGAAGAAGGATTTATTCGCTTTCTTGTTCCCTTTTACACAAGCCTGGATAAGGTGGAATCTCCGTTTGAGATCCAGAGATTTGTCCGTGAAGTGCGTGCCGGTGATTACAACTCTTTTTTCCGCCGTCTGCAAAGTTTCTTTGCAGATACTACTTATGAACTCATCCGTGAGCAAGAGTTACATTATGAGAATGTGCTTTTTATCGTCTTCAAACTGGTCGGCTTCTACACGAATGTAGAATACCACACCAGTGAAGGGCGCATAGACCTGGTCTTGCAGACAGACAAGTTTATTTACGTCATGGAGTTTAAACTGGACGGCACGGCTGAAGAGGCTTTGCAACACATCAATGACAAACATTACGCCCTTCCTTTTGAGGCTGACGAACGTAAACTGTTTAAGATAGGCATCAACTTCAGTGCAAAAACAAGGAATATAGAGAAGTGGGTGGTGGAATAGAAATATAATCCGCTGCATGCTGAATTGTTTCAGGAAAAAACGTACTTCCGTTCTTCACGTTAGCAGGCTGATCCCTGAAAACAATAGAGCAAGCAGCTTCTTATACATAGTAACTATCCTATTTCTCCAGCTCTTCCGTGATCATCTCTTTCATCTTCTCGGCTCCCATGAAACCGGCTCACCCGATATTTCTTGGGGGTAGCTCTTTTACAGGATCACCCCGGAAAGTTGTGGAGAAAGCAAAAAATAAT
>NZ_QREV01000032.1 GCF_003363715.1 Parabacteroides acidifaciens
GTCACGGATTGGGAAATCAGTGATGGATACTGCCGGGATAAAACCTTTGGATTCGAAGTGAACATCTTTACGTAAGGTCTCATACAACTTCTCATCGAGATGGATGTGAATCTCGGTCTTATTACTTTCTACCTTGACTATATCGAATGACTCGAGTACTTCGCAGGGAAGAACTATTTGCGCTAATGATAATAATGTCGGATCTGTCATGAGACAAATGTAAGCATTGTAAGGAAAATGTAAAAGAACTACCCCCAAGAAATATCGGGTGAGCCCTTTTTTTATATCCATCCATCAGGAGCGTGCTTCCGTTCGGTATGATCCCGGTAATCCTTGTTCCAAAAAAAACCTCATCCACATTCACATGTAGATGAGGTTATACTATATCAGTTTATCAAAACGAACAAACTGAAATGACTAATACCTTAAACCTTAGGAATAGTTTGTTTAATTAATATGTGCCTTACATTGTAAGGCTACTTTCGCAAAGTTAAAAAACTTTTTAGTATTATGCAATACCTGAATTGCATAGTTTTTGAAAATAATTTGTTTTTATCCTCTGTTTATGGCTTGAATCAGCGGAGCGTCAATTGTGGATAGGCAACCGTCTCCATATAAAGCCGGGAATCAGCTTCCAGAAGAATACCAGAATGGCATATTTCCAATCGATAACGGCACGGCGCTTCTTCCGTCCGATCGCTTTCACAATTTTCCGGGCAACATATTCCGGTGACATCAGCATCGGATATTTGTCATTCTTCAATAAATCGGTCTTGACGAAACCGGGGCGGATATCGGTGAATACGATCGGAAGTTTCTCCATCTGTGCCAGCTGGTCGAGGGCTTCGATGTAAGTGTTCTGATAGCGTTTCGTCGCGGAATAGGAGGGAGCCGCACCCAACCCTTTTGTTCCGGCAATGGAACTGATTACGGCCAATTGTCCTCCGCCATGTTCCTTGAAATAGCCGTATGCCGCCGTAACCATTCGGGTAAAACCGACCGTATTTGTTTGCACAGTCGCTAATTCTATTTCCGGGTCCAACGCCCGGTTCTGGCTTCCGACGCCGGAGCTGAGCAGAAAAACATCCATTCCGCCCACTTTGCGGATCAGCTCCGCCAGACGTTCCGGAGCGTCCGGGCAGGTGACATCCAGTTGTATGGCTTCAATCTGGCCGGGTGTCTCCGCGCGGAGTTCTTCCAGCCGTTCCAGGCGCCGTCCGGCCACACCGATACGCCATCCTTGTTTGATATATAACCGGGCGACTTCATTTCCGATTCCGGAGGTCGCTCCTATGATAATAATTCTTTTTGTCGAGGTCATAATTTAATTGGGATTTGTTGCTTGCAAATATACGGGGATATATTCATTTGGAGATAATTAGCATCAGTAATAATTGCTTTGTACAGATGAATGTTTTATCTTCGCGACGTTGTTGACAAACCAATGTAATGTAAAAAGATGAAGAAGTGTTTTTATCTCCTGTTGACCTTATTGTGTGTTAACTATTCAGTCATGGCGGCTCCGGGCTTCCGTATAAAAGGAAAAATAGTTGATGCCAATAACAATCAGCCGATTGATTTTGCAGATGTGTTCCTTTTCCGTGAGGGAGAGGTGAATCCGGCGTACCAGACTTTGCCTGAAGCCGATGGAAGTTTCCGCATTGCGGATGTGAAAGACGGAAAGTACCACTTGTTGGTGCGACTGGTCGGTTACGACTTGTATAATCGTCCGAATATCGAATTGAAATCCTCTTCTGATATGATGGATTTGGGAGTTATCTCCATGAAACCTCTGGAAGTGGGATTGGCGGAAGTCGAAGTTGTCGCACAGAAAAAGCAGGTTATTTACAAGTTGGACAAGAAAGTCATCGAGGCTTCGTCCAATCTGCTTGCCGGAGGCGGTTCGGCTGTCGATATTTTGGAAAATACGCCCTCGATACGTGTAGATGCGGAGGGCGAAGTAAGCTTCCGCGGTAGTTCCGGTTTTACGGTTTATATAGACGGCAAGCCGAGTGTGTTCAGCGGCACCCAGGCTTTGGAGCAGATTCCGGCAGGACACATCGAGAATATAGAAATTATCACGACCCCTTCCGCCCGGCATGATACAGGCGGAGATGTGGGAATCATTAATATTGTCACGAAGAAGCATGTCCAGGATGGATTCAGCGGAATGGTGAACCTGACGGGTAGCACCGTCTTGTCTCGCGGAGTCGATTTCCTGCTGTCACAACAGAATAAGGCATCCCGTTGGTATTTCGGCGGGGTTTGGAGCGAACGCTTGCGTAAGAGTGATTTCGACCAGGAAAAGACGACCATTATTTCGGATACGGCTACGACTTCCCATTCCAACGGACCGCGTAAAAGTAATAACTTCAATTATTCGCTGAAGGCCGGCTGGATGTATTCCCTTCCTCAAACAACGTTCAATGTCGACCTGGAAGGCGGTTATGGCGGCCGTACCCGCAACGGTGACCTCGATTACAGGGAAAAGCGTTCGGCGGACGGGACGACATTCGGCGAGGGTGATTATTACAGCCGTGACGATTACGATATACATGAAACCTATTTTCTGGGAACCGTCGGGTTCGACCATAAATTCAATGACAAGGGACATCAGTTGACCGGTAGTTTCTACCTCAAATACGGAGGTAATGCCCTGGAGTATTTCCAGAGCGACCTCTTCAACAAAAACAACGAGCGGGAAAAAGGACATCGCGCCTGGGAAGACGAACACCGCTGGACCGTGCGTGGTAATCTGGATTATATTTATCCTTATAGCAAAACGGGCCGTATAGAAGGCGGTTACCAGTATTTCTCTTACCTGGAAGACGGAGATTACACGATGCATTTCTGGGACCCGGTGAAGCAAGAGTTTTACAACCGGGATGATATTTATAATACCTTTTATTTCCAGCATGGCATCAACTCGATATATGGCATTGTGGCAGACAGTTATAAATCGTTTGACTTCCAGGCCGGTGTACGCGGCGAGCATACGCACCGTGTCTTGCGCAGTTCGATTCCCGGAAAAGACCGTACATATAATAAGTTCGAGTTCTTCCCTTCCGTCCACTTAGGCTATACTTTCCCGAAAGAACATAAGCTGCTGGCGTCTTATTCGCGCCGTATAACCCGTCCGGAACTGTTCTTTATGGAACCGTATATCACCTATCGCGATTTTTATTCGGCGGAAATCGGTAACCCGGATATCCGTTCGGAATATATCAATTCTTTCGAGCTGAATTATAAAAAGAACATAGGCGAACACACGGTTTCCGCCACTGTGTTCCACCGGAGCCGTAAGGACAAGATAGAACGTCTGCGTGTCCCTTATGAGGCGGGTGTTACGTTGGATTCAATGGCAAACGTCGGGCATGATTATTCGACCGGTATCGAATTGAGCGGACAGGTTCAGCTTACCCGCTGGTGGAACGTGAACCTGAACGGAAGCCTGTATCACTATAAAGTGAAGAACCAGTATAAGACCGGTGGTGAGAACGAGACGAGTACGAACTACGATATCATGTGGAACAACTCTTTCGATGTTTTGAAATATACCCGTGTCCAGGTAGATGGAAACTTTGTCGGTCCTTCTGTGACGACACAGGGACGTACGGATGCCTTCTGGTATGTGAATCTGGCCGTCCGCCAGCAGTTGATGAAACGTAAACTGTCGGCGACACTTGCCTTTCGAGATGTTTTCAACTCCGCTCGCTATGTGAGCAAGATCATTACATCCGACTTGCAATCCATCACGCGTATCCGTCCCAGCTATCCCTTGATTACGCTTACGGTCAGCTATACATTTAATAACTTTAAGGTTAAGAGTTCTCAAAAGAAAGAGGATCACGACCTCTTTGAAGGAACAAACCACTAAAAAAAGCAAAAGTTGTCAGTTACTTGTTAACTGTCAACTTTTTTAATACATTTGTTCCGTAGATAAAAGGAATGATGGAGGAAAAGGAACTGATATTATTATTGAAACAGAGCAGTAAAGATGCATTTACTGCTCTGTATAAACAATATTGGAAACAGGTCTATAATTTTAGCCGCCTTTATCTGACCAGTGTCGATGCCGCCGAAGAGGTGGTGCAGGAAGTTTTTATCAAAGTATGGGAAACGCGCGAGTTTCTCCGTGCGGATGACCATTTCAAAGGCCTCCTGTTTATCATCACCCGGAATCTGATTTTTAACCAGCACCGTAAAAGCTTGAATGAAGATTTTTATAAAGTGACGGTTCTTGCCGCCTTGGAAGAGCCCTATGATGTGGAAGAAGAGATTGAAGCCAATAATCTGCAAGAATATATAGATCGCCTGATCGATGAATTGCCTCCACGCCGCCGTGAGATTTTTAACTTGAGCCGCAAAGAACAAAAGAGCTACAAAGAGATAGCGCTCTTGTTGGATATTTCAGAAAAAACAGTTGAAAATCAAATTAGCGAAGCCCTCAAATATTTGAAAAAAAATATCACATTACTTCTTCTTTTTATATGAGCTTTTTACAATAACCCCTTGCTTTTTCTATTTCAAGAGAAAAAGCATGCGATTTTGTTTTGTCTTTTATCCGGATAAACTGCGTTTTTCTTGACACATTGGCTGACAGGCTGCCGGGTTCATATAAATTGCATCGCATTTATCCATTCATTTTCCAATCTCCCTTACAATTCGTCAAACCTTAACTCCCGGAGAATCGAATATTTGAAAAGATACAGGAGACGATACGTGAATATGGCAAGGAAATAGGGGTTGTTTCGGGAGAATCCGGTACCTTATTTCTATTATGACCGTCCAAATCGCCATTACGACCGTCCTAATCTTCGCGAGGTGCCGAGTGCACTACCCATTAGGACGGTCACGATGGCAATTAGGACGGTCGTAATGGAAATTCTTTGCATACTTCACGATAAAAATCCAATTTATTAACTCTTTTTTTGAATTTGGCAAACTTTATCGGAAGACTGTTTTCTCTTTTTTTTAAGTGTTTCAATGCGTTTTTTACAATAAGTCCCCGGAGGTTGGGCTTGATTTAATGCCGTTTTGTAGAGATTGAGAATAGTTGTAGAAAAAATATTATATTTGAATAGGGGGAAGGAGCATTTTGTGTGTATTTATATATGTAAGGCAATTAAAAATGGAATACGAAGATAAAAAATATATACTTAGGAAACTGATGCAGGATGCGTTGACCGAAGAGGAGCGGATTGCATTACAATCGTCCCGGCGGGTGACACGACAGATGGAGTGGCAGTGGGACAGTGCCCCCGATGTTATCGAAAGGGATTGTCCGGACGAACCGTCTATCTGGCGGAATATTTGCAGAGTTTCCTGGCAGCATGCAGAAGACAGAAAGGTTGTGTTTTATAAAATATATAGTTTGGTTGCGTCCGTATTGCTGGTGTTGGGAGTGGCGGGAACGGCTTATTTCGCTTATCAAGACAGAACCACTGTTCCGATGTATGTCGTAAGTTCCGGCATCCAGAATATGGAATCCGTCTCCTTGCCGGATGGAACGAAAGTACAGATGGGACCTGGCAGCCGTTTGACCTATCCGGCCAGTTTCTCCGGTAAAACGCGTGAGGTAACGTTGAATGGGCAAGCTTTTTTCGATGTGGCCAAGAATCGTGAGAAACCTTTTATTGTTCGTACGGAAGACATGAGCGTACAGGCATTGGGTACGGCGTTCGAGTTGTTTAGTTATGAAATGGATAATAAAATAGAAACAATTCTATTAAACGGGAAAATCAAAGTCGGTATTTCTGATAAGGGAACCAAAAAGGTGAAAGAATATCTGGTTTCTCCCGATGAAAAGCTCGTATTGGATAGACAAACAGGTGAAGTCATGAAACAGGCTGTCAATGCTGATAAATATACAGCTTGGCGTAAGCAGAAAATGTTGAGTTTCGAAAATGAAAAGCTTTCCATGATTATCCCACGCCTTGAACAATGGTATGGACGAAAAGTGATGTGCCAGAAGGATTTGGCAGAAAAGTACCGGTTTACTTTTAAGGTGAGGGACGAGTCGCTGGATCGGATACTTTATATGATAAAAGCTTCTTCTCCTTTGATATATACGCAAATGGAGAGTGGTGATTATATATTGACTTTAAAATAACATATTATAAACAACTTAATTCTGATGCTTATGGGATAAAAAAGGGTTAGCCTACAAAAAAATTGGAAGATGCCGGCAAGCACCTTCCAATCAGTGAGTTTTCAAAAATGCATGTCATAAAGGAGTCCAAGCCAAAGACTTGCATTTATTATTCATCAAAAACTATACAAAGTTATGAAAAAAAACAGTGACAGGGATTATTATGTCCCGTTATTTAGAAAAACAAAGCGTATTATGAAGATCACAGCCTTATTTTTGTTGGGAGTCGCATGCTGTATTTCTGCTTCAACCTATGCGCAGGGCTACAAGGTGTCGATCAATAAACAAAACAGCAGTATCATTGAAATCCTTCGGGAAATTGAAAAAAGCAGTGAGTTTACATTTTTCTTTAATGACAATCGTGTGAATGTCAACCGGACTGCAAGCGTGAATGTTAGAAATGCATCTTTGGAAGATGTGTTGGACCAGGTGCTTAGAAACACGGGCTACAGGTATCAGATCATTGATCGCCAAGTGTTGATCAAAGCTTCGGAAACATCATCCCTTGCGAGTGCTCAACAGAACCAGAAGAGGATAACGGGAGTTGTCTTTGATGAATCCGGCTTGCCTGTTATTGGTGCCAATGTGGTTGAGAAAGGAACAACGAATGGAACGATTACGGATGCGGAAGGGAGGTTCTCCCTTAACGTTGCATCAGATGCAACGTTGATAGTTTCTTATATTGGGTATATTCAAAGTGAAGTATCTGTAAAAAATAAAACATCCGTATCTATAACAATGACGGAAGATGCGGAATTGTTGGATGAAGTAGTCGTAATCGGTTATGGTTCGGCGCGTAAAGGAGATTTGACCGGTCCGATATCCAGTGTCAAAGGGGCTTCTTTAACAGAACGTTCTACTCAAATGTTATCTACGGCTATGCAGGGGCAGATTTCGGGCGTGGAGGTAACGCGTTCTTCCGGAGGTCCTGGTAGTTCGGCAACGATACGTGTTCGTGGTGTGACGACACTTTCCAATAACGATCCTCTTGTTATAATTGACGGTGTGCCAGGTTCGTTGAATGATGTCGTAGCTTCGGATGTAGAAACCATGAGTGTTTTGAAAGATGCTGCTTCGGCTTCTATTTACGGGTCTCGTGCTGCGGCTGGTGTCATCTTGATTACGACTAAGAGGGCCAAGGAGAATAAATTCAATTTAGACTACAATTATGAATATTCCATAGACAAACCGACTGCACGGCCGACCAATGGAAATGTGATCGATTGGATGAATGTTCAGAATGAGATTAAGTGGAACGATGGTGCGTCTAATCCTTATTCGCAATATTCGCAGGAAACCATTAATTCTTGGATGGCTAACAATGCAACTGATCCTTATCATTATCCGAATACGGATTGGGTCGATTTACTGTTGAAGAATACGACTTCTCATCAACAGCATAACTTTAACGTTTCAGGCGGTACGGATAAGTTGCAGTCCAAGTTTTCGTTCAATTATCAGACGGCAGACGGGTATTATGCGAATAAGTCGTATGAACGGTATGCCGGCCGTGTTAATAATGATTATAAAATCAATTCTTGGATTCGGGCCAATATTGATATTGACTTTTCAGCTTCGGAAAGCATAAATCCGTTCTCTACTAATTTCTCCAAGAGTGAAACTTTCAACCCGATTTATTGGGCATATTTAACGACTCCTTATTATAATCCGTATTGGCAAGATGGTAGTTATGCTGATGTGAAATCGGGTGCTAATCCGTTGGCCATGTTGAACGAAGGAGGAACGACCAATACCAATTATTATAAATTCGGTGGTAAAGCACAGTTGAGTTTGACTCCGGTGAAAGGGTTGACTTTGACAGCGGTTTTCGCTCCCCGTTACACTTTCGAGAGCAAAAAGGGATTTAATAAAAAAGTGGATGTTTATTATGAAGATGGGACGGCCATCGCTGCACAAAATAGTAAGACAACCCAGTTGAACGAAGCGCGTAATAACACCCAAAGTCGGACTTATCAGTTTTATGCCAACTACGAGAACAAATGGAATGAGCATTCCTTGAATGCAATGGTCGGATATGAAGGTTATAAATATAAATGGGAAAATCTGGGTGCATCGAGAAATAATTATGAATTGGATACTTATCCCTATTTGAATCTTGGACCGGAAGATTACCAGTATAATTCAGGTAATGCAGGTCACAATGCTTATCAATCCGTTTTCGGGCGAGCTATGTATTCATACAAGAGCCGTTATATGCTACAGGCGAATGTCCGTGCAGATGCCTCTTCTCGTTTTGCATCTGCTTATCGTTGGGGTGTTTTCCCTTCAGTATCGGCGGGTTGGGTAGCTTCAAATGAATCTTGGTTTCCTAAAAATAAATGGATAGATTATTTGAAAGTACGCGCTTCTATTGGTTCATTGGGTAATGAGCGTATTAGCGATGCGGAATTTCCGTATCAGGCAGCTATCAATTTCGGAAACAGTTATATGTATGACAAGGGTTCCCAATCGGTGACCGCTGTACAGAATGCTGCACAATATAACTATGCATTTAGCGATATTACGTGGGAAACAACGACGACTTATGATATTGGTGTCGATATTACTTTGTTAAATAATCGTCTGAGTTTGACAGGTGACTATTATTATAAGAAAACATCCGATATGCTTTTGACTTTGGGATTCCCTTCTTATGCAGGATTCTCTGCTCCGAAGCAAAATGCAGGTGATATGTATACTCACGGTTGGGAGCTTGAAGCAAGTTGGCGTGACCAGATTGGTGAGATTTCTTATGGCGTATCCTTTAATCTGTCCGATTATCGTTCAAAAATGGGATATTTAGGAGACAGAAGGACTATAGATGGTAATAAGATTTATGAAGAAGATTCTTATTATTATGAGTGGTTTATGTATAAGACCGATGGTCTGTTTATCACTGATGCTGATTTGTATGATTCGGAAGGAAACAAGTATCCGACACTCACTGCTAACGATAAGGCTGGTCATATTAAATATGTCGATGTGAATGGAGATGGTGTTATCAATTCGGATGATAAAGTTCGTTTAGGAAATTCCTTGCCGGAGTTTCAGTTTGGTGGTAATCTTTTCTTAGGTTGGAAGGATTGGGACTTCTCACTTTCTTTCCAAGGCGTGGGACATCAGAATGTTCTCTTTAATTCTGCTTGGATTCAACCGTTGAAAGAACAATGGGGTGCGGTACCTTCTCTTGTATTGGGCAATTATTGGAGTCAGCATAATTCGGATGATCAAAACCGAAATGCCAAATATCCTCGTCTTACATATACCAATACTACTAATACTTATACCGGATCTGATTATTGGTTGTTCAACGGAGCTTATTTCCGTGTTAAGAATATTACATTGGGATATTCGTTGCCGCAGAAACTTGTGGATAAGTGTTTCATCAGAGGGCTTCGGATATATGCAACAATAAATGATCTTCCTGCTATCAGTCATTATCCTAAGGGATGGGATCCGGAAATAGGCGCAAGTTCCGACTTTATATCCACGTCTTTTACATTTGGCGCAAATGTTAAATTTTAAATTTATAGTGATATGAAACAGATAAAATTTTCTATATGTACTGCTTCTCTGTTCATGCTTATGTCGTGTGTCGATCTTAATTTGAATCCTCTTTCTGAAGGGTCGAGTGAGAACTGGTATTCTTCTCAAGCAGAAATAGAGATGTCCCTGAATGATTTCTATCGTACGGATTTTTTCCCGATTGACGATATGAAATGGGGAGATGATGTAACTGCCCGAAATGAAACATCGGAGGTGAATAATGGTACATTGACTTCAGAAAACGGAACGATTGCCAAACGCTGGGAAAACTATTATAAAGGCATTGCCCGTGCTTTACGCATAATCAATAATATGGACCGGGCACGTGCTATGGGCGTTTCGGAAAAGGATATAGCCCAATATGAAGGTGAAGCTTATTTCTATTTGGGACATGCTTACGGTATGTTGGCTTTTCATTGGGGGGATGCGATCTTGGATAAGGTGGGTATGAGTTTGGATGAGGCTTATACCGCTTCCCGCTCTCCGAAAGCCGATGTGTTAGCTTACAGCTACGAATGCTTGGACAAGGCTGCGGAACGTTTACCGAACAGTTATCCCGGTATCCAGCGTGCTACGAAAGGGGCTGCTTATGCATTTAAAGCGAGGATTGCTATTTATAATGAAGATTATGCTACCGCTGCTACTGCTGCCAAGAATTGTATGGATTTGAATGTGTATAAATTGCATGACAACTATCAGGATTTATTTACAGCCTCTTGGTCTGACGAATGGATTTTCTTCTTCCGTGGAGATGTGACGTTGAAGAAGTATTATTGGGCTGCATCTGATGTCTTGAATTGTATTTCTCGTCTTTCAGGCGGGTGGGGCGGTCAAAAGGCTCCGTCTTATGAATTGGTTTGTGCTTATCCTTGCATTGACGGTAAACCGATCGATGAATCTCCACTTTACAACCCGAAAGATTTTTTTGAGAATAGGGATCCGCGTATGGCGATGACGATTGTTCCGTTTGCAACAGCGTACAACAAGAGTGTGTTGGATGGAACGTATGATCCGAACGATTATAAGTGGTTGGGGTATGAATATTCTCCATCTCCTGTTAAAACAACCGTTCAGAGAATTTCCGATGGTGCACAAGTGGGAAATAACGATTCAAAAGCAAGAGCAGAACATGCTTCGTACACAGGCTTGCTATTTAAAAAATATGTTGATGAATCATTCCTGGAAAATGGTAAAGCAGGTGCACCGACTACTTATCCGATGCTGCGTTACGGTGATGTCTTGCTGATGTATGCTGAAGCGATGAATGAGATGAATCAGTGTAGCCAAGAGGTGCTGGATGCAACGATTAATAAATTGCGGGAAAGAGCTTATAATGGAACAGGTCTTGAGTATCCGCGAGTAACGGAAGGTTCACAGCAGCAGTTACGTACGGTTATCCGTACCGAACGTTTCATTGAAATGGCTTGGGAAGGCCACCGTTATAGCGATTTGATTCGTTGGAAGATTGCAGGTAAAGTATTGAATCGTCCAATTTATTTCTTGAATCGTGCGTGGTCCGGTAATACTTCTTGGGATGGAAATGAAAGTTCGGTGTCTGCTGAATACAAGCAGTTGATTCAGAACTGGAAAGAAGGTAACTATCCGATAGGTGGTATTCCTCAGATTGATGAAGACGGTATTGCTGATTTAAGCGAAATGGCGAAAAAAGGTTATATTACTGTGGCAACAGAACGTAAATTCGATGAAAGTCGTGACTATTTATGGCCGATACCTGCTGCAGACAGACTTATCAATGATAATCTGTCACAAAATCCGAAATGGTAATTGAGATTGGGGCTCCTCTGTTTATATCGTCATATAGAGTATGAGGAGCCCTTATTATAACTATATTTGGCAAAATATTGAAAAGAAATGAAACTGAACAATATAATTGGATTAATGGCAGTCTGTTCTCTAATGGGATGTACAGCACAGAGAGACGTAAAGAATGTGCCGGACTCTATTTCCGGTATCTACCCCCGTTTAGCCTATTACAATAACGAAGGCGAATGCGGTACCGGTGCTGTTGTGCCCTGGGCTGACCGATTGTGGGTGATTACTTATGGTCCTCACCTGCCCAATGGCTCGTCTGATAAATTATATGAAGTAACGCCCGACTACCAGCAAATAGTCCGTGATGAAAGTATCGGAGGAACTCCTGCCAACCGCATGATCCATAAGGAAAGCAATCAACTGTTTATCGGCCCGTATGCCATTGATCAGACAGGTAAAGTACGGGTTATTCCCTATACTGTTATGCCAGGCCGCCATACCGGCAATGCCCGTCATCTGACGGATCCGGCGAATAAGATCTATTATGGAACGATGGAGGAAGGCTTTTATGAGGTAGACGTAAACACGCTGGAAGTAAAAGAATTGTATCAGGACGGAAATAATAAGCAGCAGAAAAAGAATGATACGGATGCAGGGCCTATAAACGACTTGCTGCCGGGTGTTCATGGCAAAGGCTTATATTCCGGACAAGGCTTTATGTTTTACACGAATAATGGAGAAGGAACGCAGGAAGCTTTACGAAAATTTGATGTGGAAGCGGGTGTCCTGGCAGAATGGGATGGCAAGGACTGGAAAACCGTACGCCGGAATCAATTCGTGGAAGTGACTGGTCCGGGTGGAATTTATGGAAATGCAAATCCGGAAACAGACCCGGTTTGGGCTACGGGTTGGGACTATAAATCGATTCTCCTGGGAGTGCGCGACGCTAAAAAAGGATGGTCTTTCTACCGCTTGCCAAAAGCCAGTCATAGCTACGACGGGGCACATGGTTGGAATACGGAATGGCCGCGTATCCGGAATGTGGGGACCGATATGGCTCCTGACTATCTGATGACGATGCATGGGATGTTCTGGCATTTTCCCGGAACATTTACAGCGGATAACTCTGCCGGAATTCGTCCCCGTTCTGCCTATTTGAAGGTGATTGGTGATTTTACCCGTTGGAATGATCAGTTGGTTTTCGGTTGTGATGACTCGGCTCAAAAAGAATTTCTGAATAAACGGAAGGCAAAAGGCAATATAGAGGGCCCTGGCCAGTCGAATTCGAATCTGTGGTTTACATCTTTGGCAAAACCGGATGAGTTAGGACCTGCTACGGCTGAAGGTGCTGTTTGGGCCCGGGAAAACGTAAAGGCGAATGAAACATCTGAACCGTTTTTGTTCAGCGGTTGGGCGAATCGTTGCGGATGGGTGAAAAACGAAGGGAAACAACCTGTTACTTTTACGTTCGAAGTGGATGAATCCGGAAATAACCGGTGGAAGACTTTGAAATCGGTAACAGTCAGTCCGGGTAAAGCGGCATCTGTCCCCTTTGGCGCGATGGAAAAAGGTGAATGGATTCGTGTAAAGGCGGATAAGAATACAATGGCGACGGCTACATTCTCTTATACATCTTCAGATAATCGCGCTATGTCTCCCGCTCCGATTTATAACGGCCTGACTTCTGTGGACAAGGATAAAACAACCGGTGGCCTGCTGTACGGATTGGGCGATGATCGCCGCGTGTTAGGGCTATTGGCCAATACGACGGTTGACGGTAAAGTTTCGGAAACCGGTTATTATGAAATGGGAGATAAGTTGGAATTGATTCGGAAGGATGATGCCAAGACAGCCGATTTCATTCGCAGTAAATTTGCGATACCCCAACAAGTTCTTTCAATAGAAGAAGGTTCCGTCCTGGTAGTCGATGATTTGGGCCGCCGCTGGCGTTTGCCTTTAGGAAATGAACAGTATAAGAATCTGACGGAACAAGGAGTCCTTCGTATTTGCCGTGAAGTGGCGACGGAGCGCGACTTATTCTCTTGTATGGGGACATTCTATGAACTTCCCGCCGAAAATGCGGATGGTTATGCCAAGATCCGTCCGGTATCATCTCATAATTTCCGCATAAATGATTATGCTTCCTATCGGGGGATGCTTCTTTTGACAGGCGTGACTCCTGAAGAAGGCAAGGACAATCCGCATATAGTCATCTCGGATGATGGAAAAGCCGCTGTTTGGGTGGGTGTCATCGATGATTTGTGGTCTTTGGGTAAACCGGTAGGACAGGGTGGTCCTTGGAAAGATACAAATGTGCAGGCCGGTGTTGCATCCGATCCTTACTTGATCGCGTTCTACGATAAAAAGGAACTGTCGCTTTCACATCAGTCCGATAAAAATGTAGTTATAACGGTTGAGGTCGATCCTACCGGAAATGGCGATTGGATGGATTATGCTTCCTATACTGTTAAACCGGGAGAAAAATTTGTTCAACAACTACCTGAATCGTTCCAGGCAAGATGGGTTCGTTTTGTATCGGATACGGATACGAAAGCTACCGCTTGGTTGGAGTATAAATAATAAGATCATGAAAACTCGTGTAATTTTTACTTTATTGTTACTGATCAGCTTAGGTCATATCCGGGCTGCAGACCTTTTTGTTGAAGCCGAGAGTTTCAGCAATAAAGGAGGCTGGGTGGTTGACCAGCAGTTTATGGATCTGATGGGATCGCCTTATTTGTTGGCGCATGGAATGGGTGTGCCAGTGGATGATGCCTATACGGAAGTGACTTTTCCTGAAAAAGGCGAATATTATGTCTATGTTCGTACCTATAACTGGACTTCTCCGTGGAAAAAAGGGGAAGGTCCCGGGAAATTCAGTTTGTCGGTCGGAGGAAAGAAGATGACCTCTCCGTTAGGAGCAGAAGGTAGTGCCTGGATATGGCAGATTGCAGGAAAGGTCTCGGTAAAGAATCTGAAAACAGTAATAAAACTGCATGACCTGACCGGTTTTGACGGCCGTTGCGATGCAATCTACTTTACGACGGAAGAGGGAAAAGTGCCGCCGTCAGATATAAAGGGCTTGGAGGCTTTCCGCCGGACAGCATTAGGACTTCCGGATGAGGCACCTGTTGCCGGACAGTATGACCTGGTTGTGGTGGGCGGCGGTATTGCCGGTATCAGTGCCGCAGTCTCGGCAGCCCGGCTTGGGTGTAAAGTCGCCTTGATCAATGATCGTCCTGTATTAGGCGGTAACAACAGTTCTGAAATCCGTGTTCATTTGGGAGGACGGATAGAGGCCGGCCCTTATAAGGAATTGGGAAATCTGCAGAAAGAGTTTGGTCCTACGCGTGGAGGAAATGCGCAACCGGGCGATTATTATGAAGATGATAAAAAGTCGGAATTGGTTGCCAATGAAAAGAACATAACATTATTCTCTAATTATCGCGCCATCGGTGTACAGATGGATGGGCAGAAGATCCGTTCCGTGATAGCTAAACATATTGAAACCGGAAAGGAACAGAGCTTTGAAGCTCCTCTATTTTCAGATTGCACCGGTGATGGTACGATCGGTTATCTGGCTGGTGCCGATTATCGGATGGGACGTGAGGCCCGTGATGAGTTTGGCGAGAGCACAGCGCCGGAAAAGGCTGATAAAATGACGATGGGTGCATCTGTCCAATGGTATTCTGTAGATGATAAGAAACCGTCGCCATTCCCTACTTTCAGCTATGGTGTCGAATTTAACGATAAAAACAGTGAGAAAGTGATGATGGGCGAGTGGACTTGGGAAACCGGCATGAACTATGACCAGATCAGGGACTTCGAGCGCATCCGGGATTATGGTTTATTGGTGGTCTATTCGAACTGGAGTTATTTAAAGAACGGCATGAAGGAAAACTCTCAATACCGTAACCGGAAATTAGGATGGGTGGCTTATGTATCGGGCAAACGTGAATCCCGCCGTTTGATGGGAGACTATATTTTGAAGGAGGATGATATCCGTAAACATGTGGTGCATGAAGATGGAACTGCCGCCTCAACATGGACAATCGACCTTCATTATCCGGACCCTGCAAACACGGCTAATTTCCCGGATAAGGAGTTTAAGTCAATCGCTAAGCATATCGAGATTTATCCTTACCCGATACCATATCGCTGTCTTTATTCCCGTAATGTCGACAATTTGTTTATGGCGGGCCGCAATATAAGTGTTACGCATGTCGCCTTGGGAACCGTCCGTGTGATGCGTACCACGGGTATGATGGGTGAAGTGGTTGGAATGGCAGCTTCACTGTGCAAGAAATATCATGTCACTCCCCGGGGTGTTTACCGTTCTTATCTGAATGACCTGAAAGGACTGATGAAAGAGGGAGTGGGTAAGAAAGGCTTACCTAACAACCAGCAGTATAACGAGGGGGGAACGTTAAAAAATAAGCCTGTTGTTAAATAAGCGGGAAAAAATCCATCGCCATACATTTTTAAATCCATGGCGATGGATTTTTAATTCATGCCCATGAAAATCTTTTAAACCTGAGAATCATGAAATACAGACAGCTTTATCTCTTTCTGTTATTCTTTTCTTTATTCTCTTATTCGGTTACGCTTGCCGGACAGGAAAAGAAACAGGAACGGTTTACCATAATGGGATTAGGGGATTCCATTACGGAAGGATCAGATTACTTCACTTGCTATTTGTTTCCGCTTTGGGAGAAATTGTTTACGGCCGGGTATCAGTTTGATTTCATCGGTCCTCGTGAGAGTAAATGCCGGATCGGGACGCTTAGTCATTGTGGTTTCAGCGGCAAGAATGTGGAGTTTTTAGAGTCGAAGATCGACAGTATCTACCGGCTTTATCCGGCAGATATCGTCTTGCTTCATGCCGGGCATAACCATTTTGTGGAAGAGAAACCTGTTTCTGGAATGATTGCTTCTTACAAGTCTATTATCAACAAAATACAGGCGATCAATCCGAATGTTCGTATTTTGATTGCCCAAGTAATACCAAGCGGTAAATTGCCCAAGTATTCTTATATTCCGGAGTTGAATGAGAAGATAGCGGAAATGGTTTCCGAATTACATTCGGACCATATCTGTTTAGTTAACCAGGCTGAAGGGTTTGATTGGAAGAAATATACGATTTACGATAAAGTTCATCCGAATAAAGAGGGGGCAGAGAAGATGGCTACTGTCTGGTTTAATGCTCTAAAGAAAGTGTTGGCTCCGTCTGAAATCACTTTTTCACCTGAAATAACCCGGTATAAAACCTTAGAAAACGGTGATTCTTTAGCACTCCATATCTTTAAACCTCAAGATATAAAAGGCGGAGAGAAACGACCGGCTATCGTCTATTTCTTTGGGGGTGGCTGGAAATTAGGCACTCCAATCCAGTTTTATCGCGAATGTGCTTATTATGCGTCAGAGGGAATGGTTGCCATATCGGTCGATTACCGGATAGAATATCTGCATCATTCTACTCCGTTTGAGAGTTTCGAGGATGCCAAAGATGCGATATGCTGGTTGCGTAGCCATGCTTCGGATTATCAGCTTGATCCGGATAAGATTGCCGTAGCGGGCGGTTCAGCCGGAGGTCATTTGGCTGCCGCACTCGGAACGATCGGTAGCGATGGGGCTGTTCCGGCAGGTTACAGGCCGAACCTTTCCGTGTTATATTATCCGGTTATAGATATGGTTTCGCGAGGCTATGGTTTTCCGGAAATCGAAAGGGATTTTGAAAAAATTTCACCGATCCATCATGTATCGAAAGCAACTCCTTCCACTCTGATATTGCTTGGCACGAAAGATCCTATCGTATCGGTCAAAGCCGTCGAATCCTACCGGGATAAGCTTTTGCAAAATGGAGTAGATTGTGAACTTCACCTCTTTGAAGATGCCGGGCATCCGATCTTCTTATATAGAAAACCGCTTACAGATGATTATTATAAAATCCGGAAATTGACGGATAACTTTTTGAGAAGATATGGATTTCTATAGGTCTCATGATTCTTTTTAATATAAGATTATAATCATAAAAGAGTAATCAATATTTTTTGATCTTTTGTCGGTAATGTCCTATATTTGTAACCGATTCTTTGATTATTAACTGATTATTTTAAATTTAGACCATGAAGTACATTATTCAGTTTTTTGCGGCTATATGCCTGTTTATGTTTTCCGTACAATCTGTGAGTGCGCAGAAAGATTATTTTAAGGACTTGCCTGCGGAGTGTTCTCCTCAAAAAGTCGGAACGATTTTAAGCCAGCGTTTTATTCCTTCCAAACATATGTTGCATGGAGGCAAATGGATTCATTATGCCGAGGTTTGCACCTGGTACGGTGCGTTAAGATATGCAGAGGCGGCTGGAGATAAAAAGCTGGTGAAACAACTTCAGGATCGTTTTGATTTACTTTTTACGACAGAAAAAGCATATCAGCCTATCATGAACCATGTGGATTTGAATATGTTCGGATGTCTGCCTCTTGAATTTTATAAAGTGACGAACGATAAAAAGTATCTGGAACTCGGTATGCCGTATGCCGATACGCAATGGACTTTGCCGGCCGGTGCTACACCGGAAGAAAAAGCTTGGGCCGACAAAGGTTTATCCTGGCAAACCCGCCTCTGGATTGATGATATGTTTATGATTACGATCGTTCAGGCACAAGCCTACCATGCAACCGGTAAACGTGAATATATAGACCGTGCAGCAAAAGAAATGGTTGTTTATCTGAATGAATTACAGCGTCCGAACGGACTGTTCTATCATGCTCCCGATGTCCCTTATTTTTGGGCCAGAGGCAATGGATGGATGGCTGCCGGCATGGCAGAGTTGTTACTGTCTACTCCGAAAGACAATCCGGATCGTGCCCGGATTCTGGAAGGATACCGGTTGATGATGAAAAATCTGAAAGATTACCAGAGTGAAAGTGGTATGTGGAATCAATTGGTTGATAAGGCAGATTGTTGGCCGGAAACATCCGGTTCGGCTATGTTTACATACGCTATGATTATGGGCGTGAAAAAAGGTTGGCTGGATGCTGCGGAATATGGTCCGGTGGCCCGGAAAGCCTGGATTGCTTTAGTCCCCTATATCAATAAGGATGGCGACGTGGAAGAGGTTTGCGTAGGAACGAACAAGCAGAATGATCTCCAATATTATTATGATCGTCCCCGCGTTGCAGGTGATTTTCACGGACAGGCTCCGATGTTGTGGTGTACATATGCTTTGTTATGTGAGTAAAAAATTATCCCTCTTCCGTTTTCCCAAACTGCAACCCGAGGAAGAGCGCGCCCGGTACCAGGATAATTCCTGCTGAAACCAGCAGGGCAATCCGGAGCGAGTACATATCATTCAGCCAACCGATAAAGGGGGCGATAGCAGCGAACATCAGGCGGATAATGAAGTTACGGATGGAAAGCACTGTCGCTCTCATGTCGGAAAAGGTCATTTGGTTGATGTAGCCTTTCAGGATCGGAGTGGCGAAACCACGGAAAACGTAGAAGACGAGCAGGATGGCAAGTCCGGCGTATGTCAGGTTGAAGGCAAGCGAAACATAACCGCCTACGATCACGACAAGGATCAGGATTCCCATCTTGCGCGGCCCGAAATAGCGGTCTACCCGATCCGACCAGAGGGCAGCCAGGCCGACTGTCAGGTTCAGGACCGTCCAGATGATGCCATACCAGGATATAGGGGTTTTCAGATACATCAATACCGGCTGTACGAACCAGGCCATTGTCAGTGTTGCCGCCCCGATGATTCCGGAAAACATGATGTTGTAGCAAAGTTTTTTATTTGTGACCAACGAATATTTAATGATTCGCATAATCTCATTGACCGGATTTTGGATCTTGTTCGAACGGTTGACCTCCCTCAGTGCAAATGCCGCCGGAATACCCGTAAAGGCAATAACGGCCTGTGCGTAAAAAGGAAAACGAAGCGAATAAGCAGCTAACAGCCCGCCGAATATGCCGGCAACGGCCTCTGCAAAATTGCCGATCATCGTGATGCGTCCTTCATACCGGAGATATAAGTTCTCTTTTTTATATTGGGCGGTTGTGTCGTACAACAAAGCCGAATCGGCACCGTTCACCAATGTTTGTCCGGTTCCCAACAGTAATTCGGCAAAAAGAAATGCGGTGAAAGTGGAGGTAAAGGAATAGCATAAGTACCCGAAAAAGAAAAGGATACACCCCAATATCAAACATTTGCGCCGTCCCCATACGTCAGCCAGGTAACCGGAAGGAATCTCTAACGCCACAGCCGCTACCGAATAGACACTTTTCAGAATAAACACATCCTGCAATCCTAATCCATGTTTTTCATAGAAAAGCACGATGATAGGCATGACCAATGTAAACCATTTGGAGAGTTTAATCAGATAGAGCGCCAGTATATTCCGTTTCATGCCTGCAAAGGTACGAAATGCAAATTAAAACAAAATACAATAACCCCCATTTCAGCCGTTTTTCTATTTCGTCCGAAATTCTGATCGGTTTTGGATTGACTTTTTTCATGGTTTTGCCCTTTTTGTCTGACAACAGATGAAAGGAGGTGCCGAGGTTGTTCTGAAAAGCATGCAATTTGATTGCCGGAAACCGGAAAGGCCGGCAAAGTGATAAAGCTTAACTCCCGGAGAATCGAATATTTGAAAATAAAACGGACGGCGTCCCAAATATCTCAAGGAAATTCAGGTGCTTTTTTGCCCTAAAGACGGTCCTCTTTTCCATTACGACCGTCCAAATCGCCATTACGACCGTCCTAATCTTCGCGAGGTGCCGAGTGCACTACACATTAGCACGGTCACAATGGCAAAGAGGACGGTCATAATTGTTGAAAACGCTCAAAAAAGGCGAAAAAGTCCCTTTTTGAGGTCCAAAAAGCGGATTAACATTTATTTTGTTTCGGATGTCTTTTGATCTTGAAAAATACGTTTTATACAATAACCCCCCCTGCACAGGTGGGGATGTGTCAAATAATTAGACAGTGGTGTACAAATATTAGACAGAATGGAAATTAAGGTTTATATATAAGTGTTTGCGTGTTAGCTGTTTATCTCTTTTGGCATGTTTTTTGATTGTTTTTCAATGGATATGGAATTAATGTCAAATCGATAAAAAACAAACTGATATGAAAAACCTGAATATCGCATTGCGTTCTCTTTTCAAAAAAGGCAGGAGTAACGGGATCAAGATTTTATCATTGGGGGTAGGGTTAGCAATGGGCTTGGTGCTGATCGCCAAAGTCTGTTTCGAGCTTTCCTATGATGATTTTTATCCGGATAGCGAGTGCATCTATCAGATACGGGAGAATGTCTCGATAGGTGAAAGGGTTATGGACGATCTGGACTATGTCAGTGGAGGCATTGCGCCGGGGATGAAACTTGAGATTCCGGGAGTGGTCGCTGCCACTCGTGGTTTTTCATTGGGCAATTCAGTGTTTTTCATGCCTGATAAGAATAAGTATAAAGCCGATTTCCTGCTGGTAGATGAATGCTTTTTCGATGTCCTGCCGCAAAAAGTGCTATCGGGAGATGCGAAGCAGATTCTTTCGAGACCCTTGTATGTGCTTGTATCCAAAAGTTTGGCCGAAAGGATAGGGGAGGGAAAAGACGTAACCGGTATGTCGTTTGAGTTGGCCTCTTACCCCGGTCGAGTAATCACGATTGGCGGTGTGTTTGAAGATGTTCCTGAAAATTCGCATTTAAAATATGATGTGCTTTTGTCGTTATGTTCGTTTAAGGAAGTGATGGGTTGGAGTAATGAGAATGGCTGGTGGGGTGGAGATAGCTATCATGGGTATGTTAAAGTTCAGCCGGGAGCCGATCAGGAGGCATTGGAGGCTGAAATGGCCAAGATGTTGGAACGCCACGTTCCTTCCGCGAAGTTGAAAGAGATGGGAATGACTTATCGTTTATCCTTAAAACCCCTTAAAGAGGTCTATGCAACCTCTTCGGCTGTAAAGGGGATGGCGGTTATGTTGTCATTGATTGCTTTTGCCATTTTGTTTGCGGCTTTGATGAATTATATCCTACTGATGGTCTCTTCATTAGTTGTCCGCTCTAAAGAGGTTGCCATTCATAAATGCTACGGTGCTTCCGGTAAAAACATATCGGGGATGATCTTTTCCGAAACGTTTGTGAACCTGTTTGCCTCCGTATTACTCTCTGCCTTATTGATACTTGCCCTTCGCGAAATGGTGGAGGAATTGTTGAAGGCTTCTTTGGGTGCTTTGTTTACCTGGCAGACGATTTTGTTACTGGTGGGTGTATGCCTGTTGGTCTTTCTCTTTGCCGGCCTGTTTCCTTCTTATTTGTTTTCCCGCGTACCGGTGGCGGTTGCTTTCCGGTCCTATACCGAATCGCGCCGGCTTTGGAAAAAAGGATTGCTGTTTGTCCAGTTTGTTGCCGTCGGTTTTTTGGTTACATTGCTGGCAATTATCGGTTTGCAGTATCAGAGGATGGTGACGGATGATCCCGGATATTCATACGATCGGGTTATATATGCGTCTCTTTCCGGAGTAGAGAGTTCTGCGGTCCGGATGGTTATGGATGAATTGGAGAAACTGCCGGAAGTGGAGGCGGTAGCGGCTTCAGACGACTTGCCGGTTTGGGGAGGGGCCGGAAATATGATTTACCGGGACGGATCTGATGAGATCGCTTTGCATATTAGAGATCTGAGATATATGGATGCCGACTATATCCCGTTGATGGGTATAAAAGTAATAGAGGGAAAAGCCTTTGACCGCTCATACTCCGATTCGGCACGTATCGTAATGATCAGCCGGGCAACAGCGGAAAAATTGGTGTTGGTCCATGGGTGGAAGGATGGTGTAATCGGAAAAAAACTTCGTATAAGTGAACATAGTGACCCGAATGATCCGAATGGTTTTGAGGTTATCGGTGTCTATGATGAAGTGCGGGCCGGAGCGATCGACTCTTACCTTATGCCGCCGACGGTCTGGTTTTATTCAAGCAAGCCGGGTCATGTAGTTTCAATGAAATTGCACGGGAATGTTACGGTCGAGAATATGAAACTCATTGAGAATACCATTCAGAAGCTTCTTCCGGATAAAGATATTTCGGTAAACTCTTACGAAGCGAGTATCATCAATATGTATTCGGCTTCCCGGTTGTTCCGTAACTCCGTTATGCTGGGCGGCTTGGTTACTTTCCTGATCACTCTTGTCGGGCTGATCGGATATATTGCGGACGAAACGACCCGCCGTCGCAAAGAGATCGCGATCCGTAAAGTGAATGGTGCGACAGTAGCTAACATCATGGAGATTATATCAAAAGATATACTCTATATGGCTGTCCCGGCCGTGCTCTTAGGAGTCATGAGTTCTTATTGGATGGGGGAAAACTGGTTGCAACAGTTCTCCGAAAAGATACCGTTAAGCGTCTTTATCTTTGCGGGTTCTGCATTGGCAATTTGGCTGGTTGTCCTGGTTATGGTTGTAGCGCGTACCTGGAGTATTGCGAATGAGGACCCGGTGAAGAGTTTGAAGTCGGAATAGTATATATAAAAGGATAATAGATATGAGAAATTTGAATATAGCCATTCGCTCGCTTTTCAAGGGAGGAAGGCACAACATGATGAAGATTGTTTCGCTGAGCGTAGGCTTGTCGGTGGCTTTGGTCTTAATTGCCAAAATCTATTTTGAACAGTCGTACGATACTTTCTACCCGGATGCAGACCGGACTTATCAGATTTATGAAAATTATAGCCAAGATGGCAAGGAGTCGGATTATTATAATGTAAGCGGCGCTGTAGCTCCCGGTATGCTATATGAGGTACCCGGTGTGGAGGCTGCTACCCGCCTTACTTATATCGGAGGGGATGAATCTTTGTTTTCAACCTCTGATAAAGAACGTTATTCGGCTCGTTTTATCATGATGGCGGATAGTAATGTGTTTGATCTGTTTCCGCGTCCTATCCTGTCCGGGAATCCGAAAAAAATATTGGCTAAACCCTGGTATGCGATGATTTCCCGCTCTTTGGCGGAAAAGATGGGCGGAATTGAGAAGGTCGAGGGGCTGACGATTATTCCCGATAATAATCCGGGAACGAAAGTGACGATCGGAGGCGTGTTCGAGGATATACCGGAGAACGCCAACCTGCGTTACGATATGTTGGTTTCCATGACAGGAATGGATAAGGAGAGTTTGGAGAACTGGTTGGGTAACGATCGTTATAAAGGGTATGTACGCCTGGTGCCGGGCGTCACTGCCGAAAGTCTTACGCCGGCCATACATGATATGGCGCTTCGCCATCAGAATGCGGAGGATATGAAGAGGTGGGGAATGGAACTGACCTATACATTGAAACCGATTCTCGATTTGCATAAGAAATCAGGCGAGGTGAAAAGCATGGTCATGATGCTGGCTATCCTGGCCTTAGCCTTGTTGTTTACGGCTGTGATGAATTATATCCTGATTGCTATTTCTTCGATTGTGAACCGGACGAAAGAGATTGCCGTACATAAATCGTATGGGGCTTCGGAAGGGAATATCCACAATATGATGATGTCTGAAACACTGGTGCACATGGTTTGTTCGATCGTGTTGGCTGTCTTTTTGATTTTTCTGGGCAGGGATATGATACACGAATTGCTGGATGTTTCTGTCGAAGGATTGTTGTTCTCGAAAGGAGCGTTGATCCTGCTGGCGGTATGTGTGGTTGTTTTTCTGGTGACGGGTTTTGTGCCGGGAGCTTTGTTTGCACGTATTCCGGTGGCAGCCGCTTTCCGTAATTTCCGTGAAAGCCGCCGTGTCTGGAAACTCGGCCTGTTGTTCCTACAGTTTATTGCAGCCGGTTTTTTGGTCACGCTGCTTATCATTGTGGGGAGGCAGCACATGTTTATGGTGAACAGTAATCCCGGCTATTCTTATGACCGCCTGGCCTATTGCAGCATATCGGCGATCGACTCGACGACTCGTTACAAGGTGTTGGACGAACTGATGCGCATCCCGGAAGTGGAGGCGGTGACGACATCGACCATATTGCCTTTTTGGGATAGTCTGGCCGGTAATAATATTGCTTTGCCCGAATCTGATAAAGAACTTTTTAATATCGCAGACCAGTATTGGTCCGGCAATGGTTTTCTGAAACTGATGGAGATTCCTGTCATCGAAGGACGTTCGTTTACGGAGAATATCCCGAAATCGGATGAAGTGATGGTTAACCGCGCTTTTGTCGAAAAGATGAAAGAGTTTACGGACTGGTCTGACGGCCCGGTCGGCAAATCCATTTATATTTCGGAACATGCCAATTATGATTCTAAGTTTTATACGATTTGCGGGGTGTATGAAAATTACCGTATCGGCTCACTTATCAGCCAGGACGATCGGCCTTCCGTATTGTTCTACCGGCAGCGGCCCCTGGATTACCTGCTGGTAAAATTCCATCAGATAACCCCGGATGCCGTTGCAAAAGTAAATGACAAGTTAGAGGAACTTATCCCGGATAAGGATATGAAGCTTTCGATTTATTCGGTCTCGATGGTAGAGCAGTACAGCAGTTCCCGGAAGTTCAGGGACCAGGTCCTGATCGGCGGCATTATCACGCTGCTTATCTCCATGATCGGATTGATCGGCTATACGAACGACGAGGTGAACCGTCGCCGTAAAGAGCTGGCTATCCGGAAGGTGAACGGGGCTACATTGAAAGATATACTGACTATGTTCCTGACCGATATTTTATGGCTCGCCCTGCCTGCTATCGTGTTAGGATGTATCATTACCTATTATGTCGCGGAACGCTGGCAAGAGCAGTTTATAGAAAAGATACCGCTCAGTCTCTGGATGTTTGTTTCCGGCGGGTTGTTTGTCTGCCTGGTTGTTATCGTGTGTATTGTCTATCGAACTTGGAATGCGGCGAACGATGATCCGGTGAATAGCCTGAAGTCGGAATAGTGTCAAATATTTATACACCATTGTCAAATAATTGGACACTATTCGGGGATTAACTTATTTGTATATGTTTGTATTTTAGCATATTGCCTGTTTTGGCACGTTTTTTGAACCTGTATGTTCAGAAAATAATAAAATACAAGATATGAGAAACTGGAACATAGCAATACGTTCGCTTTTTAAGAAAGGGCGGAGTAATGGGATTAAGATTTTGTCATTAGGTGTCGGGCTGGCAATGGGGCTTGTCCTTATATCCAAAGTCTGTTTTGAAAGTTCTTACGATAAGTTCTATCCCGGCAGTGACCGTATTTACCGGTTACATGAGAATGTCATCCGGGAGAATGAATATAAGACCTATCCGCAGGTAAGCGGCGGTGTTGCTCCCGGTATGCAGGCCGAGATTCCGGAAGTCGAGAAGGCTACCCGCCTGACATATATCGGAGGCGACAAGGAGATATTCAGGACAGAAGACAAGAACCGTTATTCGGCGCGTTACGTCGTAATGGGCGATACGAACGTCTTCGATTTGCTTCCCCGTCCGATCCTGATCGGTGATCCGAAAACGACGCTGGCGCGTCCGGGCTATGTGATGATTTCACGCCGTATAGCCGATTTGCTTGGTGGTGTAGAGAAGTCGATGGGACAGAAGTTCGAGTTTGAATCCAGTCCGGGACAGACCTATACGATCGGCGGCGTGTTTGAGGATGTTCCTGAAAACTCCCACTTACGTTTTGAGATTGTCGCTTCCCTGGAAGGCATGAATAAGTGGAGCCGGGAAAACTGGCTGGGGAATGACCGCTATTTGGGATATGTGAAGCTCTATCCCGGGACGGACCCGGAAAGCCTGACGACCGCTATCCGTGAGATGCAGGGGCGGCACTGTGACCTGGAAGAGGTGAAAAAGGCCGGAGTCGACTTGACTTACACGCTGGTTCCGTTGATGGATATGCATAGCAACAGCAGTGAAGTAAAGAGTATGAATTCCCTGTTGATCCTGCTTGCTTTCGTTCTTATCCTGACGTCTGCCATGAATTATGTTCTGATTGTGATCTCTACGCTGATTAACCGGACGAAGGAGGTGGCTGTCCATAAATGTTATGGCGCCTCCGACAAAAATCTGTTCGGTATGATTATGTCGGAGACCTGCCTGCATATGCTGATATCCCTTCTGCTCGCGGCTTTCCTTGTTATTCTGTTCAGAGGAAAGGTTGAAGAATTGTTGGGAGCTTCTTTAGGGGCTTTATTTTCTTCGCAAACGATCTTGGTTTTAGTAGGCATCTGTGTGATGATCTTCTTTATTACCGCGTTGATTCCGACATATATATTCCTGCGTATTCCGGTTGCCGCCGCATTCCGTAATTTTAAAGAGTCGCGTCGCTATTGGAAGCTCTGCCTGTTGTTTATACAGTTTGTGGCGACTGCTTATCTGGTAGCGTTGTTGTCTGTCATCAATAAGCAATACGATTATATGGTGAACGTCAGCCCCGGATATGCTTACGACAAATTGGTCTATTGCGATACGCAGGGTGCGGAAGAATCGGTTCGCAACACGGCGATTGAAGAGCTGCGTAAGATGCCTGAAGTAGATAAAGTTTCAGCATGCTACGATTTGCCGATTTCGGTTATGTCCGGAAATAATGTCTTGCTCCCCGGTGATGATCGCGAGTTGTTCAACATCGCCGATATGTATTGGGTAAAGGATGATTACTTCTCTTTGATGGAGATTCCGATCGTCGATGGCGAAGTGTTCCGCTCGGATGGCTCGGCTAAAGACAAAGTGATGGTCAGCCGCTCTTTTGTAAAGAAAATGGAGACGGTGGCAGGTTGGACGGGTAGCGCTGTCGGAAAAAACATCGTCGTAACGGAGCACAGCCAGAACGGAGAACCGCTTACAATTTGCGGTGTGTTTGAAGATGTATGCATCGGTAGTACCGGCAATCCGGATTTACGCCCGACAGTGTTATTCTATGACAAGTATGCACCGAAAATCCTGATTAAATTCCATGAAATGTCACCCGAAAACATAAAGAAAGCGCAGGGCGTGCTGGAAAGCATCATGCCGGACCGCAGTGTCAATGTGACTGCCTATTATATGGATATGATAGACCTGTACAAAGATTCTCGTACGTTCCGCGATTCGGTTTTGATCGGAGGTATCGTGACCTTGATCATCGCATTGATCGGCTTATTGGGATATACCAGCGATGAAACGAACCGCCGCGGACGCGAGATCGCAATCCGTAAGGTGAACGGGGCTTCGGCATGGAGCATTTTGAAAATGATATCCAAAGATATTTCTTATATCGCGATACCGGCTATCGTAATCGGTATAACGATCGCCTATTTTTCCGGAACCGGCTGGCTGAAACAATTTTCCGGAAAGGCATCTCTCGGATTCTTCATGTTCCTGGCGGGGGCGATGTTTGTCTATCTGTTGATCGTCGTCAGTGTCCTTTGCCGTGCATGGCTTGTCGCAAATTCGAATCCGGTGGACAGTCTTAAATCGGAATAATTAGAGAAAAGAGATGTTACGTTTGCCCGGTACGGGTGTCTTGTTTATAGAAATATATTATATCATGAAACAATTATTTTATACAGTCAGCTATTTGAAAAACGCCTGGGGTAATAACCTGATTAAGATTTTCACCTTGACGTTAGGCTTAACGATCGGTTTGGTTCTGTTTGCCCGTATCGCATTCGATTTGAGTTATGATAAATTCTTGCCGGAGGCGGAGAATATTTATCAGGTACAAACGGTTTATACGACAGGTGTAGGGTCGGCCGAGGCTAAATCGAACGATTACTCCTTTACTTTCCAGCCTGTAGCCCCGACAATGCCGCTCGAGATACCGGGAGCTATTGCAGGGACTTCTCTTCTCGAGAGCGGCGAGCGGGTCATTTTTAATGGGGAGGACCGTTACTCCGTCAAGACAATCTATGCTGATACGATGTTTTTCAAAACGCTTCCTTATAAGATTCTTTCCGGTAGCGAGATGGGATTGAAGACGGGCGGGAATGTATTCCTTTCGGAATCGCTTGCCAAACGAATCTTTAAAGGAGAGGACCCGATAGGGAAGACGTTATTCAATGATAAAGCCCATAAGGAAACTCTGACTGTGGTCGGGACATTTGAAAATGTGCCGGAAAACTCGCACCTCGATTTTAACCTGATTTATTCGATTGCCCGGAACAGCCGGAATAGTTGGGACGGGGGAGACGGTTATAGAGGATATGTCCGCATGCAGGCAGGTGTCGATATAAATGCGATCAATGAAGAAGCCATACCTGAGATGTTGGCACGCCATATGGACCGCGAGTCAATGAAAAAAGGCGGCTATGCTTTTGATTGCTATCTGAAGCCTATCACGACTTTGCATACGGACAATAAGGAAACGAAGCTGACTTTGCTCGTCCTTTCGCTTTTAGCAACGCTGATACTGGTGGCTGTCTCGCTGAACTATGTGATGATGTCTATCTCGTCATTGGCTACCCGCGCCCGTACGATGGCGATCTATAAAAGTAACGGAGCCAGCACCGGGAATATCTTTATGATGAATCTGTCCGAAACGGTAATCCTGATCCTGCTCTCGTTGGTTTGTACGGCTCTGCTGGTTTTGGTTTCGGGAGATTTGATTACGGAACTGACAGGAGTGACGCTGGGTTCGCTTTTTTCCGGACGGCAATTGCTGGTATCGTTAGGATTGGTCTTCCTGGTAGTCTTGCTTTCAGGTGTTGTGCCGGCGCGTATCTTTTCGGCTATTCCTGTGACACAGGCGTTCCGTTTTTATAACTACAGCAAGCGCGGATGGAAACAGGGATTGTTAGGCGTGCAGATTGCTTGTGCGGCCTTTATGCTGATTTTCCTGGCGATCATCCTGCTGCAATATAATAAGGTCTTGAATAAGGACCTCGGCTATCATCCGGATAATATTGTCTATTGTGATCTTGACAGCATCCCGTCCGAGCGTCAGCAGATGGTAAGAACGGAGCTGATGCGTTCTCCGGAAATAGAGAATATTACGTTTGCCAGTTATCTGATCTGCAATTTTTTCAGCGGTACACCCTTGATCGATCCGGAAACACAGGAGGCGTTGGCTACACTGCGCTTCCAATTTGCAGATTCCAGCTATGTGAGCACATTAGGGTTGAACCTCGTGCAGGGTTCTAATATTCCCTCTTTTATGGCCGAACCGACTCCGGCTCTGGTTAACCGGAAATTCCTCGAACTTCTACGCTGGGATGACAATGCGATCGGGAAAGTCTATAAATGCAAGGGATTGTTCGATATTGTGATTGCCGGCGTGCTCGATGATTTCATAGTCGGTTCCATATTCGTTCCGCAGACACCGGTGATCATTGTCGGTATCGGAAGTGACTGGAACTCTTTATCCATAAACGTACGTCTTCGTGAGATGTCGCCCGAGTCTTTCTCGATGCTTGAAAACCGTCTTCGGGAATTGCTTCCGGAGCAGGATATAGTCTTGACCACTTATCGCGACAAAATCCATGAATCCTATCGCGACACCGAGCGGTTCCGTAATTCCGTAGCGGTGGCGGCCGTATTCATGTTGCTGATTACGCTGATGGGGCTTGTCGGATATGTCTCCGATGAGATACGCCGGCGGAGCAAGGAGATTGCTATCCGCAAGGTCAACGGGGCGACGGCGGTCGATGTGCTGAAATTGTTGTTGCATAATATCATTGTGATCGGTACGCCGGCGGTTATTGTCGGCCTGATCGGAACGTATCTGGCAGGTGATAAGTGGCTGGAGAATTTCCCGGAAAAGATTTCGTTGAATGTCTTTATCTTTATATTGGGAGGCCTTGCCTTGCTGATTGTGATCGGGTTCTGCGTCGTCCTTCGCTCCTGGTATGTGGCGAACGAAAACCCGGTGAAGAGCATTAAGTCAGAATAATTTGCCAATTTGCCAATGTGGCGCTTCGCTAAATGTGCCAATGGAATAAAAAGACCTCATCTCAGTGAATCGTCTTTTATTTCATTGGCACATTGGCATATTAATAAATTGGCACATTATCCATGTTATGTTTGTCTAAGTCGCGTGTCTTATTAATAGAATGGAACAAGAACAGTTTAAAATAGAAGTCGTACCACTCAGGGGGAAGTTGTCGGGATGTGCCCGTCGCTTGCTGGACGATCCCGAAGATGTGGAAGATATCGTGCAGGAGGTTTTTCTCAAGCTGTGGTATATCCGTGAGGAACTGGAGCGTTACGATAGCGTGGAAGCGCTTGCCGTGCAGATCACCAAGCACCTTTGTCTGAACCGCCTCCGTTCCTTCCAGTACAGGCAGGAGAAGTTGTCCGATTCGGCAATTATAACCGCAGACGATAATCCATACGTTTCGTTGGAACAGAAAGACAGTGTGAGCCATGTCATGAGCATTATGGAACAACTGCCCGGATTGCAACAGACGATACTCCGGATGAAACATGTCGATGGTTTCGAGGTGAAGGAGATTGCCGAGTTGACAGGCAGTACACCGGAAGCTGTCCGCGTGAACCTCTCGCGAGCACGTAAAAGAGTCAAGGAACTATTCTTAAAAATGTAACAGGATGAAATCAGACGAATATACATATATAGAAAATCTGTTGGAGCGTTTCTTCGAAGGGGAAACGTCCAATGTCGAAGAGCAGGAGCTATATGCCTTCTTCGCACGTCCGGATTTGCCGGAACATTTGAAGCCCTACAAACCTGTGTTCGGTTATTTTGAAACCGGAATCGCCCGTGAAGTGGAGGAGGAGAACTCCTCGAAACAGGTTCGTAAAGTCCCTTTTTACAAAAAGTGGTTATGGATAGGTACCGCTGTGGCCGCTTCTTTGTTGTTGTTCTTGTTTTTGAACAAAGAGGATCGTAAGCAGGAAGATGATTTTAATCCGTACGCCGGAAGCTACATCATCCGCAACGGCGTAAAGACGGAAATACCGGAAAATGTGGCCAAGGATTTGGACAAGATGATCCGGCAAGCCGAGAAATCACATTATGAGAAGGAACGGATGGCATTGCAACCCGTACAACAGCACCGGCAAACCCTGCATGATATAAAAATGAAAGAACAAGAGGCGAAACAAATCGAATCCGACATAGAGATGTTGGAAGAGAGATATAAAGATAAATGATGATTTAATAACCATATAATAATAGAAAGTATGAAAACAAGGAATCTTATTTTAACGGCTGTCCTGCTGATAGCAGGGAGCTGGGCCGGCGATTTATTGGCACAGACGAATTTGAATGCGCTGATGAAGAAGTGCGAGTCGAAGGATAAAGTGAACGTGGAAGTGATCTACGACAAAGATCGGAAGACAAAGAAACCTGTGAAAGAAGTGATCACGATCACTTTTTCGACGAAGGATAACCCGAAGTTGCTGGATGAATTTATAAACGCTTTCCAGAAGGATAAAGAAGCGGCTTACAAAGTGATCGAATCGAAACAGAACGGAAGGGTGTTGCCCTCTTTTTACCGTTTCTCTTCCGGAACGAGCGACATATCCTATTCGTTGGATGATCTTAATCTCAAACCCGGATATAAGGATAATGAGTATCTGCTCAGGAACGGGAATATCCGGGTCACAAAGATCGAACGTTTCGAGTTCAAGGAAGAAAGCGAATGGGGATAAACCTCGAGCCATTTTTGTTCAAAGTGTCTAATATCTTTACACTACTGTCAAAAAATTAGACACTTTCGAAAAATATCAAATTCTTTATAGCGCTGTAAATAAATAATTTATGTACTTTGGCACGCTGTTTGCCTATAATTAGGCAAGAAGATGTAATAACAATAAAAACAGATACAGTCATGATTAAAATTGAAGGATTAAGTAAGTTTTTCCGCACTGAGGAAGTAGAAACAATCGCATTGAACGGCGTGTCGATGGAAGTGAAAGATGGTGAGTTTGTCGCAATCATGGGACCTTCCGGTTGCGGTAAGTCAACGTTGCTGAATATCTTAGGGTTATTGGATAACCCGACATCGGGTGATTATTACCTGGCAGATAAAGAAGTCGGACACCTGAAGGAAAAAGAACGTACCCAGGTGCGTAAAGGGAATATCGGTTTCGTGTTCCAGAGTTTTAACCTGATCGATGAGCTGAATGTATTTGAAAACGTAGAGTTGCCGCTGACCTATCTGAAGGTCAAAGCCAGTGAGCGCAAGCAAATGGTAAACGATATCCTGAAACGAATGAACATCAGCCATCGTGCCAGCCACTTCCCGCAGCAGCTCTCCGGAGGTCAGCAACAACGTGTAGCTATCGCCCGTGCCGTCGTTTCCAATCCGAAGATCATCCTCGCCGATGAGCCGACCGGTAATCTGGATTCCAAGAACGGTGCGGAAGTGATGCAACTCCTGACCGAATTGAACAAGGAAGGCACTACCATTGTTATGGTAACGCACTCCAAACACGACGCGAGCTTTGCACACCGTGTGGTTAACCTCTTTGACGGTAGCATCGTTTCGTCGGTAAGTGAATTCATTTAATGTTTTGCAAGAATAACACATAGACACATTCAAATTGTTTTGTTGCAGATATATCCGGCTTGTGAAAGTCGGATATATTTTTAAAAAGGAGGAGTACGCATGAATAATATACTGAATTTTAAGTCTTTTATGAAGTTCCTGAGTCGGAATATGGGATATACGGCAATCGATGTCTTCGGGCTTTCGGTGTCGCTGATGTTTGTGATCCTGATTACGGTATATACGTATCAAGAATTGGCGACGGACCGTTTCCAGGAGAATGGTGACCGGATTTGCGTGATTGGGAATGAGAAAGGCTTGGGAACGGCTATCCCTATCCCTTACCGCTTGAAGGAACAGTTTCCGGAGATCGAGAAGGTTTGCCCGGTTGTTGTTCCGGGTAACTTCAGCAATATATTAGCCCTGTATGGCGATAATATGTTGCAAGTGGATATGATGTGTACCGACTCCACCTTCTTTGATTTCTTCTCTTTCAAACTCTTGAAAGGAAATCGTGAACTGGCATTGGAAGATCCCTATAGCGTGGTTCTCTCCGAGACTTTTGCCCGGAAGATGTTCGGTGGTGAAGAACCGATAGGTAAAAGTTTCCGGATCAGCGACTCGACAACGGTAATCGTGAGCGGAGTAATGGAAGACATACGCAGATCGGTGCTCCCTTCTTGCGACATACTGGCGCGTCTGGAACGTGCGAAAGAATTTAACGGAGGTTTATCGCTGACGAATGAAGGCAATGCCGGTTCTACAGCCGGTTTCTTAATGCTTCATAAGGGGGCGGATTTGGCTTCGAGGACTTCCGATATCTATGATTTCCTGAAAGAATCTTTCTGGCCTTATACGATCGATGTGTGGAAAGAGGTGAGGGTTATTCCTTTCAACGATATCTATTTTTCTTCATACGAATGGTCGGTGCTCCAGACCGGCGACCGTAATTTCGTGTTAGTGTTGATGTCTGTCGGCATCCTGATCTTGATCTTTGCCGTATTCAATTATATCAACCTGACTGTGGCGCAGGCCGGGCAGCGTGCTCGTGAGATGGCTACCCGCCGCCTGTTGGGGTCATCGCGCACGGAACTGTTCATACGGTTGATGATCGAGTCGACGATGCTGACGTTGTTTTCGTTTATCATCGGGTTGCTGTTAGCTGTGGCAGCGGTGCCTTATGTGAATGAATTGCTGGATACGAAGATCTATCTGGCCGATGCTTGTACGCCTGCCTGGATCGGTATGGCGGCAGGGCTTATCCTGCTGATCGGAGTGCTGTCGGGGTTCTTGCCTGCTATGCTGATTTCGGCTTCGAAGCCGATCGACGTGGTACGCGGTACGTTCCGCAGGCAGACGAAGATGGTGTTCAGTAAAGTCTTCATCACTTTCCAGAATACGATTACGATCGCTACGCTGTCCGCAGCCTTGGTGATGGGATTGCAGATTTATCATATGATCGTCGCGCCGTTAGGCTATAATACTTCCAATATATTGGTCGTGGCGAATACTTTACGTTCAGATAGCGAAAAGGCCGCAGCGATCGACCGCATCCGGGAATTGCCTCATGTTAAGGCTGTCGGTTTCTCTAATGGGACTCCTTTCAGTGGAACGAACAACCTGACCGGGGTGTTTGAAGGGAAATCGCTTAGTTTTCAGCAAATGACACTCGATAGTGCGGCTTTTAAGATATTGGGGCTCCAGATTAAACATGATAATCAGGTCGCTTCGTCCAAGCCTTGGAGTTGGTATCTGACGGAACGCGCTTTCCGGGATATGGAGTTGCCGGAAAATGCGGAATATTTTGGGCTGAAGGATGACGAACCGGCTCAGATATTAGGTGTGTTGAAAGATTTCCACCTGCGGAATATCAATATGGAAAGTGCGCCAGTCATGCTGCGCTTTCGTGATTTCAGCAAGCCGGACAGCCATCCCTGGAATGTTCTGATCGAGGTGGACGGAGAGCCCATGACGACTTATTCTGCCGTGCGCGAGATTTTTGAAGATGTGACGAAGGTTGATTTCGAGGGGAATTATCTCGAACAGAAGATCGAGGGTTCGTTCGATTCGCAGATACGTTTAGTCAAGATTGTATTGCTCTTCGCCTGCGTTGCAATTCTGATTTCGATGTTGGGATTGTTGGCGATGTCGACCTATTTCATCCAGCAGCGTTCGCAGGAGGTTGCTGTCCGCAAGGTCTTCGGGTCTGATAACCGGGCGATCCTGAGCCGTCTGGTAGGAACGTTCCTGATGTATGTGGTGATTGCGTTTGTGATTGCTGCGCCGATAAGCTGGTATATCATGGATAAATGGATTGCGGACTATTCTTACCGTATCACGCTTAGTCCGCTTATCTTCCTTGTGGCCGGTTTGTTTTGCCTGCTGATATCTTTCTTCGCGGTCTTCTACCAAAGCTGGCAGGCGGCGAATGCGAATCCGGTAGAGAGTGTGAAGGTTAGTTGAGTATTATGATCCATAATTCTAAGACATGAATAATATAGTAAATATCAAGTCTTTTCTGAAGTTTCTAAGTAAGAATAAAGCATATACGGCGATCGACGTCTTCGGACTCTCGGTATCGTTGATGTTTGTGATCCTGATTGCCGTGTATGTGGAACGGGAGCTGAATATAGACAAACAACAAGTTAATTATGACCGCATCTATGCGATCGGAAACGAGAACTTCCTGGGTACGGGTGTTCCTGTTCCTTACTGGCTGGAGGAGCGCTACCCCGAAATTGAACAGGTATGCCCCGTCATCACCGATCAGGGAAAAGGGATGCAGGTCTTTTACGGTGAAAAGAAATATAAGGCGGATGTGGTCTATGCCGACTCCACCTTTTTCAGTATGTTTTCCTTTAAGGTCCTGGATGGCAATCGCGAGGAAGTTATGAAAAGCGCCTACGACGCGGTCGTCTCTGAGAGTTTTGCCAACAAAGCTTTCCCTGGCGAGAATCCCGTCGGTAAAAGCCTCCGGATCAGCGATTCGACCAGCGTCACTGTGACTGGTGTCATGGAGGATATCAACCGCTCCGTCATTCCCTATGCCGATGTCTTGTTACGTATCGAGCGTATAGCCGAATTCAACAGCGGATTGACGAAGACCAGTGCCAATAATGCCGGCTCGGCTGTCGGTTTCATCCAACTTAAACCCGGTGCCGACCTGAAGGCGCAGACCGATGACATCCTGGAGTTCCTGAAGGAACGTTTCTGGCTCTATGAGAGAGGATTTGCAAAAGACCTCTATATTGTTTCGATTCCCGAGATCTATTTCGGCAAGTGGAAATACTCGAATATGAACAGTGGCGACCGCAGTTTCTCGCTCGTCCTCATGTCCGTCGGTATCCTGATCCTGATCTTTGCCATTATCAACTATATCAACCTGACGGTTGCGCAGGCCAGCCAGCGTGCCCGTGAGATGGCTACGCGCCGCCTGCTGGGATCGCTACGGAGCGATCTTTTTACCCGACTGATGATGGAGGCGACACTTCTGACGGTCGTCTCGTTTGTGATTGGTCTGCTGTTGGCGATTGCGGCTTTGCCGTTTGCGAACGATCTGTTGCAGGTGCGCCTGACGCTCGACGTGCTATGGACGCCGCTTTGGGGTGGGGCGATTGTGGGCTTCATCCTGCTGACCGGTTTCCTGTCCGGGTTGCTACCTGCCATCCTAATCTCGTCGGCTAAGCCGATCGATGTGGTTCGAGGAACGTTCCGCCGGCAGACGAAGATGGTATTCAGTAAGTTTTTCATTACATTCCAGAATGTTATCACTATCGTTATGATTGCAGCATCGTTGACAATGTATTTTCAGATCAATCATCTGATCCATGCACCGCTGGGGTATAACACGGAGAACATTATCCAGACGAATAACGTCTTCCGCTCGAGAAGCGAGATGGAGAAGGCGGAAGACATGCTCAGCCAGATCCCCTACGTCAAGGCCGTCGGCTACACGAACGGGACGCCTTCCGGCGGGACGAACAACATGAGCGGCGATTACGAGGGTAAATCACTTAGTTTCCAGCAGATGCAAGTCGACAGCGCCGCTTTCCGGATCTTCGGCTTGGAGATTAAGACAGACAACCATGTGGCAAATTCCGACGGGGGCTGGTTCCTGAACGAACTGGCGTTTAAACAGATGGACCTGCCGGAAGATGCCGCCACGTTCAAGATGTATGATCGGGAGACACCGATCCTGGGTGTAATCAAGGACTTCCATTTGTGGGACATCTCGCGGGAGAACTCTCCGTTGATGTTGCGCTTCAACCGGCATCATTCCGATTGGTGGCCGTGGAGCTACGTGATCGAAGTGCAGGGCGATCCGGTGAAGGCTTTTGCTGAGGTCCGCAAGGTCTTCGAGGAGGTTTCGGGTGTCAGCTTCGAGGGTGAGTTTATCGACCAGGATATACAGAGCCATTTTGAGACGCAGATTCGTCTGACTAAGATCGTGGTGATCTTTGCCTGTATCGCGATCCTGATTTCGTTGTTGGGGTTGCTGGCGATGTCGACCTATTTTATTCAGCAGCGTGCACAAGAGGTGGCAATACGCAAGGTGTTCGGTTCGGACAACCGGTCGATTTTAAACCGCCTGGTGGGTACGTTCCTGATGTATGTCGGGATTGCGTTTGTGATTGCCACACCGGTCAGTTGGTACTTTATGAATCATTGGTTGGCAGACTATTCCTACCGCATCTCTCTGAACCCGCTTATATTCATTGCGGCAGGTCTGTTTTGTCTGCTGATTTCTTTCTTCTCGGTCTTTTTCCAGAGCTGGCGTGCGGCAAATGCGAATCCGATCGAGAGTGTGAAGGATAATTGATAATTAATAATAGAGAAATAAAAGAAGGGGGAGGAAATGAATAATCTGTTGAATTTTAAATCGTTTTTAAAGTTCTTGTCGAAGAATAAAGCCTATACGGCGATAGATGTCTTCGGATTGTCGGTTTCTTTGATGTTTGTAATCCTGATTGCGGTGTACACGGTACAGGAATTGTCGATCGACAACTTTCAGGAGAACAGGGAGCGGATCTATGTGGTTGCTCATGAGAGCGGGGATGCGGTTGCCATCCCGATTGCTTACCGCTTGCAGGAGCGTTATCCGGAGATCGAGAGAGTTTGCCCTGTTGTCTTTAATAATATATCGGATTTGCAGGTTTTCTATGGAGACCGGAAACTGAAGGCAGAGGCTTGTTGTGCCGACTCCTCCTTTTTCAGCTTCTTTTCTTTCCGGCTGTTGGCCGGGAATAGCAAGCAGGTGTTGAATGACCAGTACGATGCTGTCCTCTCCGAGACTTTTGCCCGGAAAATGTTCGGATCGGAAGATCCGGTAGGGAAGAGCTTGCGGATCAGTGATTCGACTTCCGTGATTGTCACAGGTGTGATGGCCGATATACGCCGCTCGATCGTTCCCTATAAAGATATGGTGATCCGTTTGGAGCGTGCTCAGGAATTTAACGGCAGCCTGTCGATGACGAACGACGGAAACGCCGGATCGACAACCGGTTTCCTGATGATGCATGAAGGGGCGGACCTGCGTTTGCGGACAGATGACATTCTGGAGTATTTCAAGGAGTATTTCTGGCCCTATAAACTCGGCGTTTGGAAAGAGGTGCGGATTATCCCGATGAAAGATATTTATTTCTCCGAGAAGCCCGGGTATTCGTCTCTCGAACATGGTGATAAGCTGTTTATCCTCGTCCTGATGTCTGTCGGCATCCTGATCCTGATTTTCGCTGTCTTTAACTATATCAACCTGACGGTAGCGCAGGCGGGGCAGCGGGCGAAGGAGATGGCTACGCGTCGGTTGTTGGGATCATCGCGTATGGAATTGTTCCTTCGGCTGATGATGGAGTCGACACTGATGACGCTCTTTTCATTCCTTTTCGGACTGTTGCTGGCAATGGCGGCAGTACCTTTTGCCAACAGTTTGTTAGATACGCGCATCGTCTTGTCGGATGCCTTCACACCGGCCTATATCGGGGCGGCTGTGGTGCTGATCCTGCTGATCGGTGTCCTTTCGGGGTTGCTTCCGGCATTGTTGATTTCGGCATCGAAGCCGATCGACGTCGTACGCGGTACGTTCCGCAGGCGGACGAAGATGGTGTTTAGCAAGTGTTTCATCACGATCCAGAATATTATTACGATTGCAATCTTAGCGGCCGCACTTGTTATGGGACTCCAGATCAATCATATGATCGAGGCGCCGCTTGGCTATAACACGGCGAATATTCTGGCTGCGGATAACACGTGCCGTTCGGACAACGAGCGGGCGGCTGTATTGGACGGATTGCGCCAGTTGCCTTGTGTCAAGTCGGTCGGTATGTCGGAGGGAACGCCTTTCAACGGGGGAAATAACCTGACGGGTAAATACGAGGGCAAGTCGCTTAGCTTCCAGCAGTTGGTGGTCGACAGTGCGGCGTTCAATATGTTCGGATTGCAGATCAAGCAGGACAACCATGTTGCTTCGTCCGATAACTGGAGTTGGTATCTGACCGAAAGGGCTTTCAGGGATATGGAACTTCCGGAGGATGCCAAGGTATTCCATCTGAATGAGAATGCTGTTCCGATCTTAGGGGTGTTGAAGGATTTCCATCTGCACTCGGTCATTGACGAGAGTTCGCCTCTGATGCTCCGTTTCCGCGACTTCAACAAGCCTAATTCCTGGCCCTGGAATATATTGGTAGAGGTCCAGGGAAATCCTTATACGGCTTATCGGGAGGTGAGCGAGGTGTTCGAGCAGGTTACCAAGATCGATTTTGAAGGAAAATATATCGACCAGCAGATACAGGAGCGGTTCGAATCGCAGATTCGTATGGTCAAGATCGTAGTAATCTTCGCCTGTGTCGCAATCTTGATTTCATTACTGGGGTTGTTGGCGATGTCGACCTATTTTATCCAGCAGCGTTCGCAGGAGATCGCTATTCGTAAGGTGTTCGGTTCGGACGACCGGTCGATCCTGATTCGCCTGGTCGGTACGTTTCTGATGTATGTCGTGATTGCTTTTGTGATTGCTACGCCGGTGAGCTGGTATTTTATGAAGCAGTGGCTGTCGGACTACTCGTACCGCATCTCACTCAGTCCGCTGATCTTTATTGCAGCGGGGTTGTTCTGCCTGGTTATCTCTTTCTTCTCGGTTTTCTTCCAGAGCTGGCGTGCGGCAAATGCGAACCCGGTGGAGAGTGTGAAGGATAATTGATATAGAAGGAAGCAAACGTCTGTAGGGGATAATTCCCGATATGCGACGTTTGCTTCCCAATTGTCGTTTTATTATTTCTTTAATGCCTCCAACAATTTGTCGACTGCTTCGGCAGGTGTCGGTTCACTCTTTAATAATTGGATGAATTTGCTGCCGATAATGGCACCGGATGAGTTTGCTGCGGCTGCATCGAAGGTAGCTTTGTTCGAAATACCGAAACCGACGAGGCGTGGGTTTTGCAAGCCCATTCCGTTGATACGGCGGAAATAGGCCTGCTTCTGTTCGTTGAAGCTCTGTTGTGCTCCGGTGGTGGCAGCACTCGACACCATGTAGATGAAACTATCGGTATGTTCGTCGATCAGACGGATGCGTTCTTCGGAAGTTTCCGGGGTGATCAGCATGATCATTTTCAGTTCATAACGTTCTGCGATGGCTTTGTAGTCCGCCATATAATCTGCGAAAGGCAGATCGGGGATAATCATCCCGTCTACGCCGGTTTCCACACATTTCTGGCAGAATGCTTCGAAACCGAATTGCATGATCGGATTCAGATAACCCATCAGGATGATCGGAATATGTACATCCCTGCGGATATCTTTTAGCTGGTCGAACAAAAGGCGCAGCGACATCCCGTTATGGAGCGCTTGCGTAGCAGCCTCCTGGATGACAGGTCCGTCCGCCATCGGGTCGGAGAAGGGGATGCCTACTTCAACCATATCGATACCTTTTGCCTGTAACTCTTTTAATATCTTCGTCGTGTCGTCCAGTGCAGGATAACCGGCCGTGAAGTAGACGGAAAGGATTCCGTCCTTTTTTGTGTTGAATAAGTTTGTGATACGGTTCATATCTTTATGCTTGTTTAATATCATGGATAAATCGTTTTAATTTTTCTACGTCCTTCAGCCCCGGTTCGATCTCGAATCCGCTGTTCAGGTCGATTCCGGCCAGGCGAGGATGATGAAAACAGCGGATTGCCTCGGCACTTTCCGGACGGAGCCCGCCGCTCAGCAGAAAAGGCGTTTCTCCTGTATAGGCTTCGAGGACAGACCAGTCGAACTGTTTGCCGGAACCGCCATAGTTGTCGCATTTGGTATCGAAGAGGAAGTAATCGACACGCCCTTCGTAGGCAGAAGTCCGTTCCAAGTCGTCCGCCGTAGCAACGGAGAACGCTTTGATCAGCAAATAACCGCGCTTTTGGAGGGCATGGCAATCCTCCGGTGTCTCGTTCCCATGCAATTGCAGATAATCGAGCCGGAAAAGTGCCGCTGTTTCCATCATCTCCTCCAAAGAAGCATTGACAAAAACACCAACCCTTTTTAATTGACAATTGACAATTGACAATTGACAATTAGAATACCGCTTGTCGCAATTGTCCATTGTCCATTGTCCATTGTCCATTATTTTTCGCGGGCTTCCCGCGAAAAATATCAGTCCTATCCAGTCGACGCCAAGCCCTTCGACCTCCCGGATGTTTTCCGGATTGCGCATGCCGCATACTTTGATGATCATGACAGCCCTCCTATGAATTGGGCGAGGGTTTCGCCCGGTTGTTCCGTCTTCATAAACGTTTCGCCGATCAGGAAGCCCCGGAATTCGGCTTTGCGAAGACTTGCAACGGTGTCTGTCGCTGAAATGCCGCTTTCCGATACCAGCAAAGGTGAGAGGTTTTTCTCCCGCGTAACCGTCTGCATCGCTTCTGCCAGACGGAAAGAGTTTTCGACATCGGTATGGAAAGTCCCGAGGTTGCGGTTGTTGACGCCTAACATATCGACAGAGGGGTTAAGGTGTTCTAATTCCGTTTCGCTGTGTATCTCGAGCAGTACCTCCATATTGAGAGTATGGGCCAGTTCCGCAAACGCAAGGCATTGCTCCGGGCTGAGACAGGCGGCGATCAGCAGGACAGCGTCGGCACCCATCACACGCGCCTGGTACAGTTGGTATTCATCGATGATGAAGTCTTTCCTTAGCAGAGGCAGGTTGACGAGGTTGCGAGCCTTGCAAAGGTCACCAAGCGAACCTCCGAAGAAGTTCGAATCGGTCAGGACGGAGCAGGCCGAGGCACCTCCCTTTTCGTAGGCGGGCAGCACACCGGCAACAGCAGCATCGGGGTGTAGCCAGCCTTTGGAGGGGCTTTTGCGCTTAAACTCGGCAATAATACCGGACGGCGAAGCGGCAAGGGCTGCCCGCATGGAGCGGGTAGGACGTTCAAGGCGTTCACCGCCCAACCCCAACAGGGTTTGCAGCTTGACGGCCTGTTTCTGCCGCTCCACTTCGATACGCTTATTGGCTACGATATCTTGTAATATATCTTTCATAATTATTTATTCAATTCGATAAACCTGTTGAACACATCCAACGCCTTGCCGCTTTCCAGCGATTCCCTTGTTTCGGAAATGCATTCTGCGATTCTCTTCTCCGGGCAGATCACCTGGATGGCGAAGGCCGAGTTGGCGATCACGCAGTTGGTCTGTGCCGGAGTTGCCCGGTTGTTCAGGACATCATCGAAGATACGGGCAGCATCGGCGACTGTTTCCCCGCCGTCCAGTTCGGCTTCTGTGGCACGTTGGAAACCTAACATCTCAGGCGTGTAGAGCTTCTCCTTTTCCGGCATAGCGACCTTGAACTCCGATGTCAGCGATATTTCATCGTATCCGTCGAGGCTGTGCACCACCGCGAAACGTGTTCCGCTTTCCTGATAGGTGTAGCTGTAGAGCCTCAGTAACGGCAAGTTGTACACCCCAAGTAACTGGTAGGCCGGCATCACCGGATTGACCAGCGGACCGAGCATATTGAAGAAGCTGCGTACGCCGAGGCTTTTCCGTACAGGAGCGACCGCCTTCAAGGCCGGATTGAACAGCGGCGCATGGAGGTAAGCGATGTGGCAGGCCTCCATCGAGCGGCGCAACCGGTCGACGTCGTTGGTGAACTTCACGCCATGCTGTTCCATCACATTGCTGGCTCCGCTGACCGAAGTCGCCCCGTAGTTTCCGTGCTTCACGACATTGTATCCGGCACCGGCCACGACAAAGCAGGAGGTCGTGCTGATGTTGAACGTATTCTTCCCGTCGCCCCCCGTCCCGACAATGTCGATCGGCTTGAACTCCGATAAGTCGACCGGGACGCGCATCTCGAGCAGGGCTTCGCGGAAACCCGTCAGTTCCTCCACCGAGATGTTACGCATCAAATAGACCGTTATCAGGCTGGCAATCTGGGAGTCGTTATATTTGCCTTCCGCCATATTCTGAAGGATCGTCCGCGCCTCGTCCCGTCCCAGATACTGGTGCTCGAACAACCTGTATAATATATCTTTCATCTTTTATAGTCTAACTTTTAATTTTCAATTTTCAATTCTCAATTCCCAAGACCCAGTTCCGGATAATCGTCTTCCCCTTCGGCGTCAGCACCGATTCCGGGTGGAACTGGATGCCGCGGACATCGTATTCGCGGTGGCGGAGCGCCATGATCTGCCCTTCCTCCATATCTTCCGCCGTAATCTCAAGGCAGTCGGGGAAGTTCTCTTTGGAGACAGCCCACGAATGGTAGCGTCCGGCACGGAAACCGGGTTCCAGTCCGGCAAACAGCGGGTCTTTCGCCTTAATACGAATGTCGGAACAAACCCCGTGGTGCACATCCGTCAGGTTGATAAGTGTCGCTCCGAAGGCTTGGCCGATGGCTTGCTCTCCGAGACATACTCCCAATATACTCTTGGTCGGTGCGTAGCGGCGGATAAGCGGCAGAAGGATGCCCGCCTCCTCCGGGATGCCGGGACCGGGCGACAGGAGGATCTTGTCGAAACGGTCTACTTCGTCCAGTGTTATTTTATCGTTGCGATGTACTTCTACATCTGCTCCCAATTCCTTTAATATATGTAACAGGTTGTAGGTAAAGGAATCATAATTATCAAATAGTAATACTTTCATCTTTCAATTAATTAATTTTGTTGCCAGATCGATCGCCTTCTTCAAGGCGCCCAGTTTGTTGTTCACTTCTTGCAGTTCCCTCTCGTCGTTGCTCTTGGCGACAATGCCGGCTCCGGCCTGGTAGTAGAGGACGTTGCCGCGGCTGACGAATGTACGGATCGTGATCGCCTGGTTCAAATCTCCGTCGAAGCCGATAAAGCCGATGCAGCCGCCGTAGGCTCCGCGGTTGTGTTTTTCTATCTCCGTGATGAGCTGCATGGCGCGTACCTTCGGCGCTCCGCTCAGTGTGCCGGCGGGGAAGGTGTCGATATAGGTTTTTACCGGGTTACTGTCTGCGTCGATCTCCCCGCTGACGCGTGATACTAAGTGAATCACATGGCTGTAGTACTGTACTTCTTTGTAGAAGTCCACCTGTACGTTATGTGCGTTGCGCGACAGGTCGTTGCGTGCCAGGTCGACCAGCATGACGTGCTCGGCATTCTCTTTCGGGTCGGCAAGGAGGGCCTCGGTGCGCTGTTTGTCTAATGCGACGTCGCCGGTGCGGAAAGCAGTTCCCGCGATCGGGTCGATGCTGGCGTGCCCGTCTGCCACTTTGCAGTGTGTTTCGGGCGAGGAACCGAAGATACGGAAGCCACCGAAGTCGAAGTAAAAGAGGTAAGGGGAAGGATTCACGCTGCGGAGCGCCCGGTAAACCTTGAAGTCGTCGCCCTTGAACGGCTGTTCGAAACGGCGGCTCAGGACAATCTGGAAGACGTCTCCCCGGAGGCAGTGGCGGATTCCCTCGCGAACCATAGCCTTGTATTCCTCTCCCGTGATGGGCGATGTTTCAGGACCGACAGCCTGGAAGTTATAGGAAGCGTAGTTGCGGTTTTCGATCAGTGTCTCGATCTCCTGCAGGTTGGAGTTTTCGCCCGGTTGCAGCAGCTCGACAAGCGTCAGTTCGTTTTTGAAGTGGTTGAACACGAGGATATACTTATATAGTATGTATAGCATATCGGGCGCGTCGTTCTCTTCGTGGTGTGCCTCCAGCACCGGGATATTCTCGAAGTAGCGGACCGCGTCGAAAGCCGTGTATCCGAACAACCCGCATACTTTCCTGTCCTGTCCTTCGATCGAGAAGCGGGCGAGGAAGGCGTTCATGGCGTCTGCCACATTGAACTGTTCCGTCAACGGTGTAACCTCGCTTTTTCCGTCGGGGAAGGTTGCCGTGCATTCTCCGTTATTGATACCGATACTTGCCAGCGGGCAGAGGGCGATGTATGAAAGGCTGTTTTCATTTCCGTGGAAGTCGGAGCTTTCCAGCAGGGCCGATTCCGGATAGATGTCCCGCACCTTCAGATAGATGCTGACGGGCGTGTGAAGGTCGCCGAGAACCTTTTTGCTTATTGTCTTGAATGTATAATTCATATATCCAGTTACTTTTTGTTCTTATAGTTGATGTATGTTTCCATATCCTTGTCCCCCCGGCCCGAAACGGTCAGTACGACGACATCTTCCGGTTTGAAGTTGACTTTTGAGAGTGCTCCCAGCGCATGTGCGCTTTCCAACGCCGGGATGATGCCTTCGATGCTTGTCAGTTCGAAAGCGGCCTCTAAGGCTTCGTCGTCGTTGACGGCAAGGATCGTTGCGCGGTGTGTCTCCGACAGGTTTGCGTGGATCGGTCCGATACCCGGATAGTCCAGTCCGGCAGAAATGGAATAAGGTTCTTCGATCTGTCCGTCTTCGCTCTGCATCACCAGCGTACGGGCTCCGTGTATGATTCCCTTTTTACCCAGTTGGATCGTGGCGGCACTCTGTCCGGTCGTGATTCCCAGGCCGCCGGCTTCGGCAAGGACAATCTTTACCCGTTCGTCGTCGATAAAATGGTAGATTGTTCCGGCTGCATTGCTTCCCCCGCCGACACAGGCGATCAGATAATCGGGATAGTCGCGTCCTTCCTGTTCCAGCAATTGCTTTTTGATCTCTTCGCTGATCACAGATTGCAGACGTGCCACCATATCCGGATAAGGATGCGGCCCGACGGTGGAACCGATGATGTAATACGTGTCGGAAGGGTGGCAGCACCAGTCGCGGATCGCTTCGTTGGTTGCATCTTTCAGCGTCATATTACCCGAAGTGACAGGCACAACCGTTGCCCCGAGCATCTCCATCTTCTGCACGTTGGCATGCTGGCGTTCCACATCCGTTTTACCCATGTAAACGATGCATTCCATGTCCATCAGCGCGCAAACGGTAGCCGTCGCAACGCCGTGCTGCCCGGCTCCGGTCTCGGCGATGATACGTGTTTTTCCCATCCGGCGTGCCAGCAGGATCTGCCCGATCGTGTTATTGATCTTATGGGCGCCGGTATGGTTCAGATCTTCCCGTTTCAGGTAAATCTTGCAGCCGTACTTCTCACTTAGCCGTTTGGCCAGATAAAGAGGAGAGGGGCGGCCTACATAATTGCGGAGCAATTGGTTGAACTCTTGCTTGAAGCTGTCGCTTTCCAGCACTTCCAGATACTTTTTTTGCAGGTCTTCCACACATTGGTGAAGTATTTCGGGGATATATGCCCCGCCGAACTCACCATAATAACCATTTTCATCAACTTGATACGTCTTCATTGTTCTTCTATACTTATTATTTTTCTATTCTTGATTTCTTTATTGCCTTAAACTAAAAAAGGCCTGCCGCAAGTGCGACAGACCTTTTATTATATCTCGGAAGTATATACATGAGGACTGGTTCCTTACGACCTTGTGAGTTGTACGGAGTGCCACCACCAATATGTATTTACTAAAATAGTTCTCATTTCTTTTTTTGTTATTACGGCAGCAAATATAGATATTCTCTGACAAACTGCAAATGATTTGGAAGATTTTTTATTAAAATAGTGATATATGTACGATTCTTGCACTCCATACAAAGCATATTTACCCCGGAATATGCTTTGTATGGAGTGCAAAGATGACTCAATATGGTGATTGCACTATGAAAGTGCATAAATTATGACTTTTCTGCACTTTTGTAGTGCAATTGTCGTATCTTTGTGGAAACGGAATGTTATGGATAGATTATATGAGACTTTTAATAAGCTTTTGAAGGGCGTACAAACGGATTTTATCCGTTACAAGTATGATGAGATCAAATGGCAGAACCGTATGTTGGGGCTGGTAGGACCACGCGGCGTGGGAAAGACAACTTTGTTTTTGCAGTATATTAAAAGAAATTTGTCATTGAAAGATACCTTGTACGTGTCGGCCGATAATATATATTTCACGGATCACTCGTTGATAGACCTTGCTGATCAATTCAGTAAACAAGGAGGGAAACATCTTTTTATCGATGAAATTCATAAATATGAGAACTGGTCGAGGGAGTTGAAACAGCTGTACGACTCTTATCCGGATATGCAGATACTTTTCACAGGTTCATCTATCTTGGATATTTACCGGGGAATAGCTGACCTGAGCCGTCGTGCACCTATCTATGAGATGCAAGGACTTTCGTTCCGTGAATATCTATATTTGTTTCATGGCATATCGGTGCCTGTATATTCGCTTGAAGAAATATTGGATTTGAAAGCAGAGATTCCCGGAGTGAACCATCCTTTACCTTTGTTTGCCGAGTATTTGCAGAAAGGTTATTATCCTTTTAGCCGGGATGTAGATTTTTATATGGAATTGGAACAGGTGATTAACCAGACAATGGAAGTAGACATTCCGCAGTATGCCAATATGAATACATCTACAGGACGAAAACTGAAGCAATTATTGGTGGTGGTGGCACGGAGTGTTCCTTTTAAGCCTGTCATGCAGAAACTGGCTGATTTGGTAGGGATTAGCCGTAATTATGTAGCTGATTATCTACTCTATATCGAACGAGCAGGTATGATTGCCCAATTGCGGGATGATACGGGAGGAATCCGGAGCCTTGGCAAAGTAGAAAAAATTTATTTGGACAACCCGAACCTTATTTATGCATTGGGAAGGAGTGAATCGAATATCGGAAATATCCGCGAAACCTTCTTTTATAATCAAATGCGGGTGAGACAAGATGTTATCTCTTCCCCGCTGGCTGATTTTTTGATCGGAGATAAGACCTTTGAAGTGGGAGGAAAAGGAAAGGGGCAAAAACAAATAGCTGATGCGAAGGAAGGATTTATCGTGAAAGATAATATTGAAGCAGGATATGGTAATACGATTCCTCTTTGGAGTTTTGGACTGAATTATTAGTCTGGATTGAAAAACTATTAACATTCTTTTAGCCAAACCCAATAGTGAGTATCCTCGCTTTCCCTGTCTTTATCTTTGAAATCAATCATAAAAAGGGAAAGCATGGCAGCTGAACACGATCATATAGATAAGACACTGGATAAACTTGTCGCCTCGACACGTTCGCCACGGGGACGTTATTCCGCTTCGGAGAGTTGGAAGGTGTTGGAAAAACGTATTTCTCCTCCGGCAAGGAAGTTCAGGTTTTATCGGTTGGCGGGGGCTGTTGCGGCTTCGGTGCTTCTTTGCTTGGGCGGTTGGTTCGGGTACGATCATCTGCGGCCGGTGTCTATGCAGACCGCTTCGGCTGGTGCGGGAATATCGGTCGTAACGCTGCCGGACCGGACGAAAGTAACATTGAACCGCTATTCATCTTTGACCTATCCCGACCGCTTTAAAGGGGAAAAGAGGGAAGTCCGATTGCAAGGCGAAGCCTATTTTGAGGTGGAAAAAGATGCCCGGCATCCGTTTATAGTAAAGGCGGAACCTGTCGATGTACAGGTGTTGGGGACGCATTTCAATGTGGAAGCCTATCCCGGGGATGCAGATGTGAAAACGACTTTGCTGGAAGGTTCCGTTGCCGTCAGTGTGCCGGAAACAGGCAGCCGGATTGTGTTGTCGCCGGGAGAAAGTGCGGTCTATAACCGCGAAAGTCGGACATTGCAGGAGATAGAACCGAAAGAAAATGATATCACGGTCGACTGGCGCGACGGCCATTTCCGGTTTGATTACCTTCCTTTGCAGGAGATTGTGCGGGAGCTTTCGAATGCCTTTCAAGTAAAAATCAGGATTACAGATGAAGCAATAAAGAATTTCCGTATCAGGGCTCATTTTACGGAAGGCGAAAGTCTGGACCAGATGCTCGATCTGCTTCAGTCCGCCGGTAATTTCAGTTATACAAAAACAAACGATACGATCTTGATCCGTTCTAAACTTAACTAAGTTATGCATTATTACCTATATTGTCTCCGCCGGTTTACCCGGTTTATTCTTCTATTATGGATAGTCTTCCGGATCGCGCCGCTTGCCGCACAGGACAAGGCGGCGCGTCTGGACTTCCATATCCGGCAAGCGACGCTGGAAACCTTTGTCAGCCAATTGGAAAAAGCCACCGGTTTTTCTTTTATCTATGGCGAAAAGATACAACTGAAACAGCCTGTCACGCTCGATCTCCGGCAGCAAACTGTCGGGGAAATCCTGCAGAAAGCATTCGAGCACGAGCCGGTCACCTTTAAAATATCCGGTACTCATATTCTGCTCCACGAACGTCCGGAATCCCGGAAATATACGATCAGCGGATATGTAACCGATGCCGTGTCGTCCGAGACATTAATCGGGGCTAATATCCTGGAATCCCGCCGGCGTGTGGGGACGACCACCAACCCGTTCGGATATTACAGTATCACCTTGCCGGAAGGGGAAACGGAACTTTTCTTTTCTTATTTAGGATATGAGACGAGGCATGAACACTTCTTTCTCGGAAGTGATACATTAATGAATGTACGGCTGGCAACAAACAACCAGTTGGCGGAAGTGGTCGTCTTGTCAGACAAGAAGGAGACGGGTATTCATGCTACGGCCATGAGTGCGCTGGAAATCCCGATGACGCAGATCCGGAATACGCCTGCAATCTTAGGAGAAGCCGATATTCTGAAAACCATCCAGCTGATGCCTGGCGTACAGGCAGGGACGGAAGGTTTCAGCGGACTGTATGTACGTGGAGGCGGGCCGGACCAGAACCTGATCCTGCTGGATGGCATTCCGATCTATAATGCCGACCATATGCTGGGTGTTTTCTCTATCTTTACGCCCGAAGCCATGAAAAAGGTAACGCTTTTCAAAGGCTCTTTCCCGGCGCGTTACGGCGGACGCCTGTCTTCTATCGTGGATATCCGGACGAACGACGGCGATATGCAGAATTATCACGGAACGGTCAGTGTCGGACTACTGACCAGCAAACTGCATCTGGAAGGACCGATCATAAAAGACAAAACCTCGTTCTGCCTGACCGGACGGCGCACTTATCTCGACCTGGTGGCAAGGCCTTTCCTGCCGGATGATAAGAAGTACAATTACTATTTCTATGATATCAATGCCAAGGTGAACCATAAATTCTCCGACCGCAGCCGCCTGTTCCTTAGTTTCTATAAAGGGAAAGATCATTACGACTACAAGCAAGACAAGGAATACGACGGCTACGACGGCGCCCCGCGCATGTATTTCTACAATAGCCGGATCGATTTCAACTGGGGAAATACGATTGCAGCCGGACGCTGGAATTATGTGTTTAATAATAAACTGTTCAGCAATACCACTGTAGCCTATAACCATTACCAGATGGTGATGGCCGACAGCTACCGGAAAGAGATTACCGGCGCGGACGAAGACGGCAACGTGACGTCAGACTATAATGAGTCGTATGTCTATAACTCCGATTACCGTTCAGGCATACACGATTGGAGTTTCCAGACGGATTTCGATTACACGCCGGCTCCCAACCACCATATCAAGTTCGGAGGCTCTTACCTCTTTCATACGTTCCGTCCCGAAATCACGACTTCCCGTGTACGGGAGAATGAAAACGGACAGGCGGCACAGGATACGGTCTACAACGACTCGTCGAACAGTTTCCTGCACGGCCATGAATGTGCGCTTTATGCCGAAGACAATATCGACATCGCCGACCGTCTGAGCCTGAACGCCGGCGTTCATCTTTCGCTGTTCTATACAGAGGGAAAAGGATATCTTTCGGCACAGCCCCGCTTCTCGGGCCGTTATCGTTTTGAACATGGTTTTGCGGCAAAGGCCTCCTTTACGCAGATGGAACAGTATGTGCATCTGCTGTCGTCGTCTCCCATTGCCCTGCCGACCGATCTGTGGGTGCCTGTCACCAAAAATATCCGTCCGATGCGTTCTTACCAGTATGCCGCCGGCGGATATTATACCGGTCTGAAAGGTTGGGAGTTCTCGCTCGAAGGTTATTATAAGGATATGCACAACGTATTGGAATACCAGGATGGCGCCTCCTTTTTCGGGACATCCGGCGGATGGCAGGAAAAGGTCGAGATGGGACGCGGCCGCTCTTTCGGACTGGAAATACTGGCACAGAAAACCATCGGCAAAACGACTGGGTGGCTGGGATACACGATCGCTAAAAGCGACCGCCTGTTCAAGGACGGGACGGTCAACAACGGCGAACGCTTTCCGTATAAATACGACCGCCGCCACAATATCAATTTCTGTCTGAACCATGCGTTCAGCAAGAAGACTGATGTCGGCATCACTTGGATCTTCAATACCGGCGGGACGGCTACGGTAGCCGAAAAGCAGACCGGGACGGAGTGGGGGAATTTGATCGATTACATTTCCCATCGCAACAATTACCGTCTTCCCATCAGCCACAGGCTGAACCTGAGCATCAATTTTCATAAGAAACTACGCCGGGGTACGCAAACCTGGAACATCTCGATCTATAATGCCTATAATGCCATGACCCCGAATCTTGTCTATAAGGAAGAAGAATATATCGGACAACAGCATATCGGGCCGGACGGAAATCCCGAGACAATCTGGAAGCGGAAAACGAGGTTGATTAAGCAAACTTTGTTACCTTGCGTTCCTTCGGTTACCTATACATTCAGATTTTGAGTAAAGAATATATTATGGGAAAATATCTATCTATATTATTCATTGTACTGTCGGTTTTATTCTCCGCCTGTGAGAACGAGCTACCCTATCAGGAACGGCCGCAAGAACCGCAACTGTTGATGAACGCCTTTCTGGAAGTCGGAAAAGAAGAAAATGAAGTTAAATTGTTTATGATAAAACCCAATATAGATGCGACTACATCTGTCACGAATGGTTCTGTCATTGTATATGTCAACGGTGAAAAGACGGAAACGGTCGAAGTAACCTCCTATTCGAATTGGGGTATTTGTACGCTGAAAAGTCAGTTCCGCCCGGGTGACCGTGTGCGTCTCGAAGCGACAGCCGAAGACGGGGAATATCAGGCTAATGCCGAAGTGGAGTTCCCTCTGCCGATCGAAGAAATGATCCGGGTAGATACTTTGCATACGCAACTTAAAGGTTTGTACGGCATGCAGGATTGTATGCGATACCGGATTGCCATTCACGACCGCCCGGGGGAGAAGAATTATTATCGCCTGATTATCCAGGAGAATACCTATCGGACTTCTTTGGAAGATGGAGTGACGTATGGCCCGTCTGTTTCCGAACCGGGCATTATCAACCAGGAAGATATCGTACTCACCGACGGCCATCTTACGACAGCGGACGACGATGAGTTCGGCATTCTCGACATGACGATACGGAATGTCCGGAATATATTTACCGATAGCCGCTTTACGAATGGTCCCTACACATTAAATGTTTATACCTCTTATCCTTATTTTCACGATTGGGGCAGTGAAGACTATAAAAAGCATATCCGGTTTGATGTCGTTGTCCGTCTCCAAAGCATAACCGAAGCGCAGTATCGCTATATGCGTGCCATGAACTGCCTGGACTCGGATGACTATAACGAGACTTTCATGGAGCCGGTCATCGTCCCCCAAAACGTTTCGGACGGCCTGGGTTTCGTCGGAGCCTCTTCCGAACAACAGGTGACATTACGGATGCTCGACCGTCCGCCTTTATGGTAAAATAGCATTTGTAATAACATATTTCTTTCTATTTTCTGGCTGTTTCATCTTGGCATATATAACAAACAGGCCTCGTAGGGGCGGTTCGCGAACCGCCCTTTGTGTCACAAATATATCCTGTCGCTATCCGGGCAGTTCGCGAACTGCCCCTACGAAGCCTGCTCTTTTGATTCAAATATTCTTAGTTTTGGACCTTCTGCGAATTGAGAAATATACATTAACCCCCTGTTTCGACTGTTTTTCTATTTCGTCCGAAATCCTGATCGATTTTGGATTGACTCTTTTCACGGTTTTGCTCTCTCCGGCTGACATTAGCTGAAACGAGGTGCACAGATTATTCTAAAAAGCGTACAATTTGATTATCGAAAATAGGAAATACCGTCAAAGTGATAAACCTTAACTCCCGGAGAATCGATTATTTGCGAACAAAGGCGGACAGCGTTCCAAATATCCCAAGGAAATTTTAGGGGCTTGTTGCTGTGAGGTGCGCAGAAAATTGCCTTGAAGTAACGCTTCATCGCTCTGAAGGTTGACTTCGTGCTATATGAAGTCCGACTTCAGAGTAACAAAGTTCCGGATCAGAGCGATAAAGTCCCTCTTCATGGCGATAAGGTGCCGGATCATAGAAAAAAGCTCCTTTTTGACGGCTGAAAAGTGGGTTGACATTTATTTTATTCGGGGTGTCTTTTGAGACTAAAAAACACGTTTTATACAATAAGCCCTCTGCCGTAGGCTCTCTTTTGCCGTTTCGTTTCAACGAACGGTTTTAGAGCTTAGAGGCGAAGCCTCTTCCTCTGTGGACTTAAGTCCCTTTAATAGGATTACTTGTAGGTATTTGAAAGGGGGTTCAAACCCACAGAGGAATCCGGCAAAGCCGGGAATTTGTCAACCCGTTGATTGAAATCAATGGCAAAAGAGAGCCTGCGGCAGGGGGGGCTTATTGTATAAAACGGATTTTTTAGTTCCAAAAGACATCCGAAACCAAACAAATGTTAATCCACTTTTTTGACCTCAAAAAGGTACCTTTTCGCCTTTTTTGAGCATTTCCAGCCATTACGACCGTCCTCTTTGCCACCACGACCGTGCTAATGTGTAGTGCACTCGGCACCTCGCGAAGATTAGGACGGTCGTAATGGCGATTAGGACGGTCGTAATGGCGATTAGGACGGTCGTAATTGGAAAGAGGACCGTCTTATGAGCAAAAAAGCACCTGAATTTCCTTGGGATATTTGGAACGCCGTCCGTTTTATTTTGCTACAGGCGATTCTCCGAGAGTTAAGGTTTATCACTTTGTCGGCGTTTTCGCTTTTCGATAATCAAATTGTACGCTTTCCGGAACAGGCTGCGCACCTCGTTTTTCCTATTGTCAGAAAGAGGAGCTTAAACCGCAAAAAGAGTCAATCCAAAATCGATCAAGATTTCGGATGAAATAGAAAAAACGCCCCAAAAGGGGGTTATTGTAATATTCATTAGATTTGCAGGAGGTCCAAAACTAAGAAAAAGTGAACTATCCCGTTCCCGCGCTCCGACGCGGGATCGCAAAACAGCCTGCCGCATCCTAAATCATCATTTACAAGTTTTGAT
>NZ_QREV01000033.1 GCF_003363715.1 Parabacteroides acidifaciens
ACGTAAACAAATAAAAAACAATCTATTTTTATAAATATTGAATTTTCGGGGTTTTTAGACCGTAAATGCAGGTATATTATCAGCTTTTACCAAAATACAGATGTGACAACTTCGCTTTCGTATCAACTTCCAAGCCTGTACAAGACTATTATAGTAGCGATAGATATTCCAAGAAAGTGAATGAAGTCCCCCCCCATGAAATATCGGGTGAGCCCTTTTATCCCTATCCTTTAGCCCTTTCTATGTTGTCCGCAAGTTGTCCGCTTGGCGCCGAACGATCGTTCACTGGGCGGCGGACGATTAATTGTATGCCAGAAAAGAGGTAATGGAATGTGATGTATGAATTAAAATATAAGGAAGAAACGGTTAGAGGGTCGGAATAATAAACTATCTTTGTTGTAATCTGATAGCTAATTTAGAATCATGCAAGATCGACAAGACGAAATACTAATTTACCAGTCCCAGGATGGAACCATCAAAGTTGATGTTCTGTTTGAAGGGGAAACCGTATGGCTGACACAAGCACAGCTTTGTACGTTGTTCGGGAAATCCAAAGCGACAATAAGCGAACACGTTAAGCATATATTCGAAAAGGGAGAACTTAACGAAGAAGTGGTTGTTCGGAAATTCCGAACAACCACTCAACAGTTTACCCTCACTTCCCAACCGGTTTAAGTCCCATCTTCTCCGCCCTCTGTAGCATAAAGGCATGGGCGGCTTCGTGTTCGTTAGGTATCACGCCGTCGAGGATCGCGTTCTTGATCGCTTCTTTCAGCACACCGACCGGCTGCGAAGGCGGCAGGCCGAAAGTTTCCATGATCTCCTCTCCCGTTACAGGCGGCTGGAAATTGCGGACGCGGTCTTTCTCTTCGATCTCGGCGAGCTTGCTGCGGACTTTCTGGAAGTTGGCAAGGAAGCGGCGCACCTTTTCGGGGTTCTTGCTGGTGATATCGGCTTCGCAGAGTTTCATCAAGTCGTCTATGTCGTCTCCCGCATCAAACAGAAGGCGGCGGATAGCGGAGTCCGTCACTTCGTCGTCCGACAAGGCAATCGGACGCATGTGCAGGCTGACCATCTTCTGAACATATTTCATCTTCTCGTTCATCGGCAGCTTCATCTTGCGGAAGATACCGGGAATCATCTTTTCCCCGATGAAATTATGGTTGTGAAACGTCCAGCCTAAACGCGGATCGAAACGTTTCGTCGCCGGTTTGGCTATGTCATGGAAAAGCGCACTCCAGCGGAGCCACAGGTTATCGGTCGTCTTGCTCAGGCGGTCGAGCACCATCAGCGTGTGGGCGAAGTTGTCTTTATGCCCGATGCCTTCTTTCGTCTCCACGCCTTTCAGGGCGCAAAGTTCCGGGAAAATCAAAGGCAACAGGCCGCAACGGTCCAGCAGGTCAAAGCCGACAGAGGGCTTGGGCGAGAGGACGATCTTATTCAATTCATCCACAATGCGCTCCTTGGAGATGATAGAGATACGCTCCTTGTTACGCTCGATCGCATCAAACGTGTCGGGATCGATAAAGAAGCCTAACTGGGTGGCGAACCGGACGGCACGCATCATGCGCAGCGGGTCGTCGCTGAATGTGATATCCGGGTCGAGCGGCGTGCGGATCAGCAGGTTATCCATATCGGTCAGCCCGTCGAACGGATCGACAAGCTCGCCGTAGCGGTCTTTGTTCAGGCAAAGGGCCAGGGCGTTGATCGTAAAGTCGCGGCGGTTCTGGTCGTCCTCGAGCGTACCGTCTTCGACAACCGGTTTGCGGCTGTCGTGTGTATAAGACTCCTTGCGTGCACCGACAAACTCCAGTTCCAGATCGCCGGCTTTCACCTGTGCCGTGCCGAAATTCTTGAATACGGAAAGGTGGGCGCCGCGTCCCAACTTCCTGGCCACTGCTTTTGCCAGTTCGATACCGCTGCCTACGGCTACAACATCGATGTCTTTGGACGGACGGCGCAGAAAAATATCCCGCACATAACCGCCTATCACATAAGCCTCAACCCCTAACTCGTCCGCCGCTTCCGAAACCAACCGGAAGGGTTTCGCTGAAATATGTTTTAATATGTCTTCTTGCTCTATATACATATTCGTATTTACATTTGGCCTGCAAAGATAATTAAATTCTTACGGGGATGCTAATTCTCCCTTTTTGCAATATCTTTGCAAGGAATTAAGTGGTGGACAATTAAACAATTATCATAATGAAGAAGTCAGCAATCTGTATAGCACTTGCAGCCGTAACACTGACCGGTTGCAGCAATGACGAGAAGAAAGCACAGGCACGGCTGGACAGTGCCCGGAATATGTATGAACGGAACGAACTCTTTGCCGCCAAGAGCGAGATAGACAGTATCCGCATCCTGTATCCGAAAGAATTCAAGGTTATCCGCGAAGGTCTGACCTTGATGCGCCAGGTGGAACAAAAGGAGGCGGAACGCAACCTGGCCTTTTGCGACAGTCTGATTCCGATCCGGCAACAGGAGTTGGAAGGCCTGAAGAAAGGCTTCAACCTGGAGAAAGATTCCGCCTACAACGAGATCGGCAACTACGTCTCCAAACAGCAGACTATCGAACGTAACATCCAACGCTGTTACATTCGTTCGGGTGTAAACGAGAAAGGCGAAATGTATCTGGCCAGCGTCTATTTCGGAGCCAATCCGCTCAACCATACCGGCATCAAGCTGAGTACGAAGGACGGCCTTTTCGCCGAAACTCCCGCTATTCCTTATGACGGTGGCTTGAACTACCGGTTCAAGGATTTGGGAAATACAACGGAAGTTGTCACCTATCAGGGAGAGAAATGTGAAGATGCTGTCAAGTTCATCTTTGCCAACCAGAAAGAGCGTATCAAAGTGGAATATACCGGCGGCAAACCTTATGTTCTCTATATAGCCGATGCCGATAAGAAAGCAATTGCTTCGACTTACGAACTGGCAACAGTATTAAGCGACATTGAGAAACTGACGAAAGAGAAGGAAAAGGCGATCAAAAAACTGGCATATCTGGAAAAGAAACTTTCGGGCGGGGAATAAGAGTTCCCGTTCTATCATAGCCATAAAGAAAGGCGGCTCCCGTTACCGGAAGCCGCCTTTTCTATTATCGGATTACAATTCTTTACTTTACAATTACTTTATAAGTGGTATCACCTTCCACTGTTACCAGTACAATGCCTGATGTTGCCGGCATAGAGAAGTATTCGGAACTTGCTCTGCGAACACCGATTGTCTGACCCAGGATATTAGACAGCGTAATCTTTTTGCCGGAAGCATTCGTTACGATTACCTGGCCGTCACTGCTGATTACCTTAATTTCAGAAACGTTTATTTCTTCATTAGGAGTCGGAGCGGAAGCAGTTTCAACTTCAAATGCTACGTGCGGGAATTGTTCCAACACAACAAAACCATTCACCACGCCAACATACGGCTTGCCCCCATTCTTCAATTCCTTGTAGTTTTCCAAGAGATATCCACCATGCTCATTAACTTTGAAAGCAAATAAAGCCGGACTGTCTTTCATTGTCTTGATTGTGTCATTATCCTCTACGAACATCGCATACTTATCATAGTTTATCCCTGTAAAAGAAGTATCTTTTACCGACATATAATAGCGTGTTCCTGTCTCGCTACCTGAAGAGATGAGATAGAGTTGCTTGCCGGCAACCATCGTATCCGGTTCAACCCACAAACTGAAATTATCTTTTTCGTAAGTAGCTTTCGTGATCTCACTACCTTCCGTTTTCATCTGTGCAAAAAGATTAAGCGGATTCATGACCAAAGAATTACCATCAGAAACCAACCGCTTATGTCCGGCTTCGAATGTTGCATATTCGGGCGCATCTACAGGTGCTATATTCACAATTGTCTTAGTGCTCGTCAATTGCAGGTTGGAAGTGTTGACATCAATTCCTACATACTTGTTGTCAGCATCTGTTGCCATTGAATAGAATTGTCCGTTGGCATCAGACAGGAAACGGAAAGAAAGAGGAGTTGATGTCGTCGAGAACTTCAATACACCCTTTTCTTCGTCTTTAGCCACTTTACCATCCAGGAAATAGCCGCCCAATTGATAAGGAATCACCGAAACTGTATCTCCCAATTGTTTGGCTCCAGCCACTTTTACAGGTTTCATCGGGAACAATTTAAAGAGCTGCATATCTACTGCACTTCCCTTCAATATAGAATCGCTTGCATACATAAACAGTTCCGGTACACCAGGAGTTGCGGAAAAGAGGCTCAGATAATATCCCTTATTCACCAAATCCTGTTCGGATGCGACAAACGAACCTAAATATTTATTCTTCAGATCAACATTCATCTGTTCAACTGTGATGGAATCGCTTCCAATCAAGTAAGTGTCCTCCATCCCTTGCACTGCGAAAACTTCCTTATCTAAAATCAGGTCAGAATCCGACTCACGGTCCACAATAGAATATTTACCATTGTTTTCTTTAATATACCATTGCCCTCTCACTTGATTGACCGACGGAACACTGTCACCTCCCATAAAGGCCTTCTTTGCAACATAATACTTGCCATTGTCGGCACCCTTACTTACTTTCTTCAAGAAATAAACGCCGGAACCTGTCGGAATCGTAACAGGAGTGCCCTTTGCAACTCCAATCATAGGAAGTTTTCCCTGTATAGGCTGGGCATTTGCTCCAAACTTAGAAACAGTTAAAACCTTGGTATTACCGGTTTGAGCATAAACAACACGAACTGTATCACCCTCTGCTTCTTTAACTTTTAAATCGTCATCAAAATCAGGAGCACCTGCTACAAACATAGCAATTGAATCATTCTGCAAATTAACAACAAATTTAAAATGCTGACAAAGTTCATTCGGACGCAAAACTTTGCGAGTTGAATCCAAAGCGAACCCTGCACCAAACACATTCTGCTGATTGTTAATTGTTGTTTTGAGTGTATCAACACCTAAAAACTTCTTTACTCCATTTGAATAGGCTTCATCACCTTTCACTTGTAGAGTCATAAAACCGTTATTCCCTACAGAATTGGCTATCAAATCTTTGCCAGTAAAGATATTTCCTTCATATTTATCATCAAATATTAGTTGGAATGTGCTGAAGCCATCACCAAGATCTTGTGGAGTCATGGTCATTGTGTCAGGCTCAGTGACTGTCAGGTCCAAAGCTTCCCCAGTAAAAGCAACACTGCCATCATCATTTAAAGCTAATATCATTTTACTGCCGTCACTTAGTGAAGCACTTAAACCTCCTCCATCTGTAAACGTCCATTTATCTACTCCTGCCGCTAAAACAGGTTTAGCCTCTTGAGATGCAGCAAATGACAAAACAGCATTCGTTTTTTTATTTTTAAACTGATAAACAGTTCCTGCCGTTTCATTTATTCCTACAATTTCCCATAAAGCAGAATCACGAGCAGCTTTGTTTACATCAACAAATGAAGGGATTGCTTTTACGACAACAGAATCAGACTTATTTCCATCCAGCGACAAATACTTGTCACTACCATTTTTCAAGTAATAATAATTACCTGCAGTCCAATCTTTACTTGGATTATCATCTGCCGCATTCGCCGCAGTAAAAGTTCCTACTGTCATCAAAGCCGCAGCTAAAAGTGTAAAATGTTTATTCATATGCAAATTGTTTAATCATTCAATTACTTAACAGTGACAAAGATATAAAACTTCAGTTTCATAAGCTTATAATAAAAGCCAAAAGATACTTATCATAGGACATACTGTACAAAAACACGATTATTCATGCTATAAATAAAAAAAGCCCGTCATCGGAATGACGGGCCAGGAATTGTTTTTCTCTTATAATCAAATAATAATACTAAAGCAATGAAATAAAGTTCTAAATATCTTGTATTCATTAAATCATTAATGATTGCTTTCTTTTTTATTGATTGACAAAGATAAATCTTTTTGTTTAAAATTGCGTCTTCCCTGAAGACACCGAACCAAACCTATCGATTATTGAACAAATCCTTTTCTTTTAAGGACAAATCAGTTATTAGCCCGATGTACAGTGAGTTGCGGGAATGGGAAGTTGATACCTTCGGCATTGAATGTCTCATAAACTGCCTGATTTATCCCGAAATAAACATCCCAATAATCCGAGCTTTTCACCCACACACGGACGACAACATTCACACTGCTATCTGCCAAAGCGTGCAAAGCAACAAAAGGTGCCGGATCAGTCAAAACGCGGGAATCACGTGAAAGGATCGTTTCAATCACCTGCTTTACTTTATTATAGTCTTCCCCATAATCGACACCGAATGTCCAATCGACGCGACGGGTATCCTGCCGGCTGAAGTTCGTAACCGCTCCACTGCTCAACGAACCATTCGGGATATAAACCGTTTTATTGTCCGGCGTCGTCAATATAGTGTGAAAGATCTGTATCTCTTTGACAGTCCCTCCTATCCCTTGCGCCTCGATATAATCTCCGACTTTAAAAGGCTTGAACAGAAGAATAATCAATCCTCCCGCGAAGTTGGCCAGGTTACCGCTTAAAGCCATACCGACAGCGACACCGGCAGACGCCAGCAAAGCTGCAAACGAAGTCGTCTGAACACCTAAAGCCCCGACAACCGAGATTATCAATAGAATAGTCAGTACGACATTCACCAGACTCCCGACAAAACTCTTTACCGAAGGCTCGATATCGCGCTTCAATAAGACTCTTTTAATCAGTTTATTCACCAGATTAATCAGTAGTCGTCCGACTATAAAAACTAAAAACGCCTTAATCAGCGTCCATCCTAATGCCGCCCCTTGGGTCATCAGGGAATTTAAAATACCTTCCACTCCATGTGAAAAGTCAATGGCTGCTAAAATCATAATTATTTATATTTATTGAATTTCTTACTATTCATACAACAATCAAACGTTCAAAAAGTATTAGAATTTGTAGCAAAGGTATAAAGTTTTTTTATTCAGACGAAGAACCGATTTAATTACGTAGTTTTGTACCCGGTCAAATAACAGATATAAACAATAGAGAATGAGGACTTTCTTGATTATTATAGGTTTGTTCCTATTTATGGGAAACAGCTTTGCACAGTCTTATGAAGAGCTGATTGAGAAAAGCTATGATTTTGTCGACAAAAATGATTTGGTATCCGCAGAAGAAAGTCTCAAAGCCGCTATGCGCAAAGAACCGGCAAACCCGCTGAATTACGCCTTGCTCACCAACTTAGGAACTATACAGCGCCGGCAGGGGAAGTTGGAGGATGCACTCATATCCTATACCTCCGCATTGAGCGGCCATACCAATAACATCACCATTCTGGAAAACCGGGCATCCCTCTATACGGAATTAGGCGAAACGGAAAAGGCTTTGAACGACTACAACACGCTGCTGATTGAAAATCCCGAGCATCAAGAAGCGCTTTATTGCCGCGGATTACTCTATATCCAACAAAAGAATTACATGTGGGCGGAACAGGACTTCGACAAGATTCTACTGATAAACGAAAAATCCGTCCGTGCCCGTCTTGGTCATGCCATTCTGGAAAAGATGCGTGGCAACTATACCGAAAGCGAACGGATCTTCAATTACCTGATCGGTGAAATGCCTCGCGACTGGGTCTTGTACGAAGGACGGGCAGACCTGTATTTTATGATGGGAAAGAATGCACGTGCCATGGCGGACATCGAAAAAGTATTTACTGAAAGCGAACCGAGTGCAGCTCTCTACGTGCTGAGAGGCAAGATTAAACTGGCACAGTACGAAAAGGAACGGGCAGCCATCGACTTTAAGAAAGCCGAATCGATGGGATATGATAAAGAGGTCATCAAAGAGTTAATGAAACTTGCCAAATAATAAATAAAAAGGACGCAGACTCTGAGAAATCTGCGTCCAATAGAAAATACTTATTTCTTTGCAATATAGTCGGCAATCCAATCGCCCACTTCGCTTGTTGAATAGGATTTTGCACCGTCGGCAATATCTTCGGTAACGAAACCTGCATCCATAGAGGCAGCAACCGCTTCACGAATCAAAGCTCCTTCTTCCATCAGGTTGAAAGCATATTCAAGCATCAGGGCACCGCTCAGAATAGTAGCCAACGGATTGGCAATGTTCTTTCCGGCAGCCTGCGGCCATGAACCATGAATCGGTTCGAATACGGAAGTATGGACGCCGATAGAAGCGGAAGGCAGCATACCTAACGAGCCGGTGATAACCGAAGCCTCATCCGTCAGAATGTCTCCGAACATGTTTTCCGTAACCATCACATCAAAGCTCTTCGGCCACTGAACCAACCGCATGGCAGCATTGTCGACAAACATAAATTCGGTTTCCACATCCGGAAACTCCTTTGCGATCTCCTGTGCGACCTGACGCCACAAGCGGGAAGTAGCCAAGACATTCGCCTTATCCACAACCGTCACTTTCTTACGGCGTTTCTGTGCATATTGATAAGCCAGACGAACGATACGGTCGATTTCCTCACGACTGTAAACACAAGTATCATAGGCCGTATTTCCATCTTCGCTCCGACCCTGCGGACGTCCGAAGTACATACCGCCTGTCAGTTCACGGATACACATAAAGTCCGCACCTTCCACCAATTCGGCGCGCAGCGGAGATTTATGCAGCAATGAAGGGAATGTTGTAACCGGGCGGATATTGGCAAACAGACCCAGTTTTTTGCGCATCCCCAACAGTCCCTGTTCGGGACGTACTTTGGCAGACGGATCGTTATCATATTTAGGAGAGCCGATAGCGCCGAAATAAACAGCATCACTCTGCATACAGAGTTCGTGCGTTTCGTCGGGATAAGGATTACCAACTGCGTCGATCGCGCAGGCACCTACCAACGCTTGTTTGTAACTCAGGTCATGGCCATATTTCTGGCAGATGGCCTTAACGGCTTTCATTCCTTGCTCGATAATCTCGGGACCGATTCCGTCACCGGGGAGCAGTGCAATATTCAATTTCATATAAATAATTTATTAATTTGCGAATATGCCAATGTGCCAATGAAAAGCCAATGCACCCACTAATTGGCACATTGGCATATTGTTTATTGGCACATTCTTATTCTCTTTTAAAATAGACATATTTAGGTTCTGTAGGGACGTAGCTGTCATCATCCCACAGTGTGCTTGTGATCATCAGATCGGCACTGTAACGGTTACAGGCAATAGGTACGTTATGAACGCGGCATTGGCGAAGCAACATCTGGATATCGGCTTCGTGCGGCTGTGGGTTCAGGTCGTCAATCAGGAATACGGCAAGGTCGATTTCTTTACGCACTACCATTGCGGCTATCTCAGCATCGCCACCGAGCGGGCCGGAATGCATACAGGTTATTTCTGACTGTACACCTTTTTCTTCCATAGCCTGCCGAACCAAACCTCCGGTTGTTCCGGTACATACAATGTAATGATGGGACAGAAATTCAGCATTGTGAACAGCCCATTCTACCATGTCAGCCTTACGATTGTCGTGCGCTACAAGCGCGATTGTTAACTTCTTCATAACTTCAATAATTTATTAATTTGCAAATATGCCAATGTGCCAATGAAAAACCGATGTAACCACAAATTGGCACATTAGCACATTGATCTATTGGCACATTATTCATTGCTCTATCTTGTTCAGCATCTTCAATGTCGCCTTGATGGCTGCTTCCGTCTGGTCGGCATCGAGTCCGCGTGTCTTAAAGTCTACTCCGGCATAGTTCCAGCTGATGATAGTCTGCACGAATGCATCGGTTCGTCCGCCGGGCGGGATGGATACGGAATAGTTGGTCAGCATCGGGAATGGACGGCCCAGATCGGAATATATTTTCCGGAGGGCACGTACAAAGGCGTCATACTGCCCATCGCCGGAAGCCGATTCCTGATAGGCTTCCCCATTGATCTCTATCTTCAGGGTTGCAACAGGTTTCAGGCCCTGCGCCAAAGATAAAGAATAATTTAATATGCGGATGCGCTGATCGGCAATTGTATCGTGGTGAAGCACATCGCTGATGATATACGGCAGGTCTTCCGTCGTAACCATTTCCTTCTTATCGCCCAATTCGATGATCCGCTCGGTCACCTTACGCATGGAGTTTTCGTCGATGTCGATCCCCAATGATTCGAGGTTCTTGCGAATATTCGCCTTGCCGGATGTTTTTCCGAGTGCATACTCGCGGACGCGGCCGAAGCGTTCAGGCAGCAGGTCGTTACAATAGAGATTGTTCTTACTGTCGCCATCGGCATGGACACCGGCACACTGCGTAAAGACATGTTCGCCGATGATCGGTTTGTTTGTGGGGATATGGACGCCGGAGAAGGTTTCCACCAGGCGGCTGGCATAGTTGATCTTCTCTTCCCGGAGCGTTGTTTCCACTCCCAACTGGTCTTTCAGAACGGCAAGCACACTGCTGAGAGGAGCGTTTCCTGCACGTTCGCCCAAGCCGTTCAGCGTGGTATGAACGCCATTGATTCCGGCACGGACGGCAGAATAGACATTGGCAACGGCCAAGTCATAATCGTTGTGAGCGTGGAAATCAAACTTCAGATCCGGATAACGGATCACCATATCCTTACAATAATCGTATGTGTTACCAGGATTCAGGATACCCAACGTATCGGGCAACATGAACCGGCGCACCGGCAGGTCACGAAGCGAATCGACAAACTGATAGACATATTCCGGCGAATTCTTGATACCGTTCGACCAGTCTTCCAGATAGACATTCACTCCTATCCCCCGTTCCGTCGCCAGGTTGATGACGCTGCGGATATCGGCAAAATGCTGTTCGGGAGTTTTACGCAGTTGCTCCGTCACATGCTTGTAAGAGCCTTTGCAAAGCAGGTTCACGGTCCGGCACCCCGCAGCCTCGATCCAGTTCAGCGAGACATCGCCATCGACGAAGCCGAGCACTTCGAGCTTCTGGATATTTCCGGTACGTTCCGCCCAGGAAGCCACACGCTTCACGGCCTCAAACTCGCCGTCCGAGACACGCGCAGATGCGATCTCGAGGCGGTTCACACCCAAGTCGAGCAATGCCTGGGCAATACTCAGTTTCTCATGCGCCGCAAAAGAAACTCCTGATGTCTGTTCCCCGTCACGCAGGGTGGTATCCATTATTTCTATCATAATTGTTTGTTTTTCATAAATGATGTGTCATTTACGTCCCTTTTCGAATGCCTCTATCTTTTCCTTATTAGACAGGAGGTAGTCGATGTCGTCGAGACCATTGACCAGGCAATCCTTTTTGTAGGCGTTGATGTCGAAATGTTCGCTTTTGCCGGTTGCCTTGTTGGTGATCGTCTGGGCGGGCAGGTTGACTTCTACTTCTGTTTTCGGATCGGCATAGATAGAGTCGAAGAGTTCTGCCAGGAATTGTTCGCTTACAACCACCGGAAGAACAAAGTTGTTCAACTCATTGTTTTTGTGGATGTCGGCGAAGAAGCTGGAGACAACCACCCGGAAACCGTAATCGGCTATTGCCCAGGCTGCATGTTCGCGGCTGGAACCGGAACCGAAGTTTTTTCCTGCCACCAGAATCTGGCCGCCATAAGTCGGATCATTCAAGACGAACGATTCGATTTTGTTTCCCTGCTTGTCATACCGCCAGTCGCGGAACAAGTTTTCGCCGAAACCTTTCTTGTCTGTCGCTTTCAGGAAACGGGCCGGGATGATCTGGTCTGTGTCCACATTCTCCAAAGGGAGTGGAACACAAGTAGATGTTATGATATTGAATTTCTGTTTCATATCTTTGATATTTTATCGTTTTACTATTTGATTTCGTACGATTAAATGAACTGTCTCGGATCAGTAATCTCGCCCGTCACGGCGGCAGCGGCTGCTACCAGCGGACCAGCCAGAATCGTGCGTGCGCCCGGTCCCTGACGACCTTCGAAATTACGGTTGCTGGTCGAAACGGCATACTTGCCTGCCGGGATCTTATCATCGTTCATCGCCAGACAAGCCGAGCAACCCGGTTGACGGAGTTGGAAACCTGCCTCTTCAAATATCTTATCCAGACCTTCCTCGCGTATCTGAGCATCTACCATCCAGGAGCCGGGCACCAACCAGGCAATCACATGATCCGCTTTCTTCCGGCCCTTCACGATAGAGGCAAAAGCGCGGAAGTCTTCGATACGTCCGTTCGTACAAGAACCCAGGAAGACATAGTCGATCTTCTTTCCAAGCAACGATTCGCCCGGTTCGAAACCCATATAAGCCATTGATTTCAGGAAAGAAGTCTTAGCCACTTCGCTCATGCCCTCGACAGTCGGGATATGCTGCGTGATCCCCATACCCATGCCCGGATTGGTTCCATAAGTCACCATCGGCTCGATATCAGCAGCATCAAACCGGATTTCTTTATCGAAGACGGCATCATCGCCACTCTTCAGCGTCTTCCAGTAAGCGACAGCCTTCTCCCATTCTTCACCTACCGGAGCATTTTCACGTCCTTTCAGATAGGCAAAAGTCGTTTCGTCGGGGGCAATCATGCCACCACGCGCACCCATTTCGATCGAAAGGTTACACAAAGTCAGGCGTCCTTCCATCGACAGACTGCGAACGGCCGAGCCGGCATATTCCACGAAATATCCGGTAGCCCCGCTGGTCGTCACCTTCGACATAAGGTAGAGCGCCACGTCCTTTGCTGTTACGCCTTTGCCCAATGTGCCTTCCACGCTGATACGCATGGTCTTCGGTTTTGCCTGCAAAATACATTGTGAAGCCATCACCATCTCCACTTCGCTGGTTCCGATACCGAAAGCGACAGCTCCTACAGCTCCGTGCGTGGAGGTGTGCGAGTCGCCGCAGACGATTGTCATGCCCGGCAAGGTCAAGGCACGTTCGGGACCGACCACATGGATGATACCGTTGCGTTCATTCAGCATTCCGTAGTGGGTCAGGCCGAAGTCGGCGGCATTCCGTGCCAGCGTGTCGACCTGGTTCTTCGAGATCGGGTCTTCTATCGGTTTGTCCTGGTCGTGTGTCGGCGTGTTGTGGTCCGGCATACAATAGATACGTTCCGGGCGAAGCGGTTTCAAACCACGTGCACGCATACCGGCAAAGGCCTGCGGGCTGGTTACTTCATGACAGTAAAGTCTGTCGATGTAAAGCTGTGTGGGTCCCTCTTCGATCTTCGTGACCACGTGGGAATCCCAAATCTTGTCAAATAGTGTATTCATAATTTCTTTTATTTTACAAATTTGTTGATTGCATCGATGAATGCTTCTACCGAAGCGGCAATGATATCGGTATTGGCGGCAAAACCATAATAACGGTTTCCTTCATATTCCACCTGCATGTGCACTTTACCCATATCGTCACTGCCCTTATTAATAGCCTGGATCAGGAATTCCTGGATAGTCATCGTGCGGTGGATAATCGATTTCACTGCTTTGATTGCCGCATCGACAGGCCCGTTTCCAGAAGCGGCAGCTTCAAACTTCTCACCTGCGATATCCAGGCAAACGCTGGCAACGGATTGCAGGCCGACGCCGGAAGTCACTTGCAGGTAATCTAATTTGATACGGTGCATAGCCGTACGGTCTTTGCCAGCAAGCATCAGGACATCGTCATCGTTAATATCTTTCTTGCGGTCCGCCAACTTCAGGAATTCTTCATATACCTTATCCAGCTTTTCCTGTGACAGCTCGACGCCCAAGACCTGCAGGCGATGTTTCAGGGCAGCGCGTCCGCTACGGGCGGTCAATACGATTGCATTATCGTCGATACCCACATCTTTCGGGTCGATGATTTCATAACTTTCGCGGTTCTTCAAGACACCGTCCTGGTGAATGCCGGAAGAGTGGGCGAAGGCGTTACGTCCGACGATCGCCTTGTTCGGTTGGATCGGCATATTCATTAGGCTCGACACCATACGGCTGACACCGTAGATCTTCGTCGTATTGATATTAGTGATGATTTCACGTTCCTTATGGCTCTTGAAAATCATGGCGATTTCTTCTAAAGAGGTGTTACCGGCACGTTCGCCGATACCGTTCATGGTGACCTCCACCTGGCGGGCTCCGTTCAACACGCCCTGTACGGTGTTGGCGGTTGCCATTCCCAAGTCATTGTGGCAATGGGTAGAGATGACAGCCTTCTCGATACCATCTACATGCTCCATCAGGTATTTGATTTTCGCACCATATTCGTCCGGCAGGCAATAACCGGTCGTATCGGGAATATTCACAACCGTAGCGCCGGCCTTGATAACAGCTTCTACCACACGTGCCAGATATTCGTTGTCCGTACGTCCGGCATCTTCGCAATAGAACTCGATGTCTTCTACATACTTCTTGGCATATTTGGTTGCCGCAATGGCACGTTCCAGAATCTCTTCCTGATTGGAATTGAATTTATATTTAATATGATAGTCGGATGTACCGATACCCGTATGGATACGTCCGCGTTTCGCGAACTTCAGAGCTTCGGCAGCCACGTCGATATCTTTTTCAACCGCACGGGTAAGCGCACAGATAGTAGGCCATGTTACGGCTTTCGATATTTCAACAACGCTATTAAAATCACCCGGGCTCGACACGGGGAAACCGGCTTCAATCACATCGACACCCAGTTCTTCCAGCGCTCTCGCAACCTGAATCTTCTCAATGCTGTTTAACTGGCAACCCGGCACCTGCTCGCCGTCGCGTAATGTAGTGTCGAAAATAAATAATCTGTCTGACATAGTTCTATCCTCTTTAATTTATTATAACTTACTATTCCTTTAATAAAAAAAGCCTCTCTCACAAGGAAGTGAGAAAGGCTCTTTAATATCTTTATGCCCAGCAAAGCATATACAGTCTCACTTCCTATCCCGTTCCCAGAGTAGAATAATATTTAGAGAAATAATGAGACTATTTAGCATTTCCTGTTTCATGTTGTTCTTTTCGTTGTTTCTGTTTGAACGCTGCAAAGATACAGCCTTTTTCCAAACCACCAAATATAAATCGAAGTTTTTTATATATATTTTCTTATAAAACGTAAGTTAGATAAGTAAAAGCAAAATCAATTCATAACTAAATCATTGCCTCACATAAACGGAAGCCTTAATGCCGAACGGCGCTTTCTTATACGTGTCCAATGAAACCGAACGATGCAAGCTGCTGGTTGAATAGAGCGGGAAGAAAAGTTTGCCTTTGCCATAGACACGAACAATCTCAAATCCAACCCGGATATTTCCTGCCGGGATCAAGGGAGGCGTATCGTAGGTAAACAAGACTTTTTCTTTCTTTTCCATTTTCCGGATTGTTTGGTAAATAGGCTGAACCGGCAGTAATTCCGGGTTCATCTCATCAGAAAGATGATACAGATTTATACGTACCAAAACACTGTCATACCCGCATCGAAAAATGGGTAACCGGATTTGTTCCAACAGCCCTTCCTTGTCCAATTTCACAGAAATACCGATTTCTTCCCCCAAACTGCCGATGCTATCGGTAGCCATCACACCTCCCGGCACCCGTATTCCCTTATTGCTGATCCACTTTCCTTTCATGGGAGAAATAGAGACTTCCGGGAGAACCAGCAGGCTATCCTCCAATACAACGGTAACAGGCGAACCGGCAAGTTCCCGGAGGCGGGAAGAGTACTTTTTATATGCAATATGGGATATGGTCAATTGATCGTCCAACAAGGAATCCGGCACAAACAGGCAGAATTTTCCAGCCTCGTCAGACATTCCTCCAAAGCCTTTTCCCATGACCCCGACATTGACAAAAGCAACAGGTTTCCCCTTCGCATCTTTAACCACACCGTTTATCTCTGTCTTATGCTCTTGCGCATTGGCAGCAAACAATGAAAACAACAGAAAGAAAAGCAGACATTTCATGATATTACTTTTTTATAGAGAATTGATCCAGTTCTTTACCATCCACATCCACCACCTGTATCTTCATTTCTTTCGGATCGGCTGTCGCTTTCAGGACAGCGGTATTGGAGTTGACGATTATCGGGAACGGAGTTTGGGCCGTTGCATCCTGATGGATGAAACGGTGCAGGTGGCCGCAAAGCATCACATCGGGTTTGGCCTCACGAAGCAAAGGCATGAACTTATTTTCCACTTCCAGGTTTCCGTGCCAGCCACCCATCGGCGGGATATGGGCTACGATAATCTTGAACGGAGCCTCCTTGTACTCCTTGCTGTTCAGGACCTGGCGCAACCATTCGGCCTGTTCCGTCCGGTATTCGTCATAGACCGTAATACCGGCATACTCGATATCGGAATCCGGTTTATCTTCCCCGGTATCCAGAATCACGAAACAGATCGGACCTTGCCGGAAAGTATAATAGATATTCTCCTCTTTCGGTGAGAAGTAACGTTGGAACTCGGTTGCAAAAGCACCGCGCGTTTCATGGTTACCCCGCGTGTAATACATCGGGATTTCGGAGGCAAACAATTTTACCGCCGTGTCCATAAAACCGTCGAATATATGGTTTTCCTCGTTAAAGACGGAAACCATATCACCGTTAAAAATAAAGAAGTCAGTCTTTTTCAAGTCACATTTGGAAACCAGATTGGACAGGATATCATTTTTTCCGTGTATGTCATTCACCATCGCGAACGATACGGTATTGTCAGCCGGATTACTTGTCTTGAAGACCAACGGCTTCTTCGAATAGACATCCGTCGAGGCATAGTTCCCGTAAATGATTTTATGGCCGATATGGCTCAATACCTCCTGTGCAAACACCCGATAACGATAATTGGTTCCCGGCTTAAGCCCTTTGACTTTCACCGTATGGATCGTCGAGGTATTCTTCACGCCGTTGCGGGCATCGAAATAGCGGGGACGCTCCGTCGCATAGAAATCGGAACCATCATCCGGTGCTAACTCCACCCAGCCGACAGAAGGCTGATCCGACATCCATACAATTGTCACCTCATCAGGTCCCAGATTCTGCAAATAAGGCCCGTGCACCAATTGGATCTTCGACTCGACCGCCCCCGCAAGGGAAACAGAAAGCCAAAGAAACATGATCAAAACTTGAAACTTCTTCATGATATAGATAATTTAAGTTATTCAGTTACCGAATCAAAACCTTGCTGCGTATCCCATTATCCAAAAGCACAATATAGACACCACCCGGCAAACCTGATACCTCACTTGTTCCCGCGGCAAGACGACCTGTACGGACCGTACGCCCGGTAATGCTGACAATACGCATTCCGACCGGTTCATCCGTCGTGATACAAATACGGCCATCGAGCACACGGATACCACTTGAGGGATCAGTGACCTTATCGAGAGCAGTCGGATCGTCTGTCTTTTCCCAATGCGCATAAAACGTCCTGTCCGCCGTACCGATCGAGGATGGAGAAGCCAGTTCCATTCCGCCTTCCTTCTGATCGAACCAACCGACAAACGAATATCCTTCACGGACGGGCACGTTGGCCAACGGACGGATAGTTCTGCCTGTATTGCCGTAGATCGTATCGAGGGCTGCTGCGCCTTCATAATTCAAGTCGTAAATGACAGAATAAACTTTCAAAGCGGCTTGTTCCTCCTCCGGATAAAAAGCCAGAAGAACGGGTGTCGATTTCAAGCCGGCAGCTTTTGTTCCGGACAGCGACTGACCGTAAGCATTACCGAGAAGAGCGGCAACTTCACCACCTTCAAACTGTTCGGCAGTCTTAGCGATAACGTTGCTGACCGTACTCTGGTTTTTATACACTCCTACCGCAGCCGTTCCATCAAGATAGTAACAATTATCAACGATAACAGCATGCGCATACGCAACATCATCGTTTAAACCACAGATGGCACCGACCTGTGTACCGATAGACGAATATTCATTCATGACTTTGCCTGTATTATAGCAATTAAGGATAGAACCTTCGTTTCTGCCACATATGCCACCAGCCCATACATCACCTACAGCTTTCACGAGACCTAAGTTGTAACAGTCGATATTTTTTGCGGCATCATCGTTCTCACCACAAATTCCACCGACATAAGCATCATGCCCCGTCGCACAAACCACTCCTGAAAAGTAGCAATTACTGATACGTGCACCATTTTCTTCTTTATGGTCTTCACCATCCGCCCGACCACAAACACCACCGACGCAATCGACAGCCGAAATATAACTGTTAACGACACCGAGGTTCTTCACTTCAGCCCTCTTCTCTATCGCACCGATAAAACCTTTGGCACCATTATCAGTCGTATTGATATAGACACCACTGACCGTGTGTCCCTGCCCGTCGAAAATACCACAATATGGAAAATTATCAGCTCCTCCATCCCCATAAGAACCTATCGGCACCCACTGCTCGGCAGGAGCCGTGCCTTTGATTGTGCCATCAGCATTCAACTCCAACTCTGACAATTTTATGTCCGCCATCAGTTTCGCATTAAGCGAAACATTCCCCCTGTTCACCTGATCGCGAAACCACTTCAGCTGTTCCGCATTTTCAATCTGATAATATCCGTCGACCAGCTTCGGATCGGAAGAACCCTGTCCCCGGACGGGTAAAGCCCCCATCAGAAGAAGGGCAGCCAAACAAGTGTAAAGTATTTTTTTCATCGACAAATAGTATTTAATGTTTAACCCGTTCAAATGTAGTCAAAAAACAAACACAGGGATACAAAACAAAGGGAAATTCAATTCCCAGAGCTCTGTATCCCTGTGAGATATTCATCCGAAGTTCCTTGTCCCCGCGCTTGACGCGGGGCCGCAAAAAGTATTAGTTGTTTTCCGGACGCAGTTTGCGGACAACGGCACCGGCACGCCACATTTCGCTGTTGCGCAGGGCTTCCAGTTCCTTGTTCAGACCTTCGCGATAGTCCGGTTTGCTGTTGGTGTCGATAGAACGCTGTGCTTCATTACCGGCAGCCACTTCGTTATACAGTTTTTCAAATACCGGTTTAGTTGCATCGTGGAACGGGCCCATCCAGTCCAGAGCACCACGCTGGGCGGTAGTGGAACAGTTTGCATACATCCAGTCCATACCGTTTTCAGCGAACAGCGGCATCAACGACTGAGTCAGCTCTTCCACAGTTTCGTTGAATGCTTCGGAAGGTTCGTGTCCGTGTTCACGCAATGTCTCGTACTGAGCCAGGAGCAGACCCTGGATAGCACCCATCAGCGTACCGCGTTCGCCCGTCAGGTCGGAATACACTTCCTTCTTGAAAGTTGTTTCGAACAGGTAACCTGAACCGACACCGATACCCAGTGCGATTACACGGTCCCATGCTTTGCCGGTTGCATCCTGGAAGATTGCATAGCTGGAGTTCAAGCCGCGTCCCTGCAGGAACATACGGCGCAGAGATGTACCGGAACCCTTCGGAGCGATCAGGATTACATCAACGTCTGCGGGAGGAATGATGTTTGTGCGTTCCTTGTAAGTGATTGCAAAACCGTGAGAGAAATACAACGCCTTACCCGGAGTCAGGTATTTCTTGATACGCGGCCAGCATTCGATCTGGGCGGCATCAGAAAGCAGAACCTGTATGATAGTTGCTTTTTCGCAAGCTTCTTCGATACCGAAAAGTGTTTCACCCGGTACCCAACCGTCGGCAACAGCCTTGTCATAGGTCTTGCCCGGACGCTGTCCTACGATCACGTTAAAACCATTGTCGCGCAAGTTCAAGCTCTGTCCAGGGCCCTGAACGCCGTAACCGATTACTGCGATTACTTCATCTTTCAACACTTCTCTTGCTTTTTCCAACGGAAACTCTTCGCGGGTTACTACGTTTTCGTCAACACCGCCAAAATTCATTACTGCCATTTTCTTTTTACTTTAAAATGTATTTAATAATAATATTCTATTCTCTAACTCCACGTAACGGCTGCACGGCAAATCGCCTTGCCCTCGTTACAGATTGCCATATTATATTTTTCAGAACCGGCTTCCTGCTTATGCAACATGAGTTCCATCCCATATTTGCCTTCAGCCTGGTAAGCGATTTCGAAACGTTTGATATCTTTTGTCTTAAACATCTCCAGGTCAAAGAGGTCCAGGAGGTGTTCCATATATTTGATACTGTTCAGGTGGCCGTTGATGTCCAGGTCGCTGTATTTGATCGAGTAAGGAATACCTTCCGACTCACTTTCCGCAGCCGCAATCTTGCCCGGCTTCTCGATCGGACAGGAACGCTCGGTTATATAAGAGCTCAGCCCTGCCACATCCAACAAGGTCGGACGGCGTGTCTCGACATCGATAGCCGCCCAGATGGAACGGGCGTAACCGAAGGTCTTCCCGTTGCTGTCCGCCAACTCGAAACAACGGCTGGTGAAGAGACGGCCGACCTCGTCTATCCAGGTATATAGTGTTATAGGCTCCGACATGGCAGGATATTCAATCATCTCGATTGCCAGACGGGAAAGCACCCAGGCAGTATGCCGTTCGGACATGTCGTTGAAGCCGAATCCACGTTCGGCGGCATGAGTGGACGCCACGTGTATCAGATAGTTTCCGATCATCGGGATCGTTACGCGTCCACGGAAATCCAACAGATATGGTTCTGTGACGAAATGAAATTCTCCTACTTTGTTTTTCTCCATAATTCTATATTTTAAAAAAAGATATATCAAAATAACCACCAACGCTTTAGCGTGTCATTGCGGGCTTGACCCGCAACCTCATACTAATTACTGTAATTCAGTTTAGGATGAGATGGCGGGTCAAGCCCGCCAGGACACAAACGCAGTGAATGAGAGTTTTGACATCTCCTACGTTATTGTCCGTTTCTTTCCTGCAGCTTGCGTTCCATATCGGCCAACATATCACTCAACCGCTCTACGCGGCTTTTGGTAATGGCGATACGTCCGGAACGGATAAACTGCAAGACGCCGATCGATTCGCTCAACTCTTTGAAAAGCGCCTGCGTCTCGTCGTAATGACCGCTCTTTTCCAACACCACGCACGTCTCGTTCATTTCCAGGATACGGGCGTTGTACTTGCGGATCAGGTCCTCGACCGTACCCATCTTGATGAACAGTTCCGTGCTCAGTTTGTAAAGGGCGATCTCCTGGAAGACCAGGTCTTCATCCGTATTATAATAAGCCTTCAGGATGTCGACGCGCTTGTCGATCTGTTTCACCACCTTGTCGATCATATCCTCATCGGCAAAGGTCGTGATCGTAAACTTGTGGATACCCTGTATCGCAGACGGAGAGACAGAAAGCGTCTCGATGTTCAACTGCCGGCGCGTAAAGATAATCGTAATCTGGTTCAGAAGACCTACTGTGTTCTCTGAAAAGATAATAACGGTATATAATTTTTTTGTTGTCATAGCTTCGCCTCCTTACTTATCTCCTAATATCATGTTTGTTACGCTTGCTCCGGCAGGCACCATCGGTAATACCATACCGCATGTCTCCACATTGGCTACCAACACATATGCGCCGTCGTGCGCGAGCATCTCGGCAATGGCTTCGTCCAGTTCTTCCCGCTTGTCGACCGCCCGACTGGCGATGCCGTAAGCCTTGGCAATTGCCACGAAGTCGGGATTCTCCATCGTCGTGTTGGAATAGCGTTCGTGGAAGAACAGTTCCTGCCACTGGCGTACCATACCGAGGAAATTATTATTCAGGATGATAATCTTTACATCGAGTTTTTCCTGCATGATGGTTCCTAACTCCTGGATCGTCATCTGCATACCTCCGTCGCCGGTAAAGAAGCAGACCGTACGGTCGGGTGCGCCAAACTTGGCTCCCATAGCTGCCGGAAGGCCGAAGCCCATCGTGCCGAGACCGCCGGATGTAACCACACTGCGGGTTTGTTTATATTTAAAGTAACGGACACCCATCATCTGGTTCTGGCCTACATCCGTCACCAGGATGGCATCGTTGCCTGTCGCCTCGGATACTTTGCGGACCACTTCGCCCATCTTCAGCTGGCCACTGGCCGGAGACAGTTCTTTTTCAATCACCTTCTCGTATTCTTCCCGGGCATCCGGCTCAAATTCGGCATTCCACTCCGGACGCTTCCGTTCTTCCAGCAGTTCCGTAATCATCGGGATCGTGTGTTTGGCATTACCCAGCACTTTCACGTCTACCGGAACATTCTTGCCGATTTCAGAGTTATCGATATCCAGATGGATGATCTTGGCCTGCTTGGCATACGTATTCAGGTCGCCCGTCACACGGTCGTCGAAGCGCATTCCGATGGCGATCAGGACATCACATTCGTTCGTCTTCCGGTTCGGTCCTACATTTCCATGCATACCCAGCATACCTTTATTTAAAGGAAAATCGGAAGGCATAGCCGACAAGCCCAGAACAGTCGAACCGGCCGGTATATCGTTTTTCAGCAGGAATGCTTTCAGTTCTTCTTCAGCCCCTCCCAGCAAGACACCTTGCCCGACCAGGCAGAACGGTTTCTTTGCACTGTTGATCAGAGCGGCAGCCGTCTTAATCCGATCCCGGTTGATCTCCGGTTCCGGCTGATAGCTGCGGACAAAGTCCACCTTCTTATATTCGTAATCGACCAAACCGACTTGCGCATCTTTTGCCAGGTCAAGGACAACAGGTCCCGGACGGCCGGTAGAAGCGATATAAAAGGCACGCGAGACAGCCCAGGCGATCTCTTCCGGCCGACGGATCTGATAAGCCCACTTCGTTATTGGCTGGGCAATACCGATCACATCGACTTCCTGGAAAGCATCCGTTCCGAGCAGCGGAGAAGGCACCTGTCCGGCTATGACTACCATAGGCGTACTGTCCATCAAAGCATCGGCAATACCGGTAATGGTATTGGTTGCGCCGGGACCGGAAGTAACCAAGGTCACTCCCACTTTGCCGGATACGCGTGCATATCCCTGGGCGGCATGCGTCGCTCCCTGTTCATGGCGGACCAGGACGTGTTTCAACTGATCTCTGTAATCATACAAGCTGTCGTAAATAGGAATTGCCTGCCCTCCCGGATAACCGAAGATAGTGTCTACTCCTTCAGCGATCAGTGTCTTCAGCAAAGCTTCCGAACCGGTTATCTTTTGTTTCTCCATATCTCTCTATTTTAGTCTGATGTTTAATCTTCTACAATTCTTACTCCCCCTTTGTCGGCCGATGAAACCATCTTGCCGTAAGCCTTTAAGGCTTTCGAGACGACTCGTTGGCGGTAAGGAGGCGTAAAGGCTTTCGTTCCGCGGGCTTCTTCCGCCTTGCGGCGTTCTGCCAATTCCGCATCGCAGACCTTCACATTAATGGTACGTTCCGGTATATCGATCTCGATAATATCGCCATCCTTTACCAGGCCGATTGCTCCGCCGGCTGCCGCTTCGGGAGACACATGGCCGATAGAAAGGCCGGATGTGCCGCCACTGAAACGTCCGTCCGTTATCAGGGCGCATTCCTTACCAAGATGGCGGCTCTTTATATAAGAGGTAGGATAAAGCATTTCCTGCATGCCCGGACCGCCTTTCGGTCCTTCGTGCGTGATCACGACCACATCGCCCGAAACAACTTTTCCACCCAGAATACCCTCACAAGCGGCATCCTGCGAATCGAAAACTTTGGCAGGGCCGGCAAATTTCCAGATACTCTCGTCCACTCCGGCGGTCTTGACCACGCAACCATCCAACGCGATATTTCCTTTCAGGACAGCCAGGCCGCCATCTTTGGAGTAAGCATGTTCCACGTCGCGGATACATCCTCCGGCACGATCGGTATCCAGTTCTTTATAGTAAGTTTCCTGCGATCCCATCTGAATACTGAAACGATGGGCCGGGGCGCTCTTATATTTCTTGATTGCCTCATCCGTTACGTTCGGCGAAGTGATTGCGAATTTGTCTACAGCCTCGGCCAGTGTCATGCCATCCACACGTTTCACACCGCCGTCTACCAATCCGCCCTTCAGCAACTCATTCATAATCCCCATAATACCACCGGCACGGTTTACATCCTGAACATGATAGGTATGTGTATTGGGAGCGACTTTGCAAAGGCAGGGAGTCTTGCGTGACAGCATATCGATGTCGTCCATCGTGAAATCGGCTTCCGCTTCCTGGGCAACAGCCAGCAGGTGAAGTACCGTATTGGTCGATCCGCCCATGGCGATATCCAGCGACATGGCGTTCAGGAAAGCCTGACGGGTAGCGATACTGCGGGGAAGAACCGAGTCGTCACCATCGCGGTAATATTTATAAGCATTTTCCACAATCTGTTTGGCTGCATCGCGGAACAGCTGTGTACGGTTAGCATGCGTAGCGACAATCGTCCCGTTACCCGGAAGCGCCAGACCGATCGCCTCGTTCAGGCAATTCATCGAGTTTGCCGTAAACATACCGGAGCAGCAACCGCATCCGGGGCAGGCGTTCCGTTCGACCTGTGCGATCCGTTCGTCGCTCACCGACGTATCGGCCGATTCAATCATGGCATCGATCAAGTCGAGGTGGCGGTTATCCAACTCACCGGCCTCCATCGGACCGCCGGAAACAAAGATGGTCGGGATATTAAGCCGCATGGATGCCATCAGCATACCCGGCGTGATCTTGTCGCAATTGCTGATACAAACCATCGCATCGGCCTTATGCGCGTTTACCATATATTCAACGCTGTCCGCAATGATGTCGCGGGAAGGGAGCGAGTAAAGCATCCCGTCGTGCCCCATCGCGATACCGTCATCGATGGCAATCGTATTGAACTCGGCTGCAAAGCAACCCAACTTTTCGATCTCCGCTTTTACCTGTTGCCCGATCTCGTGCAGATGCACATGTCCGGGTACAAACTGGGTAAATGAATTCACAATGGCTATAATCGGTTTGCCGAACTGCTCTTCTTTCAGGCCGTTGGCGCGCCACAAGGCACGGGCTCCGGCCATGCGTCTGCCCTCAGTGCTGTATGAACTTCTTAACGGATTCTTCATCATATTGTTTGTTTACGTTATTTTTATACATTAAAAAAGCCCTTCTCTATATGGAGAAAGGCTTAAGAAATATCTTTATACGACTTCACGACTTCTTGCACACCTTTCTCCTTACCTGCTAATGACTAGAAGGACCACCACGAGAATAATATGCAATACATTGTTCATCATCTTTTCTTATGTCTTTATTTTTTGTTTGACGCTGCAAATGTAGAACAATAATTCGTACCACCAAAGAATTTAAAAGAAAAATATCACTTTATCTTACATTTCTCAATAAAAAAGGAAGACTGGCTCATTATTTATTATCATAAAGGAGAAATCTCTGCTTGAATCAAACTTGTATAGTTGTTTTTGACAAGAATGAACTGTGAATGATGATTTATCTGTTACTTTTGGCTTGATCCAAAAGTAACCAAAAGATCAAGGCCGAACCTGCTTCGCTACTCCGTTCCCTCCGTTCGCTGTCGCGTCTGAAACTCGCTTCGCTCAAACAGCAGACGCTCCGAGCGCTCACTGCGGTCTCTGCGCTTTACGCTCACCAGCTTAGGCCGGAGATAGAGCCTGACGGCTCTATTGAGGATTGTGAGACCGACAGTTCCTATGCGATCCCGCATCGAGTGCGGGAACAAGTTGGCTCTATCCTTGTCCCCGTGCTTGACACGGGGCCGCAAAGAAACAGGCAGTATCGGCCATCCCAAGAGAAAGGCCTAAGCGGACGGGCGTAAAGCGGAGGGTAAAAGCGAAGCGACAGGAGCCTGCGCTGTCTGAGCGAAACGAGTTTCGCAGGCGACAGCGTAGCCTTTACCCGGAGTAGCCCGGACGGTTAAGCCTTGACTTTTTGGTTACTTTTGGGTCAAGCCAAAAGTAACAGATAAACCTTCTAATTTTCAATTTTCAACTCTTAACTTTCAACTATCCCCGGGGGGCTTATTGTATAAAACGTATTTTTTTAATCAGAAAGACATCCAAAACAAAACAAATGTTAATCCACTTTTTTGACCTCAAAAAGAGACTTTTTCCTCTTTTTTGAGTGTTTTCAACAATTACGACCGTCCTCTTTGCCATTACGACCGTGCTAATGTGTAGTGCACTCGGCACCTCGCGAAGATTAGCACGGTCGTAATGGCGATTTGGACGGTCATAATTAAAAAGAGGACCGTCTTTAGGGCAAAAAAGGCCCTAAATTTCCTTGCGATATTTGGAACGCCGTCCGTTTTATTTTCAAATATTCGATTCTCCGGGAGTTAAGGTTTTCCACTTTGTCGGCTTATCCGGCATTCGGCAATCAAAAAGAATGCTTTTGGAAACGGTCACGGCACCTCATTTCTCCCGTTGTCAGAAATAAGGTCCAATCCCGTACAAATAGTCAATCCAAAACGGATCAACTTTTCAGGTGAAATAGAAAAACCGCCGAAAAGGGGGGTTATTGTATAGTTTAACATATTCACCTGATCGCGATCGCGGGTTTGTTAATGGCACAAATTTGTACATCATACAAAAATCAGCTACATTTGCAAAATCAACATATAAAGATGAGGAACATACTATTATTTATATTTTTGTCAACCTTTTTCTCCTGCCAGAACGATCAAACAGCCCGCCAATTGCTTGACCAAGCTGAATTATTTATCGAAACGCAGGCAGACAGTACCCGTATGCTCTTGGACAGCATACAAACTCCTGATAATTTAAATGACAAGCTTTTTGCCCGCTGGTGTATGTTACAAGGAAAAACAGCAGACAAACTACATGAGGATATGCCTTATGTGGAACAACTTACACGCGCCCTGCAATGGTACACAAAACACGGAACTGCCGAACAGCAAGCTTGGATCGGCCTGTATTTAGGTCGCTCGTATGCAGAAGATAAACTTTTCGTACCGGCGACTAACGCTTATTCGGATGCGTTGAAAACAGCATTGGATGGGCATATATATAATGTAGCGGGATATATTTGTAGCTATATGGGAGATTTATATACCTATATGGGACAAAGAACCGAAAAACGACGAAAGACAGAAGAAGCAGCGGGCTATTTTAAAAAGGCTGGAAATATGAGAAGTTATGCGTTTGCGTTGAGAGATATTGCTAAAACCTATTATATGGAAAGCTCCGATTCTATAGCCTTAAACTATGTATTAAAAGCTGACTCCATTATTTCAAAGATCGGCAACATAACCGAAATAAATGAAATAACAAATAACTTAGGTATTATATATGAAGCACTAGGAGAGAGAGATAAAGCTATGCAATGTTATCTAAAATCAATAGACACAACAGACAATGCACCCAATTATTTAGCATTAAGTTCTTTATATTATAACAATGATATGCTAGATTCTGCACGATACTATCTAAGAAAAGCTAATAGTCCTACATCTAATCAAGATACGCCTATTGACTGTCTATATATGGGATATTTAATCGAAAAAGATGCTAATGAGACTGATAAAGCATTGAATTATTTAGAACAATACATTGAGGTAAAGGATTCTTTATATAACAAAGAGATGCAAGTTGACATCATAGATGCTGAGAAACGACATAATCTAACTATTTTGTTTAAACAGAACAAAGAACTTCTTCTCACTAAATATTTATATATTATTCTCTTTTCTATTTCAATTATCATTGCTCTAATTGTCTATCTAATTTATCAAACAAGAGACAAAAACAGGCTTCAAAAGATAAATGACCAACAAACCGCATTAGAGCAAAAACAAATCAAACTAAGGGAGTTAGAATTAGAAATACAACAAAAAAACTCAAGGCTTGAAGACACAAAAGATATTCTAATAGAAGTAGAGAGAACAAAAATAGAATTGAACGTTCTTAGAAGTTCTATATTTCAAGCTGCGTTAATCACAAAGCGAATAAAGAAACTTTGTAAAAATGTCACACCCTATAAAGAACAAACATTAACAACCAAAGATTGGAACAGCCTGACTGCTCTTATCAACATCCTCTATCCCAATGTCGCTCTTTTTATAGAGAAAAATCCATTCAATTTGACGGAAAAAGAAATCGAAATATGTAGTCTTAGTTTTTTACAACTTGACGTTAAAGAAGAAGCAATCTTATTAGACATAAATCCGGATTCTGTCAGCAAACGCAGACTTAGAACCCGTCAAAAGCTTAATTTGACCAATTCTGACAAGAGTATTTATACATTTCTCACAACGCTTTAATTTTTAGCAAATTACATAGCACCCCTGTCTTGATAAAACATATCATTGTCCATGCCATACTCCATATAACTATCTGAATACCAAATAAAAAAACCACACAAGAAAAAGACTCTCTGTCCATACCTATTTGAACCAAATCATTTGTTAGGGCTATGAAACCCACTACTTTTGCCTCATCAAAATTTTAAACAATCCATTATGTCAAAAAACAAATTAAGTTGTATAGTTTTAGCACTACTTGTTACATTACCAAGTTTCGCTAAAAAAAAGGTACCGCTATCAGGAGTATGGCGAGAACAGTACAAATCTATCATTGTAAAATTACCTATCCAAGTTTGGGTAGAAGATAACAACGACTCTTTATTGTTAGAATTCTCTTCCTATATAGGAACAGTAGAAGTAATCGTAACAAATTCTACAGGAAACGTGATATACAAACAGTCTGTTGATACAAACAGCACATCTTCTACTATCATTGCTTTGAATGAAAAAGTAAAACAAGGTGATGTAATATATATCACAGACGGAAATAATATAGCATCTGGAAATCTCTCTAATTATTAATTTAATAAACAAAATCATGAAAAGTAAAAACATTATTTTATTGCTTTGCACAAGTACATTGGCATTAGTATCATGTGAACAAGCAGAGGTAATAGAAGGAACATCTGCTAACATAGGCATATCTCCCTCTATTTCATTAGATGTACCCTATCATGTAGAAAATGATGGTGCATTAAACTTCAGATCCACAAAAGATTATTTTGAGATATCTGATTCTTTAGCAAAATTATCGGAGAAAGAGTTTAGAAACTGGGAAACATTAAACCAGTTCGAATCATACCGTACTTATACGGATAACATCATTGAAGCCATTTACACCGCAATGGACGACGCACCTTCAAAAGTCACTGAACTCTTAAAGCAAAATAAACAATTTGTATATATGACTGAAGATAGCCTTGTATATTCCACTATCCAATCAAGGGCCTATCAAAACATCATCAATAAAAATGGAATCTTTTATATAAATGGTATCAAGAACATTGTTGATAGTAAATACATAACTTTAGCAACGACTGATAATTCAAAATCAATCCAGAGAATAGCTTATTTAAATCCGATTTCATCAAAAGAAAGAAGTGAACAAATCAACTTCGATCTGTTCAGCTATACAAAAAGTGACAATACTAAGCGAGCTTATGCCGAGTGTTATTTAATCAAGAATACAGCATTTGAAGATAGTCATGGCTCTAATCAAATAATGGTACAATTCCAAATAAAGGTTGATGGCAAAAAGAAACGTCCTACAGGATGGAAGCATTATTCAACAGAATATTCAGTATCACAAATAAAAGGTATATTTAATGGCATACCAACCGAAACATATCCTAATGGATACGTAAAATCTTATGGAACAATAACCATTGATGCTCCAGCTAAAGTCTCATTAGGAGAAGGTAAAATGGGATTTTACACAAAAAACTTAATGAATTTTTCTGTCCGTAATATGTCAGATCCTTTAAAAGCTCCTGATTGCATACATTTCAAAGCAGAAACAAGAGGAACTGGACCTGAAGGTGTTGGCTACAATTATTATAAAGGAAAGTACATAACACCACAAAATTGTATTAAAGGTGTTGCTGACATTTGCCCCCTCCATCAAAATGTTTATAGCAGATAATATAAGAAAATAATTTACAAAAGTCTCCGGTTTACCTTAACACGGGATGCATTGGATAATCTCTTTTCATTTGAATAATAGTAATCCGAATGTAATCCCGTGTTTCGCACATAATAACATCCTTAAGATTTTTCATGCTGCCATAAATAGGGGGATTCAAGAAATTCAAGTCTTACAATATATAACATTAATATTTTAAAGTCATGAAAGTTACAAAATTGTTGATTGCAGCACTGTTCTGTATTTGTTTTTTTCCAGCAAAGGCACAATGGCGCTTAGGTGCAGAGGCCGGTATCGACCTGTCGAGTGTGAATATCGTAACCAATCATACGCAGATTGGATCTCATGGGGGATTGACGGTGGATTATGCTTTTAAAAACCGGATCAATCTGTCTACCGGAGTCTTTCATACAATGAAAGGTGCAAATACGATTTGTGCAGACAAACTCGGATACGAACTGCTTGCCAGATTAGGATATATAGAAATTCCCTTACAGGTCGGTTATCGAATACCGGTAGCATCCAATATCCATCTGACACCTTCTGTCGGTGCATATTTTGCCTGGGGAGTCAACGGTACGGGTGAGTTTGAAAAAAGCGCCACAGGATATAATCCCAATGAGTCTATGAACGTAACGGAATGGTCCAATCCTTTTAAGTCGCATTACTATTATACTACTGAATCGGAAAGAAAGCTCGCTTATGCCTTCAACCGCTTCGATAGCGGATTGCGTTTCGGACTGAATGCCGAGATCGGACAAATCAGCCTGTCTTTCAACTATGACTTAGGATTAAAAGACATGTGGAAAGGATTCGAGCAGGCCGGGCTTTATAAACAGTTGAGAAACCGGAACGCAACTTTGGCAATCGGATATAAGTTTCAGCTATAACAACTATTTCCGGAATCGAACATATAGGTACAAAGAGATAATTTGTATATTTGCCCCCCGCAGACTGAAATAATAAACAAATGAAACAGTACAACTTTGACGAGGTCATCGAACGCCGGGGCACCAATTGCATCAAGTTTGATACCTTAAAGGAACGATTCGGCAATGAGAACTTGGTTCCCCTTTGGGTTGCCGATATGGATTTCCGGACACCGGACTTTATAGTCGATGCTATCAGGAAACGTTGCGAACACGAGATCTTCGGATATACATACGGATCGGACTCTTACTATAATAGTATTATCGAATGGGTGCATTATAAACATAACTGGAAAATACAGCGTGAATGGCTCAGCTACATTCCCGGCATTGTAAAGGGAATCGGTTTCGTCCTTCAGTGTTTCACCCAACCGGGCGACAAAGTGATTATCCAGCCACCGGTTTACCATCCGTTCCGTATCGTTCCGGAAAGTATGCACCGCGAAGTGGTGTACAACCCGCTGAAAATGGTGGATGGCGTCTATGAAATGGATTTCGACAACCTGGAATCGGTGATCGACGATCGGTGCAAAGTCTTGATCCTTTGCAATCCTCATAATCCGGGCGGCATCGTCTGGAAAAAGGATATGCTGGTCCGGTTGGCTGAGATCTGCGCGAAGCATCATATTTTGGTTATTTCGGATGAGATCCATGCAGAGATGGCCTATCCGCAATATACGCACCATCCGTTTGCAACGGTTTCCGAAGCGGCAGCCAATTGCAGCATCACCTTTATGGCACCGAGCAAGACTTTCAATATTGCCGGGATCGTAACCTCCTATTCGATCGTTCCCAATGCCGGGATACGGGAGCAGTTCTACTCCTTTATGGAAGCCGGCGAGTTCGGCGACGGAACAATCTTCGCTTATACGGCAACGGAAGCAGCCTATACTTACGGAGCGGAATGGTTACAGCAGATGCGGATGTACATAACGGAAAATGTACGTTTCGTGGATGATTACCTGAAAGCCAACCTGCCGAAAATAAAAGCATATCCTCCGCAAGCATCTTTCCTTATCTGGCTGGATTGCCGCGACTTGAAACTGAGCCAGCCGGAGCTGGTCAGCCTCTTCGAGGAAAAAGCCGGCCTGTTGCTGAACGACGGAAGTATGTTCGGGCCCGGCGGCGAAGGTTTTATGCGCCTGAACATCGGTTGCCCGCGTTCAGTCCTGAAAACGGCTCTGGAAGCGTTGAAGAAAGCGGTCAATAAGAAATAAAATTTATATGAAGGGCGGTTCATTTCTGATTCACAGAAGAACTGCCCTCATTCATTCTCCCCAGATAATCACAACGGATGATCATGTCCGAAACGGTCCATGCATCTTTGGCAAACCGGAGTTCCTCATCCGAAACATCCCCCGCATCTCCTACCACTTTGTAATTCGGATCAATGGCAAAAGCCTTTTTGTCGGGGTCCAGAATGCTGCGGCCCAATCCTTTCCAGGCATAATTATCCAGCCCGAGAAGGGACAGCAGTGTCGGATAAATATCAACCTGCCCCATCACTTTTTCATAGCGCATGCCTACCGGTGAGTTTATTATAATCAAAGGAGTAAACTGCTGATCCGAAACAAGGCCTTTCCCCGCTTTCGTATCACAAAGCATACTCCGTGCATCGGCAAGGCCTTCGTGGTCACCGGTTACGACAACCATCGTATTATTCAATATCCCCGACTGTTTTAAACGCTCGATAAAAAGACCGATTGCCCTGTCCGTGTAGTTCGCCATCGTCATATAATCATTCATCCGCTGAGGGATCTCAGCGGAAAAAAATATATTTTTTAATTCTTTCGGCAGAATAAACGGGTTGTGACCGGAATAGGTCACACATTGCAGGAACGTATGTCCATCTTTGTTCCATACCACCCCATCTTCTATCTTATCAGCACACTGGCGGAAGAAAGAGACATCTCCTAATTTTTTATGAGGCCCGACACGCTCATCAAGGATAAAACTTTGTTTATCCAACAGTTGGTCATAGCCAAACATCGGAGCGACAATATTCTGGTTCCAGACAATCCTTTTATCAACCGTCATCCCGTATGCCCGTGCTCCCGGATATTTTTCTTTAAACGCCTTAACGACAGAAGGGTAATAAGAAGAGGGAAACTTAGTGCTATAGGCACCGTTCGCAATCGGTAACAGCCCCGTATCGAACAGCAGCTGCGCATCGATCGAACGGCCTCCTTTTACCTGTGTCAGGACATAAGGCGCATATAGCGTGGTCGAGTCTTTCAACAATTTATTCAGATAGGGGGTTATTTCATTGCCTTCCACCGTCTTTTCCAACACCCAACTTTCCAGAGATTCGGCTAAAATCAAAATACAATTATCGCGTACCTCGATCTTAACCGGTAACGGTTTCCAGGCCGGTTTATCCGCCAACCAGGTATTGATATGCTTCTCTATTTCGGGCGTGTACACCACCTGTTCGCGTAAATAATCATAATAAAGCGAACCGAAAACAGTGTACATAGGAGTCCCGCAAGTATGCATATTGGCATTTTGAAGGGATTCGAAAGCTGCTTTATATCCCCTCTTCATTTCGATCAACCCGAACGAGAGCAGGCCGGTAACCAGAATCAGGAGGAAATAACGCAGCGGGAACCGACTTCCCGGAACTTCCGCACTTTCATTCCGGCCATATTTCCACCATACAAATCCGGCAAACAGAGTGGAAAGAGGGAAAAACAAATCCATCCACCGCGAAGCATCACAGACACTTGCTGTGAAATCTTTCAGATTCCCGGCCAACATATAGCTGCTTAAAGGGATAGCCGTAAAATAAGTCCGGAAATACATCAGGTTGGTAACCAATAACAAATCGACCAGTACGAAAATAGCAAGCGTCGTCTTAACCGCCCGGAAACAGACAAGAGGCAATAATAAAACCAATGTCACCAATACAGCATCCAGATAGGTTTCAATCCTTGAGCAAGAGACAAAGGTCGTCTGCAGGCACCACAGGAAATCAAAAAAGAAGAATTTAGCGACTAAGCAAATGAAAAAAAGATACAGTACTTTACTGTAAATTCTATTACCAAACATAAGTAAACACTTTAATTAGACAACACCTATATAACAACGTTTGAGGCGGCAAAGATAACTATATTCTATCTTAATTCTATCTCAAAACATTACATATCTTTATTTTTCAAAGATTAAGAACGCAAAATCGGAAATTATGCGTAAATTTGTCATCGTTTTATTTATCACAAAAACAATTTTATAATGAAAATTACAGCAAATAAGTTCGTTGCAGTTACTTACGACCTGAACGTAGGCGAAGGCGAAGAACGCGAATTGATGGAAAGAGCAACAGCCGAAATGCCTCTGAAATTTATCTTCGGCACAGGCGCTATGCTCCCCGCTTTTGAAGACGCTCTGAAAGACCTGGAAGTAGGCAACAAATTTAACTTCTCTATAGCTCCGGCTGATGCATACGGCGAGTATGTGGAGGAACACGTTTTGGACCTGCCGAAGAATATTTTCGAAGTGGACGGCAAGTTCGACTCGGAAATGATCAAAGAAGGCAACACGGTTCCGATGATGGATTCAAACGGTAACCGCATGAACGGTTCTGTTTTAGAAGTGAAAGACGATGTAGTCGTAATGGACTTCAATCATCCGTTGGCAGGCGAAACACTGCATTTCAGCGGTGATGTTATCGACGTACACGAACCGACAGCCGAAGAAATAGCAGCTCTTTCTGCTCCGGCAGGAGGATGCGGTTGCGGATGCGACGATTGCGGAAGCGATTGTGGAGACCACAATCATGATGGTGGATGTGGATGCGGCGGTTGCCACTAATATAAGGTGAATACGTTCGGAAACATATACAGACTGACCTCTTTCGGAGAATCGCACGGTCCCGGAATCGGAGGCGTGATTGACGGATGCCCGGCCGGGATCGAGCTGGACACGGCTTTTATCCAAAGCGAACTGAACCGCCGTAAGCCGGGACAGTCCAAAATCACAACTCCACGTAAGGAAGACGACGAAGTACAGTTTCTTTCCGGCATTTATGAAGGGAAGACGACTGGTACTCCGATCGGCTTTATCATCTGGAACAAGAATCAGCATTCGTCGGACTACGACAATATGAAGAGCGTCTACCGCCCTTCACATGCCGATTATACCTATCAGACAAAATACGGGATCCGTGACCCCCGGGGCGGCGGACGTTCGTCGGCACGCGAGACAATCGCGCGTTGTGTTGCCGGTGCAATCGCCAAGTTAGCGCTCCGCCAGAAAGGGATCAGCATTCAGGCTTATACTTCCCAGGTGGGAAATATCAAGTTGGAAGGTTCTTATATGGACTATGATCTCGGCAAGGTGGAAGATACGGCCGTACGATGTCCCGATGCGGCAACAGCGGCCGAAATGGAAGCACTGATAGCAGAAGTCAAATCCAAAGGCGATACGATCGGCGGTGTCATCACATGTGTAGCCAAAGGGGTTCCCGTAGGGCTGGGCGAACCGGTTTTCGGAAAACTGCATGCAGCGTTAGGACATGCCATGCTGACGATCAATGCCGTAAAAGGTTTTGAGTATGGCGACGGTTTCGATGCCGCCTTATACCGGGGATCGGAACGAAACGACCGTTTCTTTAACGACAACGGGCATATCAACACCCGCACCAACCATTCCGGTGGAATCCAGGGAGGCATCTCGAACGGACAGGATATTTACTTCCGCGTCGCCTTCAAATCGGTTGCCACGATCCTGATGGAACAGGAAACGGTTAATATGGATGGCGAAGATACGATATTAAAGGCTCGTGGCCGCCATGACCCGTGCGTCTTGCCACGTGCAGTGCCTATCGTCGAATCGATGACTGCTATGACATTACTGGATTATCTGTTGCTACAAAAGACAAGGGAATAATAATGTGGCAATTATTTAATGTGCCAATGTGCCAATGATGATACAAACGATTGCTGTTTTCATTGGCACATTGGCATATTTGCACATTGATACATTATTCATGATGGTACGGTTCATTATTTAGGATCGTCATCGCCCGATAAATCTGTTCGACAAAAATCAAACGAATCATCTGGTGGGAAAAGGTCATTTTACTCAATGATATTTTCTCGGCAGATGCTTTGTAAACAGCCTCACTGAAACCATACGGGCCACCGACGACAAAGACCAACCGCTTCGGAACAGTATGCATCTTCTTTTCGAGATATACGGAAAACTGCATAGATGTAAACTCTTTTCCTTTTTCATCCAACAAAACCAAATAATCTCCGGGCTGCAACGCCTTCAGTATCAGTTCTCCCTCCTTCTCTTTCTGCTGCGGTTCAGACAGGTTCTTGACGTTCTTGATGTCGGGAATCACTTCCAGTTCAAAGGGGATATAATGGACCAGACGATTCTTATATTCATTGATCGCTTCTACAAAATAGCCGGCATCCGTCTTACCTATCACAATTAGCGCAATTTTCATTCGTTTACATTTTAGAGATTGAAGGCGCTAAATTACAGGAAAAAATACATACCTTTGCATGATAGTACTCATAAAAAGAGGAGATAGCTTATGAAACGATTATTTCTTACGTTGGCATTGGTTCTCTCGGTTCTGAGTGTGATGGCTGCCGATATCGCTCCGATTTCGAATGCTTTCAAGGGAGGCAACGCCTCGTCGCTCAGCGGATCAATGGACAAGGAAGTCGACATGGCCCTACCGGGTTCGTCCAAAAAGTGCAACGCAAACGATGCTGTTTCAATGCTGAATGCCTTCTTCGGAAGTCATAAACCGACAGGATTCACAGTCGTGCATCATGCTGATAAAAAAGAGAATGGTTTCTTTGTCGGCAAACTGCCTACCGCATCCGGTGAATACCGTGTAAACGTGACCTACCGGGCGGAAGGAGACAAAGCGATTATACAATCTGTCAGAATAGAATAATAAAGGATATGAACTTAAAAGAAACAAAAGAACAACTGATTGCGGAACTAATCCGCCTGGCATTTGCAGAAGATATAGGTGATGGCGACCATACAACGCTGTGTTGTATCCCGGCAACGGAAATGGGTAAAAGCCAGCTGATCGTAAAAGAAGACGGCGTACTGGCCGGTGTCGAAATGGCCGAACGCATCTTCCGGGCTTTCGATCCGGACTTGAAGATGACAACGTTTATACAGGACGGGACTGAAGTGAAAAAGGGCGATATCGCTTTCGTCGTAGAAGGAAAAGTGCAGTCTCTCTTGCAGACCGAACGCCTGATGCTGAACGTGATGCAGCGTATGAGCGGTATCGCAACGACTACGCGCAAATACGTAAAAGCGCTGGAAGGCACGAAAACACGCGTGTTGGATACGCGTAAAACGACTCCGGGCCTGCGCATGATCGAAAAGGAAGCGGTTAAAATCGGCGGCGGCGTAAATCATCGTATCGGTTTGTTCGACATGATTCTGCTGAAAGATAACCATGTGGATTTTGCCGGAGGCATCGAAGCGGCGATCACACGTTGTCATCAATATCTGAAAGAGAAGAACAAGGATCTGAAGATCGAAATCGAAGTCCGTAACTTCGACGAATTGCAGGAAGCCATGCGTGTCGGCGGCATCGACCGCATCATGCTGGACAACTTCAATATCGAGAATACGAAGAAAGCTGTCGAAATAGTTGCCGGCCGTTACGAGCTGGAATCTTCCGGCGGTATCACCTTTGCCACACTTCGCGACTATGCAGAATGCGGTGTGGACTATATCTCGGTCGGAGCACTGACCCACTCCGTCAAGGGACTGGATATAAGCTTCAAGGCTTGCTAAAAAATAAAAGAGGAGGCGGATGATTAACTTGTCCGCCTTTTTTATATCTTTGGGGCATTATTAACAATCAAAATAATTAACTATGAGCAAAATACCTGCAAAACAAGTTTATTACACTAAAAAGACTTCGCTAAGAAAGAATCGAAGACTATTAAAAGCAATCTATTTAGAAATCAGTAAATATGGCCTCGATTTATCTAAGTTAGTCTTCGCCGGTGTTATTTTAGTAAACATCATGAGCCTTGATGTCAATAAATTCTTTATTTTTGTTCTTGGAACTATTGCGGTTACGTTATTGGCTTGTATTAGTTTTATCTTATTTATAAAAGGAAAGGAGTAAATTATGACTTTTATCTATTTATGTAGTACGATTATTATTTTTGGAGGTGCATTCCTTATCTTTTTACTCACGCCAAAAGGGAAAAGATGGCTTAATGGAGATTGATTATCATCACAGCTGTTAAGGGCGAGCGACCCCCGCCCCTATAAGATACGTTTTACGACATTGTTATGATGTAATAGGTATTGCTGCCCGCTTTCGGGACATACGGCAATACCTTTTTCGTTGAAATCGAGGCGGTGGCCGTATTCGCTTACCCAGCCGATCTGAACGGACGGATTACCGACAACCAAGGCATAAGGGGAAATATCTTTGGTCACAACGGCCCCTGCGCCGATCATAGCATATTCACCGATAGTATGGCCGCAAACGATAGTTGCATTCGCTCCGACAGTTGCCCCTTTGCCGATATGGGTTTTCTGATATTGGTTCTTGCGAACGACGGCACTACGGGGATTGATCACATTGGTGAATACGCAACTGGGACCTAAAAAGACATCGTCTTCACACGTCACTCCGGTATAAACGGATACGTTATTCTGGACTTTCACGTTATTCCCGAGAACCACTTCCGGCGAGATCACTACATTCTGTCCGATGTTACAGTCCTGTCCGATCGTACAACCGGACATGATATGCGAGAAATGCCAGATACGGGTATTATCGCCGATCGTGCATCCGGGGTCGATAACCGCTGTTTCGTGTGCCTGATAAGCTGCCATTTATTTATAGATTAAGAAGATTGTCGGTTTCTTACTCAGATCGGGCACTTTACCGGCCCATTCCTTTACCGGACGCGTGTGGATATATTCATCCTCACAGGTGATGTTCGAAGCAATACAAAGTTTAGTGGACGGGCGACAAGTACGAATCAGCTCTTCCGCCAGCTTGTTGTTGCGGTAAGGCGTTTCGATGAACAACTGCGTCTGGTTCTCCGAATAGATGCGGCCTTCCAGCTTCTTGATCGTGTTGGTCCGTTCCGAAGCGTCGATCGGCAGATAGCCGTGAAAAGCGAAGCTCTGGCCGTTAAAGCCGGAACCCATAACCGACATCAGGATGGAAGACGGTCCCACTAACGGGACCACTTTGTAGCCCTTCCGTTGTGCAATCGCCACAACATCCGCACCCGGATCGGCAACAGCCGGACACCCTGCCTCTGAAATCACGCCGACCGATTCACCTTTTGCCAAAGGGGCCAGATAACCGGCCACATCTTCGGATGAGGTATGCTTGTTCAATTCGTAAAAAGTCAGGTCGTCTATCACGATAGACGGCTCCGTCTTCTTCAGGAAACGACGTGCCGTACGCACATTCTCCACAATAAAATGGCGGATGGAAAGGATCACTTCGCGGTTGTATTCGGGAAGAACCCGGCGGTGTTCAACGTCGCCAAGCGTAACCGGTATGAGGTAAAGAGATGCTTGCATAGTTCATAAATCGGATATGCCGGACCGATGACCGTTTTTTATTCGATACAAAAATAGTACTTTTGTGCCAAACAAGCAGAATAAGATGGCACTTCCTATAGATTTTATCACACGTACCCGTGCATTACTGGGAAATGAGTTCGACAGGTTAGAGGCTGCGTTAGGGGCCGACGTCCCCGTCAGTATCCGTATAAACGAGAAGAAAGGGACACCTGCTCCCCAAGCAGGAGCGCCGGACAACCGGGTTGCCTGGTGCGAAACGGGCTATTACCTGCCGGAACGGTTGTCGTTCACATTCGACCCGCTGTTCCATGCTGGTGCCTACTACGTGCAGGAAGCCTCCTCCATGTTCCTCGAACAGGCGATACGGAATTATGTAAAAGCGCCGGTCCGGTGCCTCGACCTGTGTGCCGCTCCGGGTGGAAAATCGACACACCTGCTCAGCCTGCTGCCGGAAGGAAGCCTGCTTGTCAGCAACGAAGTGATCCGCAGCCGGAGTAACATCCTGGCTGAAAACATCGCCAAATGGGGAAACCCGAACAGCATTGTCACCAACAACGATCCGGAGGAGATCGGCCGTCTCACACACCTGTTCGACGTGATCGTCACCGACGTGCCCTGCTCAGGCGAGGGCATGTTCCGCAAAGACACCGACAGCACAGGCGAATGGAGCGTGGCCAACGTCGAACTCTGTGCCGGACGCCAGCGCCGTATCATCCATGACATCTGGAACGCCCTGAAACCGGGCGGCCTGCTGGTCTACAGCACCTGTACCTACAATACCGAAGAGGACGAGGAAAACATACATTATATAATTGAGGAGTTAGGCGCCGAAGCCCTGTCCATTCCGGTGAAAGAAGAATGGCAAACGACCGGCCCACTCAAATACGATCACCCGGTCTACCGCTTTTTCCCACACAAGACTAAAGGCGAAGGCTTCTTCCTGGCCGTCCTCCGGAAAGCCGAAGGGGAAACGGAAGAGATACGGTTCAAAAGTAAAAACAAAAAGGAGAAAGGGAAAACCGTACCAGCCACGCCCGAAGCTGTCAAATCGTATCTATCGGATGCCAACCTGTTTTCATCCGAATGGAACGGCAATTTCCTCCGGATGCATCCCGAATCCGTCCGGCAGGTTTATCCGCTGCTCCGCGAACACCTGCGCATCCTCTCCGCCGGCATCTGCATCGGCGAAGCCAAAGGAAAAGACTTCATCCCTGCCCAAGAGCTGGCGCTCAGTACCGCTCTGCATCCGGACGCTTTTCCCTCGGTCGAGCTGGACTGGGACAACGCGATCCGGTATCTGAAAAAAGAAGCCCTTCTCCTACCCGATGACACAGAGAAAGGCTACGTTTTACTTCGCTATAAAGGATTCCCCCTCGGCTTCGCCAAACATCTCGGCAACCGGGCCAATAACCTTTACCCGCAGGAATGGCGCATCCGCACCAGCTATATACCGGAGAAGGTGACGACGTTGTTATGAAGAATGATTCATTTTTTGACAGATATGAACGATTTCAACATGCTTGAAATCTATACTGCAGCGGTCACCTGCCGACACAAACATTAACACCTTGTATTTGTATATGTCCCTTAACTTTACTTTATTTGCTCTCTCAATTTTCTGAAACAGATTAATAAATTTATGGAGAAAAAACATCAGTACCAAGGATTAACCAAACAAGAAGTAGAAGAAAGCAGGCGCCTTCATGGCGAAAACATCCTTACCCCACCGGAGAAAGCCTCCTTGTGGAGCCAATTCATCGAAAAGTTTAATGACCCGATTATAAAGATTCTGCTGGTAGCCTGGCTACTGTCGATGATTATAGCAGGCGTTCATTGCTGGGGACCGGAAGCGAAAGGCTTTACGGCATTCCTCGAACCGATCGGTATTTTCTTTGCCATCATGCTGGCGTCTTGCGTCGGTTTCTTTTTTGAAGTGAAAGCGAACAAGGCTTTTGACGTGTTGAATACAGTCAACGACGATATCTTTGTGAAGGTCATTCGCGAAGGGAATATCTGCCAGGTTCCGCGAAAAGAGGTGGTTGTTGGTGATATCGTCGTGTTGGAAACAGGCGAAGAAGTACCCGCCGACGGACACCTGCTGGAAGCGATCTCCCTGCAAATTAACGAATCGACACTGACCGGCGAACCGGTTATCAGCAAGACGACAAACGAAGCGGACTTCGACGAAGAGGCGACCTATCCTTCCAATGTTGTGATGCGCGGAACGACTGTCGTAGACGGGCACGGCGTAATGGAAGTTGAAAAAGTAGGCGATGAAACCGGATACGGAAAAGTATATGAAGGCTCGCAGATAGAAAACAATATCGACACGCCGTTGCAGATCCAGCTGGCCGGACTGGCGAAAGTGATCAGCAAAGCGGGTTATACGATTGCGGCCATCACATTTATAGCGCTGCTGACAAAGCTGTTGCTGGCTTCGTCCGGAATGCCGGTCATGGACCTGATTGCCCATATCCTGAATATATTCATGGTTGCAGTTACGTTGATCGTCGTATCCGTGCCGGAAGGACTGCCGATGAGTGTGACCCTCAGCCTGGCGCTCAGCATGAACCGTATGCTGAAAACGAACAACCTGGTCCGCAAGATGCATGCTTGCGAAACAATGGGGGCAACGACTGTTATCTGCACCGATAAAACAGGGACGCTTACCCAAAACCAGATGCAGGTGTACCAGACGAATTTCTATAACCTGAAAGACCAGAAGTTAGGGGACGACGAGCTGAGTAATCTGATTAAGGAAGGCATATCGGTCAACTCGACCGCTTACCTCGACTTCTCGGACGAGAAAATAAAGACATTGGGGAATCCGACCGAAGCAGCCCTACTGTTATGGCTGAACGGCCAGCACCAGAATTACCTGGAAATAAGGGAAAACGCACGGGTGCTGGATCAGTTGACCTTCTCCACCGAACGGAAATATATGGCGACAGTCGTACAATCGCCTTTATTGGGCAAGCGGGTATTGTATGTCAAAGGCGCACCGGAAATTGTGCTGGCTAACAGCAACCGGGTGGCGATCGACGGAACCTATAAAACAGTCGAGGCTTGCCGGACCGGTATCGAACAGCAATTACTGGACTACCAGAACCAGGCGATGCGTACGTTGGGGTTTGCCTACCAGATACTCGAGGACGGACAGGATGCGGCGTTCTTCGCCGACGGCCGGTTGCATAACACAGACCTCACCTATTTGGGAATCGTCGCCATCTCCGACCCCGTACGCGCAGATGTGCCGGCTGCCGTACAAAGCTGTCTGGATGCAGGCATCGACATTAAGATCGTAACCGGCGACACGCCGGGAACGGCTAAAGAGATCGGACGCCAGATCGGTATCTGGAAGCCCGAAGATACGGAACGTAACTGGATCACCGGACCGGGCTTCGAAGCCTTGACGGACGAAGAGGCATTGGATCGGGTACTCGACCTGAAAATCATGTGCCGCGCCCGCCCCACCGACAAACAGCGCCTCGTGCAGTTGCTGCAACAGAAAGGGGCCGTAGTCGCCGTAACGGGTGACGGGACCAACGACGCGCCTGCCCTGAAAGCGGCACAAGTGGGCTTGTCTATGGGAGACGGGACATCTGTCGCAAAAGAGGCAAGCGATATTACCATCCTGGATAACTCGTTCAGCAGCATTACCCGTGCGGTGATGTGGGGACGTTCTTTATACCGGAATATCCAGAAGTTCCTGTTGTTCCAGCTGACCATCAATGTGGCAGCTTGTCTGATCGTACTGTTGGGCTCGTTACTCGGAACCGAATCGCCGCTTACCATCACACAGATGCTTTGGGTGAACCTGATCATGGATACATTCGCGGCCGGTGCATTGGCATCGTTACCGCCTAACGAACGGGTCATGAAAGACAAACCTCGTCGGAGCGGAAAGAATGGAGACTTTATCATCACCCGCCCGATGGCCTACAATATATTCGGTGTCGGACTGGCATTCGTCATCGTACTGATGGGGATTCTGCTTTATTTCCACGCACAGGACGGACTGACACCGCACGACCTGTCCTGGTTCTTCAGCTTCTTCGTGATGCTCCAATTCTGGAATATGTTCAACGCAAAAGCATTTATGGAAGGCCGTTCGGCATTTGCCAACCTGAAAGAGAGCAAGAGCTTCCTGCTGGTCGCACTGCTCATCATCATCGGACAATACCTGATTGTTACTTTCGGAGGCGAAATGTTCAGCGTCATTCCGTTGTCCTTAAAAGACTGGGGAATCATCATCGGTTCAACTTCACTGGTTCTTTGGATCGGGGAAATCGGACGGTGGATAGGAAGATTAAAGAAAAGATAATTAAAAAGGGCTGTCGGTTTCGACAGCCTTTTTGCTTTATTCGTTTTCTTCTTCTTCACACTCTTTCTTCAATTTGTGATTTTGGATCAAGAGAACGATACAAGCTATTGTTCCAAATATGGCTAAACCGCCAAATAACATTACTGCAGGTTCCATACTATTACCTCCTTCTTTTTAAATAATTTGCTTTATCATAAATAATAAATCCCATAGCGCCTAATACAACCGTCGACCAAGTTCCAATAAACAATACAAATCCTTTACTTTCCGCCATATCCAACAGCGTACTCAGCACTACACCTACAAAGACAAGCTTTGCAATATCAACAAAGAAGTCGCCTAACTTCTCATTAATCACAATTTGATCATGTGTTACTTTTTTCATAGCCAATACTATTTTGATTACTACACCGGCAAAGATAAACGAAATATTCGGATGAAGGATATAAATCGTTGCAAATAACTTGGTCACATAAAGGATTATCTTTACTTTTGCTTGGACAGAAAAATTAAGAACAAAAAATATGAAAATAACAATAGACAACGGGAAAGAAACAGTCATCAGTCTTTCCGGCGAATTGGATACATTGACCTCCGTCGATCTTGAAAAAGAGATCGCGCCTATCCTGCACGGAGAGGCAGAGGCAGTCGTTCTGAACGGGGCGGAACTGACCTACATCAGTAGTGCCGGCCTTCGCCTGCTCCTCACGCTGCAAAAAGGGATGAAAGCCAAAGGGGGAACTTTCCGGTTAAAGAATATCCAGAAAGACATCATGGATATACTGAACATCACCGGGTTCTCATCCATTCTCACGATCGAATAACAAGCGTCCCTATTCCGGCAGATGACAAACACGCTAATTATAAAAAACGAACTGGAGCAGTTAACCCGTCTATACGCGTTTCTGGACCGGCAAGCTGTTACTTACGGACTGGAAGAACTACAATTGATGCAGGTCAAGCTGGCACTTGAAGAAGCTGTGACGAACGTCATCCTGTACGCCTATCCGGATAAGAAGGATCAGGATATCCGCATCGATATGAGCTACGAAAACAAACGGCTGACAATCGTCATAACAGATACCGGCACGGATTTCAATCCGCTGGAAAGACAGGAACCGGATCTGACACTTTCGCTGGAAGAGCGCCCGATAGGCGGACTCGGAATCTATCTTGTCAAACAACTGATGACGGAAGTCACTTACAGTCGTTCAGCAGGAAAGAATATACTTACAATGACAAAAGACATGCATTGATATGGCAGATTTCGACATTAAAGAAATAGCATCACTCAAAGTGAGGCTGCAAATTGTAGAGAAGCTTGTATTAGTCGACTGGATATTGATTATCCTGTCGATGTATTACGACTGGGGAGGATGGATCGCCACCTTGATCGTTGCCCAATTCATCCTGTATATCTACAAGGGGAAACTGCGCAAACAGCTGAAACAAAAAGAGTATCTCGCCAAAGTCGTGGAAGAACGGACAATCGAGCTCCGCATCCAGCGCGACCAGGTGCTGAACGAATCCAAAAAACTGTCCGATGCCCTCGATGCCTTAGCTAAGGCGCAAGACGAGCTGGTTCGCAAAGAGAAACTGGCGACGGTCGGACAATTGACAAAAGGTCTGGTTGACCGTATCCTGAACCCGATCAACTACATCAATAACTTTGCCGGGCTTTCCGCTGGTATGATCAAGGACCTGAAGTCGAATATCACAAACGAACGGGAAACCATGTCTAAAGAGAATTATGACGACACGATTGAGATTCTCGACATGATCAACAGTAACCTCCAGAAGATAAACGAACATGGTTGCAACACGGTCCGGATCGTCAAGGCGATGGAAGAACTGCTGAAAGACCGGCATGGCGACGTCACTTCCACCGACATCGGAAACCTCTGCAAGGTAAATGTAGATGTGATCAACAAGTTATTCAAGGAAGACATTGAAAAGAATAAGATAGAGATCGAGCTTCTGTGTCCGGAAGAACCGGCCATGGCGGAGATCAACATCGAACAAATGAACAAGGTAATGCTCAGCCTACTCAAAAACAGCGTATATGCATTGCTGAAGAAGTTGCAGAAGCAGGAATTCTCCCCGCTCATCACCATCCAGGTGGAAAAACGGCTGAACGGAACGGTTTTCCTCTCTATCCGCGACAACGGTATCGGTATCGAAGACAGCATCAAAGCCCGGATATTCGAACCGTTCTTTACCACGAAGCCCACCGCCGAAGCGGCCGGTGTCGGCTTATACCTCTGCCGGGAAGTGATCCTGAACCATCAGGGCTCTATTATTGTAAAGAGCGAGAAGGATAACTTTACCGAATTTATGATTACGATTCCTATCTACCAAAAGAACAACGACAATGGATGATAACAGTAGAAATGAGTTAGAACGTCTGAGAAAACAGATCAGCCAGCAGGAAAAGATGGCATCACTCGGACTGTTGAGCGCCGGTATCGCACACGAGATACAGAACCCGCTTAACTTTGTGATCAATTTCAGCAAACTATCGCGCAAGTTGTTGGAAGATATGGAAGATGTTCTGGATGAACTGGAGAGCAAACTGCCGGAAGATGCGGACGATGAAATCCGGGAAATCATGGACGACCTGAAAGAGAATATGGTCAAGATCGAGGATAACGGGAACCGGGCTTCAAGCATTGTCCGGGGCATCCTGCTCTATTCACGCGGAAAAGACGATGAATATATCCCGACCAATCTCTGCCAGTTGACAAAAGAATATGTCTGGCTATCCTACCATGCTGTGCGTGCCAACAACAAGAGTTTCAATGTTGCCATCAAAGAAGAATATGACGAGACACTTCCGCCGGTCAAAGTGATCCCGCAAGATTTCAGTCGCGCGGTCCTCAACCTGATGAACAATGCCTGCTATGCTGTGTTCAGCAAATCAAAAGGCGTCACGGAAAACCCTTACAACCCGACAATCCAGGTCAGCCTGAAAAAAGACGGAGACCAGGTACGCCTCGTGATTGAAGACAACGGGTCCGGCATTACCAAAGAGGTAAAGGAGAAGCTCTACACCCCGTTCTTCACTACCAAACCGGTAGGCGAAGGAACCGGGCTCGGCCTCTCCATCACCAAATCAATCATCGAACAAAAACACAACGGAACAATCGAGATGGAATCCGAACCGGACAAGTTCACCCGTTTCACCATCACGATTCCGATTCAATAATCAGAGAAACAATGCTGCTATGGCTATAAAAATATTAAGTGTAGACGACGAACTGGACCTGGAAATACTGCTTACCCAATATTTCCGTCGCAAGATAAAGAAGGGCGAATATGAGTTCCACTTCGCCCACAACGGACTGGAAGCACTCCAGATGCTACTTGCCACGCCGGACTTCGATGTGATCCTGAGTGACATCAATATGCCGGAGATGGACGGACTGACGTTGCTCACGAAGATCAACGAGATGCGTAACCCGGCCCTCAAATGTATTATGGTATCGGCTTACGGCGATATGGAAAACATCCGTAGCGCGATGAACCAGGGAGCGTTCGACTTCACTACGAAGCCGATCAATCTGGAAGACCTCGAACGGACGATCGAAAAGGCGGCCGAACAGATCGCTTTCATCAAACAGGCGCAAAAGGAACACACGCAGTTGGAATCCATCCAAAACGACCTACATGTCGCCCAGGAGATCCAGCAGACAATCCTGCCTAAGACATTCCCTCCGTTCCCGGAGCTGAAATCATTCGACCTGTATGCCTATATGAATGCGGCCAAATATGTGGGAGGCGATTTCTACGATTTCTTCCGCATCGGGCAGGACCGTTTGGGCTTTGTCATTGCCGATGTATCGGGTAAAGGCGTTCCGGCAGCTATCTTCATGGCGATCAGCCGGACGGTTATACGTGCCATCGCCCTCACCGAAAATTCGGCTTCGATGTGTATGCAGCGTTCCAACGCCATACTCTGCCAGGAAAGTGTGAACGATATGTTTGTCACCGTTTTCTACGGTATCCTGAATATCCGGACAGGTGTTGTCACGTATTGCAATGCCGGGCACAATCCACCTGTTCTGATGAAAAAAGACGGCTCCGTGTCCAAAGTCCCGACAACTAACGATCTGGTATTGGGTGCAATCGGAGATGTCAGCTATCATGAGAAGGAATTACGGCTGTCTCCGGGCGATAATCTGTTCCTCTATACCGACGGGGTGACAGAGGCCATGAACACGAAGCACGAACAGTACAGCGAACAACGACTGCTCGAAAACTGCCGCTCATTGGCGGGGAAAGACCCGAAAGAGGTTGTAGAAAAAATAACCGAAACAGTTGGCGAATTTGTTGTTGGCGCGATCCAATCGGACGATATCACATTGCTTTCGATCGCCTACAAGGGATAAGAAAGTTAATGCTAAAAGCAAAATAGCCCGGCTCTCAAAAGAAAGCCGGGCTATTTTTATTATCTAATGTATAGGAATTCTTATTTCAGCAATGCATCACGGATACCCATAATCTCTGCATTTGCAGCTCTGGCTTCCTGAATAGAGTTAACCTTTTCTTTCAACGGAGAGATTGTTTCGCCCAACTGTTTCAGATCAGGATAATAAGCGGCCAAATCTGCAACCACTTCTTCCAACATGCTGACACGTTTTTCCATATTTGCAGAAAGACCTGCAGAAGTAGCATCACCCTGTACAACCAATGTCGGGTTAGCGATCAGGCAAGCATATTCGGCAGAAGCAGCGCCCAACATTTCAACTTCGGCATCTATCTTGTTTTCAGCAGCCATCTTGTCGATGATCTGGTTTTCCTGTTCTTTCAAGAAAGACTGCATTTGTTCTTTAGTCGCATCTTTCGGAGCCTGTTCTTTCAGGATATCCAATACGAAAGATACATTCAAGTCTGTAGCTAACTTGGCAATCACGGCTTCTACCTCAGCAGTCGGCTGGCCAACAGCTTTCAATACGTTATAATCAGCCATGTACATACCCAATGCACGGGCTTTCTGTGTCGGAGTGCTCAATTCGGCAGCCTTGCTAACCGGCACCATGTATTTAACATCACCAACATTTACTTTTACTTCACCTGTAGAAAGGCGATAAGGAATTTCCGAATCCGGCATGTCCTTCAACAATTGAATTGTCTCCTGTTTCAACTCTTCAGTCAACAGGTCTTTCGGAGCCTTACCTGCTATAACAGCAGCTTCTTCAGTCTTTTCGGCTTCCTCGTTTGTTTTTTTGGCTCCGTTGCAGGAAGTCATTCCAAACACTAATGCTGCTACGGCGAGCATGCTTAATACACTCTTTTTCATATTGTATAATTTAATAATTTATTACTCTCGAACCTCAAAATTCGTCCCGTTTCAGGAAACGTCCCGGAAACTCTGCGAATATAGCGATAATCGCCAATAATGCAAAGAAACCTATAACCAATAAATTAAATTTATAAGTAGAAATATGATATCCGGCCCAATTTTTCTCATGACTGTAGAAGGCGGCACGTCCCCAGGCGTTATCCGGCTCCACATAAACCGTCCCGATCAGCGGGTAGATACGGTGGTTCGTTTCCTTATACATATGGCGGCTTCCGGTACCCATTACCAGGTCTTCGATTGCCGTATTATGATGGGCTTTCTTCAACTCCGTCAACCATTCGGCTCCGTTTTCCCGGCTCCGTTCCTGCTGTACCTGATCGAGATAAGCCGTAAAATTATGCGCCCGCTCATGCAGGGCGGCATCGACTTTATCCAGGTAAGAGAGATAATCCTCATTCGCGGCACGGGGAGCGATACGGGCGGCACGGCTTAATACGACGAGTTCATTCTCTACGGTTTTCCGCTTATCCGGATCATCCTTCCCGGCAAGCTGTTCAGCCAGGCTGCGTACTTCCGGGGCATGCACGTTCTCATAATACTGGGCCAGGTATTTTTCCTTTTCGATCGGGAAGTACGGGCCGTTGTAAGCATTATCCCGGAACTGCTCGACCATTAATGCCTCGAAGGCCCAACGGGAAGGGATCACCTCTCCGATCAACGGCACGATATTCTCATCCGAAGCGCGGGTATTCAGGTCGTCAAACTTAATAACCAGGCCACAAAGCAATATCTGCGGGATCAACAGAAGCGGGATCGTAATATAAATGGCAACCACCGAACTCATTGTCTGAGACAGGATCAACCCCGTCAGGTTTGCCAGGAAAGAGGTTGCCCACAAAATAGTCCACCACGTCAGGAACATTTCGCCTCCCACTCCGATAATCGCATTCCCCACCAAGATGAACAATAAGGATTGCAGTCCGGAAACGGTCAGCAGATAAACCATCTTGGATGTCAGATAACTGCTCCGGCTCAACCGGAGGAAATGTTCCCGCTTCAGGATCGTCCGGTCTTTTATAATCTCCTCGGCACTGATACTAAGTCCCATAAAGGTGACAACGATCACCGACATAAAGATATAGGAAACAAAATTCTTATTGGCAAGCAACGTATATTCATCCCCGTCCATATAGCGGGTCAGCATTGCAACGATCAAGGCCAGCAGAGGGGCTTCCAACAGTGTGATAGCTAAATAGGGTTTGTTCGTCAGCTTCGTACGGATATTCCGTTCCAGAAAGATCAGAAACTGTTTGCACCAGGAAGGCTTCTTTTGCTGATTTTCCGGCAAAGCCTCTTCCTTTACAGCCGGAAAGACGGGACGGGAATTCAGATATTCCTCGTGCCATTCCTCCGGCGTGAATTTCCGGATATTCGTCTGGTTACCCGAATCGTCGATCTTCTTGGAATCGATGATATTCAGGATCAGTTCGGGATTGACATTTCCGCAGGCACTGCAAACGCTGATATCGGGATCGGTATATTTGGCCGCCTGCTTGAAATAGGTAATGGCTTCGATCGGGTTCCCGTCATAAATCGGATAACCGCCTCTGTCCAACAGCCATAGCCGATCGAACAATTTATATATTTCAGATGAAGGCTGATGGATATTCACGACCACCAACTTTCCCCGGTGTGTCTGCTCTTTCAGCAACATAATGACTTTCTCAGAATCGGATGACGACAGTCCCGAAGTCGGCTCATCGAGATACAGGATGGCCGGTTCGCGTATCAGCTCGAGCGCGATGTTCAGGCGTTTCCGCTGCCCGCCGCTGATCGTCTTACGGATCGGGGAACCTACTTCCAGGTCCTTTATTTCTTCCAGGTCCAACTCCTTCAATACCTTCTCCACGCGTTCTCCGATCTCTTTATCCGAAAGACGGGCAAAACAGAGACGGGCCGTGTACAACAGATTCTGGTAGACGGTCAGCTCCTCGATCAACAAATCGTCCTGCGGCACGAAACCGATCAACTGACGCGCTTCCGGCGAATCGAGCGGATGGCCGTTCACGGTAATCGTTCCCCGGTCGGGACGAATATTCCCGTTCATAATACCCAACAGCGTAGACTTCCCGACACCGCTACCTCCCATGATGGCGACAAGTTGTCCGGATTCAAGGTTGAAAGAGAAATTATGCAATCCGTTATGGCTATTCTTAAAAGTAAAATCAATATCACGCCCGGCCAGACGGATCACCTCCTTACGCTCGTTCTTATTGAAAACGGTCAGCAGGTCACTGTAGTAGACAGGCAGGAACAGCGGTCCTTTCAACACACTGCTGTGCTGCCAGGCGTAGAACATATCCGGCGAAAGCGGAATATCGTTCATGAACACCTGCCCGCTTCCGTGATAAGTGAAAATCTGCTTGTCAAAGCGGCGGATAAAGAAGACACGGATAAAACCTTCCATGCCTTTCCGCACGATATGGTTACCGGTCGCCTCCTCTTCCCCGCTGATGGTCAGCAAAGACGAAGAAGGTTTGCCCGTAATGAAAGCGAGCGAGTCGTCGAACTCCTTCTGCGGAATCGCAAAAATATCGGCAACCAGGCGGAACAGTTCCAGGTGATTCTCCGCCTCTTCGCTGTTCGTATAGGCAAACTCCACAAAGCGGATCAGCAGAAGCAACTGCTCTTCCGCACGCAATTTCACTTTCATCTGCTCGCAGATATTACGGACAATCTGCTCCTTGTCAAGCACAAAGAGCGAATCGTCGTACATCTCGCGCAACGCATTGTAAAGTTCGATATATTCTTTATGGGAACGTACTCCGAAGTGACTGGACAGATACGAATGAACGGCACGACTTGCCTGCTCCCTTTCAATCCGCACGGAGGAAGCAAAAATAGCAAATAGATTTAATAAGCCGTTTAATATGGTCTCATTCATTTATTTCGTCAGTGTAAGATGAATTCTGCGCAAAGATAATAAAGATTTAAAGGAATATTTCATTGTTTTGCATCTAAACGATTACTTTCTTCCGTCTAATAGATGAGATTTGTAAGAATGTTTAATTTAAAAGTATAAGATTATGATCAATCATTTAATCCCGATTATTGTTTTGACAGTTCCCTTTATCTTCGTTATCTTTATGGTCTGGATAAAAAGCAATGAAAATCAGAAGCGTAACCAACTGAAAGCTGAACTATACGTGAAAGCACTCGAAAAAGGAGAAAAGTTCCCGGAGGACTTGATTAAAGAGCCAAGTAAGAAGTTCAAATCACTCAAGACAGCGATTCTCCTGATCTCGGTTGGTATCGGCATCTCGATCTTTCAACTGTTCAATTCCAATATGGCAAATACATTCCAAAGTCTGTCTGTCGGCCTGATCCCCCTTATGCTCGGAATCGGTTTTCTGATTATCCATGTTATCTGGGAAAAACACGGAATAGAAGATGAAGATTGACACCCTACTTGTTTCAAAAGTTATTTTGCTGGGTGACCGGGAAGCATTCAATCGGTTGGTTGAAGCCTACCAGTCGCCTGTGCGGCGCTTCTTCTTCAACCTGACGGGCGGAGACGAAGAACTGAGCAAAGACCTGGCGCAGGATACTTTTGTGAAAGCATGGCTCAACATCGGTTCCTTCCGTTCCATCTCCACCTTTTCGACTTGGCTCTACCGGATTGCGTACAATACGTTTTATGATTATATTCGTAGCCGGAAGCTTTCAGCAGAACTGGATGTGGAAACATTGGGCGACGTCTTGCCAGCCGGCAGCCAGGATAAAGATTTGGGAATTGATTTCACTCGTGCACTTTTACTTCTGCGTGCCGACGAACGGACAGTCGTGCTTCTGTTCTACATGGAAGACAAATCAGTCGAAACAATTGCCGGGATTATGAGCATACCGCTCGGGACAGTAAAATCCCATCTGTCGCGAGGGAAAAAGAAACTGACAGAGTATTTCAAAAACACGGAGTATAATATATAATGTAACAGTATCAATTATGTCTGACGATAAACAACTATACGACCTCTTTAAAGCGAATAAGGCGGAGTTCGCGGATAACGGCTTTTCTAAACGGGTAATGAGGCGGCTGCCTAAACGGAACAGCCTGTTGCCACAGATTATTATTACACTCTGCCTGATATCGGGAATGGTCCTGACATTCTGGTTGCAAGGCGATAGCAGTCTGTACAAAGGGATACAGGAAATGATCGTATCACTTAGTTACGCCCAGGTTCCTTCTTTTACAGCCATCAACGACTATCTCATAGTCTTGCTCTTAATCGGGAGCATCAGCTTCGGATTGTTATATTCTTACGATAAAGAATGAGGCAGGTTATACGAATCAGTCTAAACCTGAAAATTACAATAACCCTCTTTTTTGGCGTTTTTCTATTTCGTCCGAAATTCTGATCAATTTTGGATTGACTCTTTTCTTGGTTTTAACCTCTCCGGCTAACACTAAAAAAAGCGGGCTGCCGAGGTCATCCCGAAAAACGTGCAATTTGTTTCCCTAAAACCGGAAACGCCGTCAAAGTGATAAAGCTTAACTCCCGGAGAATCGAATATTTGAAAATAAAACGGACGGCGTTCCAAATATCGCAAGGAAATTTAGGGGCTTTTTTGCCCTAAAGACGGTCCTCTTTTTAATTATGACCGTCCAAATCGCCATTACGACCATGCTAATCTTCGCGAGGTGCCGAGTGCACTACACATTAGCACGGTCGTAATGGCAAAGAGGACGGTCGTAATGGCGG
>NZ_QREV01000034.1 GCF_003363715.1 Parabacteroides acidifaciens
AAATGACTAAAATAAACGTACGTTTTCATTCGTCATTTTAAAAGTGCTTCCCAGCCCTTATCAATAGAGGGTTACAGCCCTTCCACAGTACCTCTTTTGAAGGGTAATTGCAGTTTCGTAACAGCCTGATAATGAACCTATCCTTTTGTCGTATTTTGGGCTTTTTTACGTTTCGGGCAGATTTGGGGGTTTCGGGAGGTACGTGTTTTTTTGTATCTTTGTGCACAAAATGATACAAAAATGTATAGGCTAATTCATTTATTGGTACTTTTAGGGGTTACCTCTTTCATTTCATGCAATAGTAAAAAGCAATATTTCGAAGAGAGCGGCACTGTGTTTCATACCTTATACAACATCAAGTATGAGGCGCCGCAGATCCTGACAGACAAAATCGACGCAGAGTTGCAACAATTTAACCTGTCTCTTAATCCGTTCAATCCCAATTCGATCATCGCAAAGGTCAATAACAACGACACGGTGGAGGTGGACGATTGGTTTACGGAAGTGTTCAACAAATCGATGGAAGTTTCGCGCAACTCGGATGGCGTTTTCGACATCACCTGCGCCCCATTAGTCAACGTCTGGGGATTCGGGTTCAGCAAGAAAGAGAGCGTGACGCCGGAGATGATCGACAGCCTGCGGGCGTTCGTCGGTTACCAAAAGGTGCATCTGGACGGCCGGCGGGTGGTGAAAGACGACCCGAGGCTGCTGCTCAACTGTTCCGCCATCGCCAAGGGGTATTCGTGCGACGTGATCGCCCGCCTGCTCGAACGTGAGGGGGTGGAGAATTACATGGTCGACATAGGCGGCGAGGTGATGATGAAGGGCGTCAACCAGAATGGCGCGTGCTGGCGTGTCGGTATCAACCTGCCGGAAGACGACTCGACGGGCGTCGTGAACAAGTACGACGAGGTCATCCAGTTGTGCCGGAAAGGGGCGATCGCCACTTCGGGCAACTACCGCAACTTCTACATCAAAGATGGCAAGAAATATGCCCATACGATCGATCCGCGAACCGGCTATCCCGCCCAGCAGAGTGTGTTGAGCGCAACAATCGTTGCCGACGACTGCATGACCGCCGACGCCTATGCAACGGCTTTCATGGCGATGGGATTGGAGAAGGCACGGCAGATGGCTGCCTCGTTGCCGGATATCGAATACTACGTAATCTATGCTGATGATAATGGAAAGCACCAGATTGAATATTCAAAAGGGATGCTCCAGTATCTGCCCAAACGAAAAGCGATGCTTAGCTCGGATAAACCCTGATTGATTAAATATGATAAAACACTTCCCTAACCAGTTCGAATGTAGAATGGCAAAGGCAGGCGAGGTTTTATGCAATACCGAAGACACCGGCAATGTGTTACTGTTTGTTTCGTCCGGAAAGGTGGCTGTCCTTAGCAGGGAACAGGCCCCGGTCATAGAAGTAGACGAAGGATATTTTGTATTATTACCTGCCGAAAAAAGCTTTATTGCCACAGCTGTTACCCCGGCGCAGACCGTGCTTATGCAGGCCGGTCCGCTTTCTGAAATAATAACGGACGACCCGGAATGGGATCCGGATCGTCCTGTGATACTCCCTATATTCCCATCTCTTGCCAAAACCTTATATCTGATCGAACATTATCATAAGGAGGAACGGAACAGGTTGAATTGAATGATGTGCTAAATCATCATTTAATTTATGATGCAACTGACCTTGTCTGTTATGTTATCCTGGTGCAGGGTGACGAGCACCTTGTTGTTGTCGCTGTACTGCCAGTCGGTTACGGGGACGTTGTTTACCTGTACTTGGGTGGGGCGCTGCGGGGCGTCGATCTCCAGTTCGTATGTCCGCGACCGGTATATGCCGTCGTATGAGCCTTCGACGGGGAAGACGGTGAACTCGATCTTTTGCCCGCTTTGCTTGCATTCGAAGCGGGTGGCGGCGATGGCGCCCGTTTCGAAGTTGTAGGTGAGGCCGTCGTCTTCATACATCGTGTAGGAAGTGGTTCCTTTGGGGAAGACTTTCACCATTAATGTGTCCAGGGGCTTCTCGCCGATATACTGCATTTCCTTCTGGAACGGGATGATGGCGCCTTCGCGGACAAACAACAGGCCGGCCCTGTTGTCGGGAACCGTATGCTGCACCTCGCGGCCTCCGGCGAGCTTCTCGCCTGTCCAGTAGTCGATCCAGTTGCCTTTCGGCAGGTAGATAGAGTCGCTGAATATACCGACAAGGAAGTTCTCGCCGAACATATATTGATAGACCATATCGTCCGTCTTGCGGTCGTCTGGGAACATCAGCGGCATGGAGCGGACGATCGGCATACCGGTCTGTGCGCCTTCCAGGGCTGCCGAATAGATATAGGGCATGAGGGAATAGCGCAACTTCACATAGTCGCGGTACATCTTCTTTTCCTTTTCCGGGAAGTAGAAGGGCTGGTGCAACGAGTACCAGCTGTTGATCTGCACCCAGGGCAGGAAGAGGCCGAAATGCAGGCTCTGCAATTCTTCGTCCTTATTCACATTCATCACGTCGCAGGATGTGTTCATGAAACCGCTCATCCCGAGGTTCAACTGGTCGAAGAGGGCGGTGCGCCCGCCTCCGTTATCGCCGCTGGTCGAGGCGCTCCAATGCTGGGTTCCGGCCCAGCCGGCGGTGTAATGATGCCAGGAACGGCGTCCGGTATGCTTGCGGGTCATCTTGTACATTTGTTTCGGGAGAAGGACCTGGTTCAGGTTGTGCATTTCCTTATCCGTACGTCCGTTATAGTATTGGAAGTTCGGGTGTTCGTCGATCGTGCGGGCGGGGTCCAGCTTGAAGCCGTCTACGCCGTTGTCCATGAAGTGGGTCAGGTGGTCCATCCAATGTTCCAGCCCGGAAGTGTCTTTTCCGGCTGCGGCGGTCAATGCGTCCTCTTCGGCGATGCTCAGGTCATATTCTTCGCACAGCCAAAGCCCCAGGTGATAGCCCATCCCATGCAGGCGGCCGATGAGGAGGCGGTGGTTCTCCTTCTTCGGATAGCGGGTCGAATCCCAATAGGCTTCTGCCGAGAACAACTTATAGTTCCATTTCTTCTTGGTCGAGAAGTCATAGCGTTTCTCCATCCACTGGGGTTCGAGCCAGAAGAGGTCGCAGGGTACGCCCATGTCGCGGAACCGGACGGCATCGTTCAGGATATCGAACTGGTTTTCGAGCATGTTCGGGCCGAAGCATAAGCCGTACGCCCATTTCGGAAGCAGGTAGGGCTTGCCGGTAATAGTCGTGTAATGGTTGATCACGTCGGGCATCGAGTTACCGAACATCAGGTAGAAGTCTGCCTCGTCCGTCGTGTTATAGATGGAGAAGACATCCGGCTGGTAGCTGCCGATATCGAAGAAGTTCTTGCGTGTCGTATTGTTGAAGACGCCCCAGTTTTCGGAGCTGATCATAAAGGGCATCGGTATCTCGGTATGCTGGTAGGTGGTCCACATGCGGAGCAGTTCGCCGCGGTGCTGGATATGGTCGCGGCTCGTGCTGCCGCCGCCATAAAAACGTTCGCCGTCTTTGAGGGAGATGGAAAGGATGCTGGTGTTTTTATAGTCACCGGTTTCCGCCATGTCCTTGGATGATCCTTTGCTGCTGTCGTCGCCGATGATCGTACCGTTGTTCGGCACTTTCATATCCTTATATTTGGCGTTGATGACTTTGCCTAAGTTCGTACAGAGCGGATCGGCGGAGGTCAGGAAGACGGCTTTTTCGATAATCACCCGGCCCTTGCGGTCGGCGACGGTGATGGCACCGGTCTTTTTATCGACTTTCAACCGGTAGGCGCCGGTCGATACTTCAAACTGCTGTTTGTTGTCTTTCGGGGAGACCGCTACGGGTTCCCAATCCGTTTTAATGATGCCGTAGCGTTGCATCAATGACTCTGAAAAGGCTGGACGAGGCGTAATCCGTATCCGGAATATTCCATCCGTGCATACCTCCACATTCATATTCAGCCCGTTCTGCAGGCGGACGTCAAAGGTCTGTTTTCCATTCGCCGCAAAGACGGACTGCAGGAAAAACAGGCTTACAAGCAAATAGTAGATCTTTTTCATGATACTCAAAAGTTAATATCACAAAAGTACAGACTTCCTATTTGCCTTACCTTCAATAAATCACCTTAAAACATAGAATTTTGTCAATTCTTTACAGCTTCTTCAACTCCTGGTAGAGAAGCCGGACGGGCAGGCCCATGACATTGTAGAAGCTGCCGTTGATAGCTTCGACCGCCACATACCCGATCCATTCCTGTATGCCGTAGCTGCCGGCTTTGTCGAAGGGATGGTATTTATCTACATAATATAGGATTTCCTCGTCGTCCAACTCGGCAAAGCAGACTGCCGACGCGGCGGAGAAGGAGATGGTTTTCTCCTTTGTCGTGATGCAGACACCCGTTACGACCTCATGGACACGGCCGGAGAGTTTCCTCAGCATGGCGATAGCGTCTTCACGGTCTTTCGGCTTCCCCAGTATCTCATCAAAGGTCCACACAATCGTATCGGCCGTTATCAACAGCTCGTTGTCGGGCATTGTTTGCAGATAGGCTTCCGCCTTTTTCCGGGCCAGATAGACAGGGATGTCTTCCGCCTTTAATGTCTCCGGGTATGATTCGTCTATGCCGGGGATCACCTGCACTTCAAAATCAATATCCAATCCCGCCAGTAACTCACGCCGGCGGGGGGAGTTGGAGCCCAGGACGATCTTATATTTCTTTAAATTAGGTAATACCATATCTCATAATTCATAATTAATATCTCTCCTTTTCCTCTCTTACCAACCGAACGCCTCATCCCCCATCCAGTGCCCCTGTGCCTTCATCGTCTGTTCGATGATATCGCGGGCAACACCTTCTCCTCCGTTTTTATGGGAGATATACTTGGCTATGCGTTTAATCTCCGGTGCGGCATCGGCAGGCGCCACAGGCAAACCGACTAACTGCATCACTTCGTAGTCGGGGATATCGTCACCCGCATACATCACCTCTTCGGGTTGCAACCCTGTCTTTTCGAGGAAATCCCGGTAGTCATGGACCTTGACGGCGCTCTTCATATATATATGGGTAATGCCGAGACGGGAGAAACGAATCTTCACTGCCTCCGTATAACCGCCGGTAATGATCGCTACCTGGTATCCCTTCTTGACGGCAAGCTGCAAGGCGTAACCATCCTTTATATTGACAGTGCGCATGGGATCGCCGTTGGGATGCAACGAGACTACGTCGCACGACAGGACACCGTCCACATCAAAGACAAATGCCTTTATCTTATTCAGGTCATAATTGATACTGCTCATATTTGTGCCTCCTTATGTATGCTTTGGCTGATCAGCTGGTAGACAGACCGCATATCGGGGTCGTCCAGCATGGCCAGGTGTTTATTGATTACATTCTCGTCATAGCGGATAGCCGGACCGGTCTGCGCCTCGGCGGGCGTCATCGTATGCACCTTGGCTGCCGTCTCGTCGATAAGCGGCAGCAGGACATCGGCCGGTATCTCCTGCCCCTGTAATATTTTAACAGCTAACGCATAAATATGGTTGGTGAAATTACAGGCAAAGACGGCGGCCAGATGGAGGCTTTTACGTTTGTCGGACGACAGGAAACGGACATTCCCGGAAAGCGCTCCGGCTATCTGTTGCAGTTTGCCGGCGTTCTCCGGCGTATTGGCCTCCAGGAAAAAGGGGATCACGCTAAAGTCTACGGGACGCACTTTGCTGAAGGTTTGCATGGGATACATGACTCCATAATCGGCTGTATATCCGCTGAAGACATCCATCGGCATACTGCCTGCCGTATGCACCCACAACCCGTTGTTCGGCCTGATCCGGGCGATCACGTCTGCCAGTACCGTGTCTTTCAGGGAAAAGACATACAGGTCGGCGTCCGTATCGACCTCTTCAGGAACGGTTGTCCAGGGACAGCCCAACTGCGCTGCCAGTCGCTCGGCGTTTTCCGGTGTATGGCTATATACCTGCCCGATCCGCATTCCTTTCCGGTGCATTTCGAGCGACAGGCGGGTCGCCAGGTTGCCGGAACCTAAAAAGATGATCTTCATGCTTCTTCCGGTCCGTTTTCGCCCGGCATGGGATATGAGCCTAAATGTATCTTTTCCCATTGCAGGTGGGATTCGTCAAACGGTTTCCGTTCCTGGTCCTTATATCCGAAACCGATAATGGAAAGAACTTCTAACTGGTACGGGATATTCAACAGGCCGCGTACATACTGGGCGGCATCCGCATCGTCTTCCGTCTGGCGGTTCCGGATCTGACACCAGCAGCTGCCCAACCCGAGGTCTTCGGCCTGCAACTGCATATAGATGGAGGCGACGGAAGCGTCTTCCACCCAAACATCGCTTTCCATCACATTCGCCAGCACCACGACAGCCAGCGCGCAATCTTTCAGGAAGGCGGCGCCCACCGGTTTGCATTCCGACAGCTTTGCCAACATATCCTTGTCTTCCACGACAACGAACTGCCAGGGGTTCTTCCGCTTGGAAGCGGGTGCCATAAGGGCGGCTTTCAATATCATTTCCACCTGTTCCGGATTCAATAACCGGTCCGTAAACTTACGGGTACTTCTTCTGTTTTTTATCAGTGTTGCGAAACTTTCCATTTATATCTTACTTTATATATATTGCTAAACAGATAACAAAGGTAATTATTTAGCTGATAAAGAACAAAAGAATGAACAAGTTTGGGGCATACGGAAAATAAATCCTTATTTCCTGCGTTAGTAAAGCTATAACTATAATAGATTATGAAGATTCGTGCAATAGCTGCGCTACTATTTATATTATTTTCGATACCTGCTTTCGGACAGGGACGTGCAAAAATCAGCGGTTATGTCCGCGATGCAGACGGAAACCCGCTCGAGCTGGTCAATATCCGGGTGAAGAATACGTTGAACGGAACGATGAGTAATGAAAAAGGCCACTACTCACTCTCGGTTGCGACCGGGGATTCGGTCACGCTTATCTATTCATGCCTCGGCTACAACAAGGCAGAACGGATTATTCCACAGGTAACTAAAGACATGCGGCTCAATGTCCAGATGAACTATACCTCCATCGAACTGGGGGAAGTCACCACCACCGCAATCCGCAAACAGACAACAACCCTTGAAACGCTGAATGCCGACCGGGTGAAGCTACTTCCCGACCCTGCCGGGGGGAGCATCGAAAGTCTGGTCGTTACGTTTGCCGGCGTCTCCTCCAACAATGAGCTTAGTTCGCAATACTCGGTCCGGGGCGGAAGCTATGACGAGAATATCGTCTATGTCAACGGCCTCGAAGTATTCCGTCCGCTCCTGATCCGTTCCGGACAGCAGGAAGGGCTCAGCTTTATCAATCCGGACCTGACGGAATCCGTCAATTTCTCCGCCGGAGGGTTCGAAGCACGTTACGGGGATAAAATGAGTTCCGTTTTGGATATCACATACAAAAAGCCCAAAATGTTTGAAGGGTCGGCTTCTGCCAGTCTGTTAGGCGCCAATGCCTATATCGGAAGTTCTTCGGGGAAATTCACACAAGTGACCGGCTTCCGTTACAAGACAGGCCGTTCGCTGTTAAAGACCACCGACACGGACGCCGAATACGACCCGAACTTCATCGACCTGCAGACCTATATGACCTACCAGCTTGCCCCTAAATGGGAAGTGAACTTCCTGGGTAACTTAGCGATCAACAAATATACATTCATCCCCCATACGCGGGAAACGTCTTTCGGTACGGCAACCAATGCAAAAAAGTTCATGGTGTATATGAACGGACAGGAACGGGACAGGTTCGAGACCCTGTTCGGGGCACTGACACTGAAACATAACCCCAACGAACATACCGAATTGGGCCTGCAAGCCTCCGCCTTTACCAGTAAAGAAGAGGAAGGGTATGACATTGCCGGTGATTACTGGTTGGGAGATGCCGCCGAAGAAAACGGCGGAGATATGCAAGAGCTGTCCGTAGCCCGCTATAACGAACATGCCCGCAACCGGTTACATTCGAATATCATGAACGTCGGCCACTATGGAGTCGCCCGCCTGAAGAACAACACCTTGAAGTGGGGCGCAACCGTACAGATGGAGAAAATCAACGATAAAATCAATGAATGGGAAAAGCGGGATTCCGCAGGTTATTCGCTCCCGCAAGGCGGCGGAACGGTTAATGTGATCGCCAACCTGTTTTCCGACAATGAACTGGAAAGCACCCGCATCTCCGGCTACCTGCAGGATATATTCAAATTCCGTACCAAGCAAGGATTATTCACGTTAGTAGGCGGTGTACGCGGCAGTTATTGGAGTTATAATAAGGAATTTATATTCAGTCCGCGTGTTTCGCTCGGGTTCATTCCGAACTTCGACCAGAACCTGACTTTCCGCCTGGCTTCCGGCTTGTACTACCAGTCTCCGTTCTATAAGGAGCTGCGCACTACCGTACAAGACGAATATGGCAACAGCATCATCCAGCTGAACGAGAATCTGAAATCCCAACGCTCCATACATGTCATTGCCGGTGGCGATTATACCTTCCGGGCATCGGGCCGTAACTTCAAGCTCAGCGCCGATATGTATTATAAAAAGCTGGACAACCTGAATCCTTACACCGTAGATAATGTAAAGATCCGTTACTATGGGGAGAACTGCGCCCAAGGCCATGCGATGGGACTCGATGTCAAATTCTTCGGAGAGTTTGTTCCGGGCACAGACTCCTGGATCAGCTTCTCGCTGATGAAGGCGGAACAGAGCATCCGGGGCAGCAAATATGTTCCGATGCCGAACAGCCAGGGATATAACGTATCGGTCTTTTTCCAGGATTATTTCCCCGGCTACAAGCGTGTCAAGCTGAATTTGAAAGGCGTATTGTCCGGCGGCCTTCCCGTCACAGCCCCACGTACAGGCTATGAAGACGGTTATTTCCGCACGCCGGCCTACAAGCGTGTAGACCTCGGTTTCTCTTATCAGCTTGCCGGAGGAACGGATGCGATCATGGACCGGGGCTTCTTCCGCAACCTGAAAAACATCTGGCTGGGACTCGATGTGTTCAACCTGTTCGACATAAAGAATACAAGCTCTTATTATTGGATCACGAACATCGACAACCATCAATACGCAATCCCGAATTACCTGACCGGGCGCCAATTGAATGTCCGTCTTATTGTAGACTTCTAAAAAAGCGCTTGGTTAGTCATTCCACAATCACCAGCACCGGGTTAGCATCTTCGACCAATGTATCGATAAACGTCGGCCTTTCCGCACCCGGGTGCTTTTCCAGCCATTCGTCAATATCCTCAATTGTCATCACGCCTACCAGCTGTCCCTTGTTGTTAGTACGTACAGGATAGAACGGTGCAAAACCGGTAAGGTCATCTTGAAAACCTTTTTCTATTTTACTCATGGCAGTGGCTCCTGTCTTTTTATTGTAGAGCCCCACATAGCCTTTGTTGCCCTCTCCAAACCAGCCATTGCTTACGGCAAACACTATTTTGTCCGTAGTTTCTGTCATATCTGTTACAAAAACGTGATCGGACGTCATTTCCGTTTTTCCTGTTTCTTCAACCGGATAGCGCCATTTGCCGGTGTCAAACACATAGGCAATGGGAGTGTTTTCGGCTGTCATATCATAAATAGAGTCGTTAAACGCCTGATGGAAGCGAATATATCCATCGGTCTGCCACATTTGGTCTGAACCTTTTATTTCCACAACCGCTCCCACATCTTCACGCCGTCCTTTAATCCTACTGTATTTTAGGCCGCTATAAGGCATCAAGCTCGGATAATTTTGTATGGATACATCAAAATACCTGACACGCGCGTTTGGGTCAATGGGCTTTCCCTGTGTTACCACTGCCGTAGAATCGATCAGGTTCCCTTCCAGATTCATGCGCAGGAGAGAAATGTATCGGTCGCCTTCAGGACTGCTACCCGACAGTACTGTTGTCATCACCGTATCGTTGATCAACGGATAAGAAGTGAGCCTGCGGTTCATTATTGTCGAATTTATCGAACCCAGAAAACGACCGTCCATACTATATTTCACAATTCCTGTCGGTTTAAAGAAATAGAGTACGTCATTCCCTGATGCATCTAAGACCGGAACACTGCTTCCGTATGCCTCCGGATCTTGCCCCGGATGCCCTATCGTGGCTATGTATTTGCCTGTATTCAGATCAAAGGTCATACATCTTTGGCTACTGCCACGCCCCACGTTGCTTACAATGACATATTTGTCGGTTACCCAAAAATCCCAATGGTCAGCCACCAAGACACTATCGCTGGTTTCCAAAGGCACAAACCTGATTTTACTTCCCAGTTGAGATACTTTTAGTTCCTGGAGGTTCTCCATGGCCCCGGCTACATCTATAGTGTTCATATTAACCGTTCTGTCTACACCCGAACATGATATGAGCAAAAGCCCGGTCAGCAAACCTGCATATTGTTTTAATCTTTTCATTTTATAATAATTCATTATACATTTAATGTTATTCTTCTTTTCTATCTCATCCTAAGCCATAAAAACCAACTACGGCTGTAAAGGTAGAGAATTAATCCGAAATACTAACAAAGGCTTGATTTCAACTTGTCATAAACCTACCCGGAAATTACAATAACCCTCATTTCAACCGTTTTTCTATTTCATCCGAAATCTTGATCGATTTTGGATTGACACTTTTCACGGTTTTTAGACTTCCCGACTGACAACAGATGGAGCGAGGTGCCGGACCCATTCCAAAAAGTATGCAATTTGATTATTGAAAACCGAAAACGCCAGCAAAGTGATAAAGCTTAACTCCCGGAGAATCGCCTGTAGCAAAACAAAGACGGGCGGTGTTCCAAATATCCCAAGGAAATTCCGGAGGCTTGTCGCCATGACGACCGTCTTCATCGCCGTCGCGACCGTGTTCATTTGAATGGCGACCGTCTTCATAGGGTATGACGACCGTCTTCAGGGCGATGAAGTTCCGGGAAAATGAAATAAAGGTTGACTTCCCGGGAGCTTATTGCCGGGAAAGAGCAAAAAGTCCCTTTTTGATGCCTGAAAAGAGGGTTAACATTTATTTGATTTCGGATACCTTTTGAGACTGAAAAATACGTTTTATACAATAAGCCCTTTGGGTATTGAAAAAAGTATCCATGCCCATCCATCCTTAATTCCATGCCCATGCAATCCGATTTCCATGGGCATTGGATCCGGTCTGTTTACATTTGCAATCGTGAATCACCCGTTTCTGACCCCAATAAAGGCTTTTAAACATATTCAAATCATGCTGATAAATATTAATGAATTATTTCTCTATTCACAAAAAGAGTGTACCTTTGCCCGCATAGAACAAAAAACAATATTAAATTACTAAATTATTATTGACATGGAACTTACACATATCGAACATCTGGGTATCGCAGTGAAGAGTATTGAAGCTTGCCTACCGTATTACGAAGAAGTATTGGGTTTGAAATGCTACAACATCGAAGAAGTAGCCGACCAAAAAGTTAAAACCGCATTCTTCAAAGTTGGTCAGACTAAAATCGAATTACTGGAACCGACCAGTGAAGACAGCACAATCGCTAAATTCATTGAAAAGAAAGGTGAAGGCATCCACCATATCGCATTTGCAGTGCCCGATGTACAGGCTGCTCTGGACGAAGCTGAATCAAAAGGCGTTAAGCTGATCGACAAAGCTCCCCGCGGAGGAGCAGAAGGCTTAAGCATTGCTTTCCTTCATCCGAAATCTACATGCAGTGTATTGACAGAACTTTGCATGCCGGGAAAGTAAAAAAAGTAGTTCATTTCTAACAACAAATCAAAAATACAATGAGTAACCAACTTGAAAAAGTAAAGGAGCTTATCGCCCTTCGCGAAACAGCTCGTTTAGGTGGTGGAGAGAAAAGAATTGAATCTCAGCACAAAAAAGGAAAATACACGGCACGCGAACGTATTGCCATGTTGCTGGATGAAGGAAGTTTTGAAGAATTCGATATGTTCGTACAACACCGTTGTACAAACTTCGGTATTGAAAAAACTAAGTATCTGGGCGACGGTATCGTAACAGGTTACGGTACGATCGACGGACGCCTGGTATATATTTATGCACAGGACTTCACCGTATTCGGTGGTGCTTTGTCTGAAGCTTTGGCCATGAAGATCTGTAAAGTAATGGACCAGGCCATGAAAATGGGTGCTCCCGTTATCGGCTTGAACGATTCTGGCGGCGCACGTATCCAGGAAGGTGTAAACGCTTTGGCCGGCTATGCCGAAATTTTCCAGCGTAACATCCTGGCTTCTGGTGTTATCCCTCAGATTTCCGGAATCTTCGGTCCGTGTGCCGGCGGTGCAGTTTACTCTCCTGCTCTGACTGACTTCAACATCATGACTCGCGGAACAAGCTATATGTTCCTGACAGGTCCGAAAGTAGTAAAGACTGTTACAGGTGAAGACGTAACCCAGGAACAACTGGGTGGTGCAAGCGTACACACGACAAAATCCGGTGTGGCTCACTTCGCTGTAGACACAGAAGAAGACGGTTTGCAGTTAATCCGCAAATTGATCAGCTTCCTGCCGCAGAACAACCTGGAAGAAACTCCGTTGATCGAATGTAAAGATCCGATCGACCGTCTGGATGACAACCTGAACGACATCATCCCTGATAATCCAAACCAGGCTTACGATATGTACGAAGTGATCGGTACGATCATCGACAACGGCGAATTCCTGGAAGTACATGCAGACTACGCTAAAAACATCATCGTAGGTTTCGCACGTTTCAACGGTCAGACAGTCGGTATAGTAGCCAACCAGCCGAAAGTTATGGCAGGATGTCTGGATAGCAACGCTTCCCGTAAGGCAGGCCGTTTCGTCCGCTTCTGCGACGCATTCAACATTCCGTTGGTAACATTGGTAGACGTACCGGGATTCTTGCCGGGTACAGGCCAGGAATACAACGGTGTGATCCTGCATGGCGCCAAATTGCTTTACGCTTACGGCGAAGCTACAGTGCCTAAGGTAACTGTTACACTGCGTAAATCTTACGGTGGTGCTTACTGTGTGATGAGTTCCAAACACCTGCGCGGTGATATGAACTATGCTTGGCCGACGGCTGAAATCGCTGTTATGGGCCCGAGCGGTGCAGTAGAAGTTATCTTTGCAAAAGAAGTGGCTGCCGCAGAAGATCCGAAAGCTTGCGCTGCAGAAAAAGAAGCCGAATACAAAAAAGCATTTGCCAACCCGTACAATGCCGCTCAATATGGTTATATCGACGATGTTATCGAACCGCGTAACACTCGTTTCCGTATTATTCGCGCTTTACAACAGTTGCAGACTAAAAAGTTAAGCAATCCTGCTAAGAAACATGACAATCTGCCTCTATAATTCTTAAAACAGGAAATGAATATGATGAATAAGAAAATAGGGGTCTTGCTGTTGTTTGCTTTGCTCGTTTCATTCGGGGCAAAAGCACAGCGTGCAACCTCCATGCGAATAAATGAAGTGTTGGTCGTCAACGAAGACAACTTCGTTGATGAATACGACAAGCGTCATGCCTGGATCGAATTATTCAATAATTCGGCCGGTTCGGTAAACATTGCGGGATGTTTTTTGACAAATGACAAAAACAATCCGAAGAAGTATCCGATTCCAAAGGGTGACGTGCTGACTATTATTCCTCCGCGCCAGCATACGTTATTCTGGGCGGACGGAGAACCTAATCGCGGTACATTCCATGTTAACTTCACTCTTGACCCGTCTAAAGAAAATTATGTGGCACTTTACGATGCCGACGGGAAAACACTGATTGACGAGATCGTTATCCCTGCTTCACAAAAAGCGGATATCAGTTACGGTCGTATTATTGACGGACAGGAAGAATGGGCACAGTTGACGAAAGTGACCCCCAGTACGAACAATAAGACGCTGGACTCAAACGAAAAGATCGACAACTTCAAGGCAAACGATGCTTGGGGTATCGGTATGACACTGACAGCTATGGCTGTTGTGTTTACCGGGCTCTTCCTGTTGTTCTTTATCTTTAAACAAATCGGTAAATTCTCTATTGCGGCCAGCAAACGTAACGCACAGAAAGCAGCAGGTTCAACAACTGTTGCAGCTAATGCAGGACAGGAATCAGGAGAAATCTTCGCGGCTATCGGTGCTGCTCTGTATGAAATGAGCGACGATAACCACGACATCGAAAATACGGTTCTTACGATCCGCAAGGTACAAAGAACTTACTCTCCTTGGAGCTCTAAGATTTACGGTCTGCGCGAAGTACCCAAAAAGTAATTATCTTTAAACATAAACAAGAATGAAAAGTTTCAAATATACTATTAACGGTAACGTATATAAAGTACATATCAATTCAGTGGTAGACGACATTGCTGAAGTGGAAGTAAACGGTACTCCCTATCAGGTTAAGATGGAGAAACCGGCAAAAAAACAGATGGTCACACTGAAACGTCCGGCCCAGGCTCCAACGACAGCAAGCGGCGAACCTGTTGTTTCACGTCCGGCTGCTTCAACAACCAAAGGAGCTGTCAAATCTCCGCTGCCAGGTGTAATCCTGCAGGTTAACTGTAAAGTCGGCGATGCTGTGAAGAGAGGCCAGAATCTGCTCGTCCTCGAAGCCATGAAGATGGAAAACAACATCAATGCCGATCGTGACGGTAAGATCATTGAAGTAAAAGTAAACAAAGGGGATTCCGTACTGGAAGGTGCTGACCTCGTCGTAATAGGATAATATTATGTTAGGATCAGTATTATTACAAGCAGCAGGCGCAGCACAGGAAAGTTTCCTCCAGTTTCTGGGAGAAAACCTGCAGTTGTTCCTCACTTATACAGGGGTTTACAACGCGACACCGGGTCATCTTGCAATGATCCTTATCGGTCTGTTGTTCATCTTCCTGGCTATTAAATATGAATTTGAACCTATGCTCCTTATCCCTATCGGATTCGGTATTCTGATCGGTAACATTCCTTTCAAAGATGCCGGATTGCAAGTAGGTATTTACGAACAAGGTTCTGTGCTCAACATCCTCTACCAGGGTGTAACCTCCGGATGGTATCCGCCGTTGATTTTCCTCGGTATCGGGGCTATGACCGACTTTTCCGCTTTGATTTCCAATCCAAAGCTGATGTTGATCGGTGCAGCTGCCCAGTTCGGTATCTTCGGTGCTTATATCATTGCTCTTCAGATGGGATTCGAACCGAACCAGGCTGGTGCTATCGGTATTATCGGTGGTGCTGACGGTCCTACGGCTATCTTCCTTTCTTCCAAACTGGCACCGAACCTGATGGGTGCGATTGCGGTATCCGCTTATTCATATATGGCGTTGGTACCTATCATCCAGCCACCGTTCATGCGTTTGCTGACTACTCAGAAAGAACGTTTGATCCGCATGAAACCGCCGAGAGCAGTTTCTTCTACGGAAAAGATCGTTTTCCCGATCGTAGGTTTGTTGCTGACTTGCTTCCTGGTTCCTTCCGGTCTGCCTCTGTTGGGTATGCTGTTCTTCGGAAACCTGTTGAAAGAAAGTGGTGTGACACGTCGTTTGGCTGAAACAGCCCGCGGTCCGCTGATCGATACGATCACAATCCTGTTGGGTGTAACAGTTGGTGCTTCCACTCAAGCAACTCAGTTCCTGACATGGAACTCTATCAAGATCTTCGGTCTGGGTGCCCTGTCATTCGTGATTGCGACTTGTGCAGGTATCCTGTTCGTGAAGTTCTTCAACCTGTTCCTGAAAGAAGGCAACAAGATCAACCCGCTTATCGGTAACTCTGGTGTATCCGCCGTACCTGACTCGGCCCGTATTTCTCAGAATGTAGGTTTGGAATATGATCCGACCAACTATCTGTTGATGCACGCTATGGGTCCGAATGTGGCCGGTGTAATCGGTTCTGCTGTTGCAGCCGGTATCTTGCTGGGATTCCTCGGATAATCGATTTTATTCTACATAAAAAGCCTCCGCATCGTCGATACGGAGGCTTTTTTATATCCGGGCCTTATCAGATATTTTGTTCTATTGTCAGTGGGTCCGTTTCCGGATTGGCCTCCTGTTCCAATGTCGTTCCTAAAAATAGCCAAATCATCAACAAGACAATCGCTATCACAACTCCAAAGATCAACAGTACATTTACATTCTTCCGTCTCATATGTATTCTTTTCCTATTTAATTTGGAAATAGAACAAGACGTTTACTTGTTTAGTTTAGCTTTCCTCTACTTTTGTTCTTTATTCAATTGAGTAAATATCTTGGAAAAAGTTTCCTGTGTCATGTCCAGATAAGAAGCGATGTTATAACGGGGAACATGTTTCATCAAATAATGTATCTCATGTGTATCCATATAATGCCGGACTCTTCCTTCAGCCTGGTTACTGCGCATCCGGAATATCTTTTCTTCACTCTCGATGGCATACATTTCAAGTATCCTGCATATAACAACGATAAACTCAGTGCTCTCATCCCACAGCCTGTCAAAATGCTCCCGGGTAAAGCAAACGGCCATCGTTTCTTCCGTTGCTTTGATATTAATCAGAGAACGCTGCTTTCCCAAAAAACTATGCCATGACGTACAAAAGTTTCCTTCCCCGGCAAATCGCATAATACATTCTTTCCCGTCTTTATTATAGAAGCAGGAACAAAACCCGCTTGCTATGAAAAACAGCACATTACACTCCCGGCTCTCGGTCAGCAACAATTCACCTTTAGAAAAATGGGACGGGACACTATTATCATAGATCATCTCACGAAGACTTTCGGAAACCGGATGGTAACGGTTCATCACGGCAAACATTTTCTCATAAGCCACATCATATAGCATCTTCCTACTATCTTCCATTTGTTTTCTTTATTTTAGTTCAATAAAAATCTTATCTCTTTTTTTATTTGAGATAAAAAGACTTTTTGTGACAGAAAAACCTCGCTGTTATTTTATGCGAAGCTAAAAAAGTCTGTACTAATTTCTATTGATGTAAAATAAGAAATGCTAATAGAGGACAAAAGAACCGTCCCCATAAAAGCAAGGAGTCTGCTCTTGATAGATTTTTTTGGAGTTTTCTGAAACATTTGAGTAAATATACCGATATAATTCATCGGCCGTCACATGCCCGTCCTGATTCATATCCGCTCTCCCACGCAACCCCATTGCCAGAAAATAAGTAAATAATCCGGTACGCGCTTCATCCAACACTAATGAAGCCTGATTGGTTGCAGACGAAGTAAACACTCTGAAATTCGGATTCCGGAGCCAAGGCTGGAAAAGCAAAGGTCTTACTTTTACCCCTTTGGTTTGCATAAGATTTAGAGGAGAACCCGCTTGCGAGAACTTACCTAACCCGCTGAAACAGGCATCAATAAAGACTGTTGTACTCTTCGTCGGCAGCTTATCCAGCTGTTCGAACAGAGCGTTCAGGCTATAACCCTGTTTCTCTATCAGCCTCATTTTGCTGTCTACAGGAAGCATATAAACATCTTTTCCATCGGCAGCCGAAACACCGTGACCCGAATAATAGACAAACAAATCGGTCTTTCCTTTTTCAATTATCCGGGATAATTCACCTTCTTCGGCATTGAATAAATTCTCAAAAAAGAACCCGGACACCTCTTTGTTTTTATGGACAATAACCTTGTCAACCCCCAATAAAGCTTTAAAATAACGGGAAATCAGTTCCGCATCATGAGCGGCATAAGGTGCAGCCGGAATAAAGTCATATTGCTCCACTCCTATTATAACCGCCACTGAATAAGGACGTACAGTCACATCTTCCGGTAATGAATCCAGGTCAGCAACCTGTATGGACGATACATAATTGTTCTTCAATGAGCCTCCCGGCACATTCGACTTTGAAGACGGTTCAACCATGCTGAACTGCACCGGAACGGAACGGCCGGATATCTTCTTTTGCGCTGTAGCTTCCGGTAAACAACCCAAACAGAGCAATAGTATAAATGATAATATTAATTTCTCCATTCTTCTTTTTCTTTCATTTGAAATACGAAACAATAACAGGCTTTAAAGAAGCACAGGCCGGTATTACTTTTCCCGGTGCAGCACCTTTATAAGAAGGGTCGCAAATCATATATTCTTTATTCCGGTACTTCAACGTCCCACCCTTATATCCGGGACGGCTTTCAACTGCAAGAGCCACATGAGCGGGATAATATAAGACCAAGACGTCACCGCCCACATACCGCCGTATCAACCACGACAAAAATACAGATAAATCTTCACAATCCGCATAGGGGTAAAAGGCTGTTTCTTCCGGAAAATAATAAACCTCCGAGCCATGTACCTCTATATCGGGTTTATGCGTAAACGTATGCTGGACAAAATTCAGCAGCCACGTAATCTGTTCCAAGCCCGGTTTTCCCTCCAAATGATTCTTGACAACCGTATCCATATATCCGGCAAAAGCTTCGGAAGGGGACGAACTGAAATAAACAGATAAATTACAGAACGGATATGTAGCATAAAAATTAAGCAGATTCCGGTTTACATGCTTTACGTTATCTTCCGGGAACACTAATGCATCCCGTATCTTCAATGATACGAGATGTTCCGCCTTCGGATAGTCGGAAGATATAGAATAAAGTTTCTTCAAATGTCCGGAACCAGCATCCAACACATAATATTTTTCTTCTCCCACCCGGATAAACGGAAGCCTGTAAACCTCTTCGGCAAAAGGAAGCAGCAAGACCAGCGAGGCTTTCCCCGTCCGGCCGATTTTTACTCTGTAACCGGCGTTGCTCAATGTATAAAATAAGAATAAGGTCCGTTCCCGTTGTGAATATGATGTATATTGTTGTTGGCTAATCTGTTTAAGCAACTGATAATTGCCCCAGTCATTCAAATGCAGTTTCCGGGAATATCCCCGATAAGTTCCAAAAAAAGAAGTAAAATCTTCTGCTGCCAGCTTCCGCCACCCGTCTGCCACTGCCTTTTCCGACAATCCGGACAGAGACAAAGACTTTGCCGGTAAAACAGGCAGTTGCAAGGTACATCCGAAAAAAGTGTTATGCGGACTACCCGCTGTTTTCTCTTCCATCACCTGAATTGATGACGGAGCAAGAGCACTCTCACCGCCTCCTGCATAAACGGGAGGTTCCGTTCCTTCATACACCGTAAACTCCTGCCACGCCTGTTCCAGATAATCGGCAAAATCACGGTTTATGCTATCTTGAAAAGTATAAAAGTCCTCTTCTATAGCAGATAAATAATTTTCAAAATCGTCCTCCGCACTCACTTGGGCAGTGAGGGAGTCCGTATGCCCGACACTCCACAAGCTAACAATCAAAAACCAGCCATATAAAGAAAGACTTTTCCCCATATCCGCACTTATTCAGAAAGAAAAGAAAAATACTGTTCGCTCTTCTGCCCTTCCGGGATACGGCGCAACCATCCCAAGACACCGCTGACTGTCATTTCACCGGTATAAGGGATATCATCCCGGGTAGCGACTACCAGCAATATATTCTGCTCATAACGGGCCGGACGATTCCCTTTCTCGACACTATAGGCGACCCACTGACTCCGTGGAAACGAATACTCCACTCCTTTCCGGAAGAGAGAACGTTCTTCATATTCACCCGGATATAACAGATCAACGCCAACAGCGTCAAAAACAAACAGATGGTAATAGCAATCCTGCCCGGCCGTCAGAGAAAAACGCAATGACTCACCCGTACGATACGTATTATTCAAACCAGTCAAAGTAAAGCTAAATGAACCGGGCTTGGAAGAACATTGTGCAGCCTCAGCCGAGATGACAGCCCAGGCAATCTCACTCGCCCACTTCCGGTCACATCCCATTACGAGCTGGACTTCCACACTTCCGTCCGAACATTCCTTATACACTTCCATAAGCGGATAGAGATTGGATAGCCGTGTCGTAACCAGGTTCTTACTGCTTGCAATCGTCTGCATCACCGTATTTCCGTCCGAAGTTTCCATGCGGTTCGTCACAAGTTGTCCGACACGCGTTTCCATCAGTCCGGCCAGCTGCACTTTTGCCAGACTTTCCGCCTGCATACGGGCAGCATCAAAACTATCGCCTTTCGACCGGACCGAGACAACAAAAAATCGAGCTTCACCCTCGGCGTCTTTTTCCCGCTGATAACGCCAGGATTCGGCCAGCTGCTCTTCCAACGGGAGCTTTCCGGCCAATGTCCGGTAACCTTCGGTCAGCAGCTGGCGACTTGCTTCCTGCAATTGCTCGTCTTTCGCAATCCGTACAGTTCCATTTTCCGGTTGCCGGGCCTTACAGGCAAACAGGCATAATAAAACGAACAGGGAAATCCATTTACTCCGCATCCTGTTCCTCCTTCTCTTTTGTTTCGACAACCGTACTGTCCGTGTCCATCACTACGGAATCGCCCGAATGAAAAACAGGCGGCTCGTTCATCTCCAAATGCAAGTCTTCATCCGATGGAATATGTGTAAAATAATAACCTCCGCCTGCCAGTAACACCAACAAGCCGGCAACAGCAGCTACACGGGTAAAGAGAGAGAAGTCTAAACGGCGTGCAGGAGAAACAACCTCTTCCTCCTCATTCGCCAGCCGTCGCATACGCTCCAGCTTTATCCGGCAAGCCTCACAATGAAGCAGATGAAACTGAAAAGATGCCGTTTCTTCCGGGCTTAACCTGTTCAGGAAATAATCCTGCAACTGCTTATCTTTATGTTCTTTACAATCATCCATGTTTTTTATTTCTTTTCAGAAGTTCGACAAAACGCAACTTTAATGTGCGGCGGGTACGGACCACATCCTGTCTCAATTTACCGGCCAGCCGATCTTGCTCTTTACCTGGCATATCTACCCCTTTTATCGCTGCAATCGCGTCATACGACAATCCTTCCACATAATGGAGAAAAATCAACTCCGTCTTTTCCTCTATATCACGGGTTAGCTCCGTATACCAAGGTTCCAGCTTATCCCACAGAATGACAGTCAGACAACGTCCGACCTCGTCTTCATTTTCGCAATCGATATCCGCAAGTCCATTCGCCAGCAAACAGGTCTCCGGAATTTCCTCTCCCGCAGATTGAAACAGATCGGCTGTCACCTCTCCCGTCTCGGTCAGCGAAATATCCGGAAGATTATGTTTCCGGAATGCTTCCCTGCACTTATTCAAGCAAATGCGAGCAATATAATTACGGAAATGGAGGGAGGTTTCAAATTCAGGAACAGTCTCTCCCATTACCTTATCATGCAATAACAAGGAAGTATCACTCCAAGTATCCTGTAAAATCTCCTTTCTATATAGTATTGATACGGATTGCCCGGATGTGACATTCTGAGCTATCTTTTTTATTTTCAGATATAAACCATTCCAGAATTCCGGATCATCTTTTTTCAACCGGACAAGCAACCCGTCCAAACCGATCGGAAAACGATTCCGGCATGATTCGCGGCACACCTCCTCCAATTGTGCCGGACTATCGGCCGAGAGAAACCAGGGATAGTCATTCCTGAACAGTTCATCATCCAGCATAGCCGATAGTTTGAAAGCAAGTGTCTCCGGCGGGACAGCCAGATCTTTATCTATCGTAGGCTCTTTGCACTGTTCACGCAGATATCCTGTAATCCGCTTCTTTAAATAAAACAGGAAACGTCTGAAAGGCGCATTCAATCCTTCCCTACGAATAAAACCGGCATAGTCCAACTGTTTATAAAACAAATGCAGCACCTCTTTACGCCAAGCAGAAAATCGGGTATAATCGTTAAAGACAAAAGAATCAACCTTTCCCAATAGTGGCAATAGCCGTTCAACCCCCTCTTCGACAGAAGAAAGCAAACCGAATCCGATCAATTGATAGGCTTCACATTCCTTTCGGATCAATTCTGTTATCACTTCCCGCTCCGTCATTCCCTGCATTAAAAAAAGAATCCGACAGCACCGTTTACTTCAAAGAAAGAAAATGCTACTGTATTCATACCCAAAGATACAGCAAGTTTCTTATACCGGAAAATACCTCCCAACTCAGCCTCAACACCTTCCGCACTGTTTTGTGTGTTGACAGCCCACAGATCACCGGTCCGCTGCTCATTCGAATAGTCGAACGTTTCCGCATGCCATATTAAGCGCCGGTATCCGTAGCCGGCTCCGGCATATAGATAAAGAAAGCCGACAGGCCGGTACAGTACCCCGCCGGTTATTCCCAAACGGCTCCGTTTCGCGGTTTTATCAACCACATAATAATCAGTTTCCCCCTTATAATTGAAAACGCCTGAATTATCACAAGTATAAGGCGCATCGTCAAAAGAGAAATTTGTTTTCCCCCTTACATAGCCACCCCAACGGGCCACACGCCCATACATCAGGCCAAAACAGGACGAACCGGAGACATTATACATCAGCAGATTTTCCATCTTCTGTTTTTCCTTTACCACTTCTCCCCTCAGTTCAAAGACAATTTGCCCCTCCAGCTGACCCATCTCGTCCATCGCCTGCCAGATAACCGTCTTCTCTCCGTTGGTCTCCACCTTCCCGATATCCCCCTGTACCTGTACCAAAGGACCGGCAAAACTCTCCCCTCCATTCGTGCTGACATACAAATTCAAAGCCGCAAACGAATCAAACGGCAGACGACCCAACGTATAATGCACCTGCACCGCCCGCCCGAAAGGCTCGAAACGGACGTTGGTAATACGTTGCGCATGAGATTGCCCCATCACAAACCAGCTAAAAAAGCAAATGATCCAAATTATCTTATTTTTCATATATTAAGAGACAAAAGTAGTGGAAATATATGAAGTTAACAAAGAGACCAATCAATCACTTACTTCTTAACAACACGTCCCATTCGGCATACAGCTGTTAAGAATCATGCAAGAGAAGCCTATTTCTTATTTTACATCAAGATTTATCCTATATATATGCCCTATTTTTGCAAATTATAATATTACAAAAAAGATGTTTTCTTTTATTGGAGATATAATCGGATGTATTGTATGGGGTATTGCGATAACAACCTTGTTGATCGGGATTGTTATCATAATACCAAACTTGCTGTACAACAGATTCCAACTATCACCAGGTAATATCGTATGTATCATTTTAGTCGCCTTTTTCTTTTTATTCCAGTCAAGCTTGCTCGTTGGCGGAGTCAAAACTAAAAAGTATATTAACACAGCAGGACTGTTCATCCAATCCTTTGCCAACGAAAACAACGTCAATTCCATATCGTCAAACGAGGTGCAACAAATCTGTCACAGGCTGACCAGTCAATATCCGGTTCTGGAAAAATATATAGAAAAGATGGAGTCCGACATTACATCTTCACAAACAATCGTTCGCAATTCTGCAGATTTCACCTATATAATATGTCACAATCTGAAAAATCAAATCAATTATTATATATGGAGAAGGATCGGGTGGATGATAATGGGCATGATAGTTTGTCTGATATTGCTATACATCAATAACAAACAGACACACTCAAGAACAACCGGACGCAGGATTTACCAACGGCAATACACCCCAAGAAGAATAAGAAAATGAATATTTAAACTTAATAATTATATCATGGAACATTTAGATCCCAAAAGTCCGAATCATATATTGATCGGTTTAGGAGGTACAGGTGGGAAAGTGCTCAAAGCCATCCGTAAAAGATTATTTCAGGAATTTCCTAATGAAGAAGATCGCAGCAAACTTTCTATCGGATTTATATATGTGGATTCCACGCGTGAGATGATGAACCCAAACGATCCTACATTCAGGGTTTTAGGAAAAGATGCATCATTTACTGAAAGTGAATTTGTGGATATCAAATCTGTCGATCTTAATCAAATACTTGACAATCTGTCTAATTATCCAGGCTTGAAATATATTGTCAAGAATGGCAATTCCATGAAAAACACATTGGGAGAAGTCGGTAAAGCGGCAGGCCAGAAACGACGTGCCGGACGCATTTTGTTTGCAGCCAACTGCAATAAATTTCTTTCCGCACTGAACGCGCAATATAACAAAGTTGTAAATATTTCAAAAGACAATAAAGTCAACCTCCATGTATTTACAGGATTAGCCGGAGGGACCGGCTCAGGTGCCATTATTGACGTCATAGCCCAAATCAGAGCGCAACAAGTATTTAAGCATGCGGAACTGACAGTCTATGCAATGGTACCCGAACTTACTATTCCGGAAGGATGTCAGGCCGGAAGATACCATCAAAACGGATATGCCGCGCTTAAGGAGTTGAGTGCGCTCAATGCAGGCCGCTTCTTACCAAGTGACGTGATCAATGGTAATGAACATGTAAATATCGATACCACACCACTAAAGCAGTTCGGACTGGTTTTATACTCCAATATCAACGAAAACGGACTTAGCGTAAACTCTTTTACCGAACTTCCCCAGTTATTAGCAGATATGGTGTATTTCAGGCTTTTCTTAGAAGAAAAAAATACTATAACTGATGATTTCATTCATTCACTGGAATCTGAAAATTACAATGATTTCCTCATTGAATACAGCGCTAAATCAAAAGGATTGGACAAAGAGAGAGCAAGAACAAAAGGAATTAGCACCTTCGGTATCAAGCGAATCATTTATCCGGAGAAACGAATCTTGGAACATATTACTTATTCCATTGGCCAACGGATTCTTAGGCAAATGCAATACAATAACTTCAAAGAAGATTTCGGATTCGTAGCAGAAGGAAACCCTATCGATTACCGAGAAAAATATATCGACGGAAAAGAGGGAGATAGAAATCTGCGTGAATGGCTTTTAGATGACAGCCATTTACAACTGGAAGAAAAAATCTTTGACACAGACAAGAATTGTGAGAATTTCAATAATTTCTGGGCTACAGTCACAAATGACTACACGTATGAAAATGCGAAAAAAGTAGACAGCGAGCCGCTTAACTTCTTAGAGGGATATTGTGATGACATTTACAAACACCAATTCAGAAATAAAAAAGGAGTCGAAGAGTATTTCAAAGACAAGAGCGATGACAAACTACTTAAAGAACAAGCCGGATTTATTGTAGAACGAATCGAAAGACACCTCTACACACAATGGTTTGAGGGGCAGTTATCCATGTTCGATCTTTTGAATATCTGCGAAGTCATCCTCAATTACATTAAAAAGAAATTGAAGGAAATGGAAGGCCGCATTTCCGAATGTGACGATAAAATCAAAAACGGCATACTGGATGCAGACGATATAAAAAGCGAATTCAATAATCTTGGATTATTACAACGGGCCGCCGGTAAATCGTCGAAGTTATATTCGGAATTCCAAACTGCGCTTAAAGACATTTATACCATCCGCACACATCGCGTGGCCATGCAGTTCGAGGGACGCCTTTTGAGTAAATTAAAAGTCGCTTTCGAAGATTTCAGTACAGAGGTCAGTGAGTTTATCGGTAAACTGCTTAGCTCTATGGAAACAGCAGAAATTCGTATTTCAGATCGAAACAAAAATATAAAGGGAATCGCAGACCTCTCACAGGTGATTGTAGAAGTGAGTGAGGACGACAAAATGCTCCGTATAGAGAAAGAGCTTATGCTTGATAGAAGCGTACAAGACACATGGGCGGGATTAGTCAGAAAAGCGATTGCCGGACAACGCACATTCGCACACTTCAATGAATTAGCGAACGCAACAGACGATAACACCATATTTGAAATTTTCGATACTGTTTTAAGTCCTGTGATTAAAGTCAAACACGATGAGAATTATAAGAATGACCGTGTTTTAGGGCTCAATGTACTACAACAGCTTCAGAAAGTACTCACAACGGAAGCTGACATTAAGAAGTTTGCACTTAATGTAATAAACCAAAGTGGAACATTCTTGAAACTTGATGATGGCCAATTAAGTAAGTATATCAAAAACAACCCAAACCCTGTCAGTGAGCCTCACAGCATCAATCGGAAATCCATTCTTATTTCCATGCCATCCGATGAAGGCAACGATAGTCTGAAAGCTTTTTCTGAAAAACTAAAAGCCCAATTCAAAAGTGCTTTTGGCAACTCTACAGCGGGATACAACCTGAAATTCGATACTTCAAGTGAACGTAAAAACGAAATCACGATTGCTTCCGTCAAATGTTGCTTCCCGATACGCGCCATCGAATGGTTGCCGGACTACGAACGGGAATACAACAATATGGTCGACAACCCCAACCCTACAGAAGCAAAAGAGGCTCGCATCTTGTTGCACTGTGAAGGAGACGGATCGCTACTGCCGGATTTGATGGGAGAGAAAAAAGTTACAGCCAATGAAATGATCTCTTATCTTTTTGTAGCTGCCGCTATTAATCTGATCGGTATCAAAGAAAACGAACAAGAAGAACGAGGCTGGTGTATTGTCAACAAAGACAAATGGGGATCAGAAATTATCACTTTACTATCGCCACACTTCACGGAAATCATCAATAGCGAAGAGATAGATGAAGATATTCTGGACAACATCAAAGAGAAAGTTGATGAAGTTTTAAAGAATCCTGATTTGAAAATGAGTGAACGTAAAGAAATGGCAGACCGCATCATCGTCATTATGCGCGATCATGTCAGCAAAGAATGTTCCAGCCCAACATCTCCTAAATATAACCAGTATGGCAAAGAGGCTGATAAAGCATTAGATATGATCAACAAAAAATAAACAAAAATATGGATAGAAAAAACGATAGAAGCAGATACAAATATGGTATTTGCACCAATAGAGAAAATAGAGAAAACGGACAACCCTGCCCAAAATATAAAAATAAAGAAGTCCAACAAATCAGAGCCGGACAAGATTTCATTTGCGAAGAGTGCAAAGAACCTCTACGCGAAGTTCCTGCCCCACCTGCAAAAGTAAACAAAAAGCTCATCGGCACGGTGGTAGCCGTTATTGTTTTCGGCAGTATCGGCACCTATTTCTTACTGCCCAAAGAACCGTCCTTGACTGACATCGACCTCAGCCAAACCACAGTCGAACAAACCGCCCCCAGCACAGATACCCTGCAGGTAACATCTGAGCCTCAAGAAGTAAAGCCTGAAATACAACAACAGCTTACTTCTGATCCTGACAGTGAAACACTAAATGGTAAAGGGACTATCGATCTGGGGTACGGGATCTATACCGGTGAATTAAAAAATGGCAAGCCACACGGATATGGCAAAATCACCTATAAGACTAAAAGTAAGATTATCTCTTCAAAAGATTTTATCGCAAATCCGGGTGACACCTTTGAAGGAGATTTCCGGGACGGCAAAATCAGCGGCTTAGGTTATTGGGATCATGATGGAAATAAAACAGCTGTAAAACCATGATCCGATGCATCCTCATAGTCATGATAACGATGACAGCATTCACATTGGGTGTGGATGCTGCTACATCATTTCGTACCCATTGCCTGGAAGCTCTCTCTAAAGCAGTCAAGATCGACCTGCCCGAACGTATCGATAAAAACATTGATAATGATTCGACTTGGAGTTTTGCAGGCAAACAGTTGCGCGTACGAACCAATGCCTATGGAGATGTATCGCACATCGGATACAAATTATTCGACAGCCATTGGATAAAGGACTATGAAGCACTACCGCTTCTTGACTTCATAGAACGTTATGCATTAGAACAAGATGTGCATATAGAGAACGTTGACAAAACAGAAGAAGCAAGCAGAAAGAACGTAACATTTATTGAAGGTAATGCCTCCATGCTACGATTGCGAACCCCTGATATTCCATTCACAATCAATGAAAAGGAACGTCGCGAGTACAGCGTAAAGTGGGGCAAGGGTGGCAATAAAGTCTGTATGATAATACCGGCAGACTACCAGCTTATCACCGGTACTAACGCAATAGAATTGGAAAACATTTTCGAACGCGATGTACGCCGTTTAAGTTCAGTCTTAATAGCCGACACATTACCGAACGGCTGGAATGATAGCGAAATATCCCGTTCTGACAGTTTAGTCATTGCAAGCAATGGCTATTACCTTAGTCAAATGATACGTTCCGATTTATACATGTACGAAGTATCAGGAAAAAGTCACATTTCATTAGATACGTCAAAGCCCCTTCAAAGCGTCAACAACATCCTGCTTACAGGATGTTGCAACAAAGAAATACCGGTTGAACTGACTATAGACAAATATGGCTATATAAAAACTGATATTGAAATATCCTGGCAGCAATTCATGCTCTATTGCCAACAAGAAAATTGTAAATTTTATCTTGGCATAAAGAGCTTTACCGAAGAAACAATTACTGCCACTCTTTTTGCCGTAAACTACAAGATGGCATATAACCATATGATTAGCCTCAAATTTCCTCTCAGTATCCTTTATAAAGGTGAAGGGAAAATGAAAGGAACATTATATGCTTATACGCCTCTACATAATATTTCCGAACAATTTTTCTTTAACAATCTAAATCAAGATGACAGTGAACATTAAACTTTTATTATCCGTCATTTTATCTTGCTTACCATGGGGCATGCTACTTGCCGACCAAAAAGAAGATGTAAAAATGCAGATTAACAAAATAAAAAAAAGTACACAGTACATTTATGCTGAATCGACAGCTTCTTCAGAAGAGGAAGCAAGAAATTACGCGGAAGAAAAACTATATGAAGAGATTAATGCATGGGTTGCAACACAAAAGAGAATCAAAAAAAGTAGCAACTTGGTAGTGAACAACACGAAAGAACTTTGGAGCACCTTGTCTATGCCACGGGGAAACAATATGTTCCGATTTTTTATCTATCTGAAAAAGAGTGATATTATACCGACAGATAATGTCGTCATAATATCGAATACAAATTTACCTCCGGTAGAAGAAACTATCCACGCATCCATCCCCGAAGCAATAAAGACGATCGCTCCATTGACTGAATATGCCGATATGGCTGCAAAAATAAAGGAACTAAAAACGGAGGAAAAAATTAAAAGCTATTCCCGGTATGCATCTTTAAACAATCCCGAAAAATGTTATTTGGTAATTTATAACAGAGAAGGAAAAATTGTAGCGATACTAACGCCCGGAATAAAAAGACGAAATATAAAAAACAACAAAGCAGACGGTATAGAAAATTATAGTGGATGCGGAGCCATCGGAATTGAATTATAAACAATAATCTATAAATCAGGTGTAATGAAAACAAAAATATCATATATACTTATTTCCATTGTTTGTATGCTTATGCTAAATATGCCGAAAGGCATAGCAGTAACAGTAACGTTGACGGTTGATGAATACACAGATCGCCCGGCAGCCTTGAACAATGCAGCCAACAATTTAGCGATCATATTGACAGAGATCAACCGTGCTCAACAAGCAAAAAGCATCCTAACAACCAAACATTTACCAATGGATGAGTTTTCGCTTAAATCTTTACTGCGTTTATGGGCCGTAACTCCATTCTATTGCGATGACGAAGAAGTCGTAGATCGCTGCTGGGTATTCAAAGATGGAACTATGATGGTCAGCCATATTCCACTTATTATCACTCCCGAAAACGAAAATTTCGGTGTTGGAGCTTATCAAGAGGCAGTGGTAGAGTTTGATCCAAAAGGAAATATTACAGATTTTCGTTTAGCTCTCGATGCACATACCGCTGAAAGTATGGAACGATGCGGAAGTGTGGTTGAAAAAGAAAAACAAATGATCATCATGCAATATATCGAACGTTTCCGGACGGCCTATAATCAACGCGACTCCAATTATATCGAAAAGATTTTCAGTGACGATGCATTGATTATCACGGGGAAAGTCGTTATTACCCGGACGCATAGCGACTTAGGCAAGATGCGTCAGAAAGTCGAATACACCAAACAAACCAAAGAACAATACATACGAAACCTAAAAAAAGCATTCAAACGTAACAAGTGGATTGATGTAAAGTTTAGCGAAATAGGCGAATACGGTGAAAGTGGAGGATGTGCCGGAATCACGCGATCAACTATTGATCCTACCAAATATGGTGTACGCTTACGTCAAGAATGGAATTCAAGCAATTATAGTGATAAAGGTTACCTATTTCTTTTATGGGAGTTCCCTGAAGATGGTAAGGATCCCATTATTCACGTACGTACATGGCAGCCAGAATGGGTTGGAGGTACTCTTCAACAACCGGACGATAATATTTCCACACTGGGAGCATTCGATTTGTAAGATTAAAGCGGGTTAAGACAAATAGCATAAATAATATGAAACGATTAGTTTGGATTTTGCTCATAACATGGGCAACATTGCCTTTGTGGGCGCAATCAGAATATATTTCGAACAGCCGTTATATAGAAGCTGACCGTATTGAAAACCTCAGTGGAAATAGCGGCCTCCTATTACTATCTAAGCATAATGACTTGATCATCAGTATTACCAATTCAGCCAAGAAGGTGTCTATTTATCCGAAAGGTGAACGCCCTGACGGATACTATGAGTATTGTGTCATTATTGATGCCGAAGACACGCGTACCCCAAAGGTAGAAGTAAGCCGGCGGGGAAGTGTATATAAAACAGAATTGACACAAACAGTCAAACCAGACTTTTTAATCGCCTACCGTATAGAAGAAGTACAAAAACCTATTCGTATGGACGATCAGACAACCAGCAGCGATGTACATTTAAATGCAGAGGAGGCAAAAATAGAATTCACCACGACAATAAAAAATTTAAAAGTGGAGTGTTCGCCAAAATTGGAGGCGAAAGTAAGCACTCATATCAGTCGTTCCGATCCCAATATATCCATAACAACAGTTGTGATTCCCGTCAGTGTACTTCAGAAAGCCCAAAAGATGATCGAATCCACTCACAAAAAACATGATGAGTTGGACAACAAACCTGAACATTCAGAAGAAGAATGGGAAAGATTAGATTCACTCCAAAATGAAGTAGACAAAGCAAAAGCCTTTTTTGAAGAACTGGTCTATGTCACAATTTATGCAGAGAGCACCAACCAGCTTGCAATAGACATCAGAGATATGGGACCACGCTCCAAAAAATGTTATGCTGTATTGCCACTTATTATTGAGAAAAATGTATTTGTAACGGAATGTAGCATGTTTATGAGTGAAGGCGGGAAATTGTTTGGTATGCGTAAATACAAAGATGCACGCATTGCTTACGAAAATGCCTTAAAATCAAAGGACGTAGTTGTGAATATGCGTCCTAATATCCAAGAATCGATCACACAATGTGACACTTGCATCCTGTATGAGAGCTTAGCTGCGATGGCAATCAAAAAGATTTCTGAAATGAAGAAAAATGGAACTGCGACACAAGACGAAGTCGCAAAATATGCTTCAGCCGCAATCGAATTCATGCAAGTACTCAATACCTACAATCCTGATGAGTTCTATATCACACGTATTAAAAACATGAAAAATATGCTCACGGATATGCCTCTGAAAATCAAATTTGCCATTGTAGAATGGAAAACCTTACATGAAGGCAGCTATATACCCAATGTGGAAGTATGGGGATATTACGGTACTCCATATGTTTCATCAAACACGTTTTCATCGGATAAGAAATTCAAAAAAATATTATCCAAGGAAGGATTCAATTACAAGCAAATAGGGGTGTCAAACAAACAAGGTATTGTAGAAATAGAACTGGATAGGACCAATCTGCCCGAAGGAATTCTATTTCGACCGGATAGCGAAAGTAATATTAAGATTGCATATATGAGTATAGCCGATTTATTGCGTCAAGCACACGGGACATATATGGAGAAACAATTCCGCTTAAGGATGTACACCAAATAAAAACTTATCAATCATTTAATATAATATCAACATGAAGAAAATGCTTTTAAAAAAAATCACTATTGCCATTGCAATAGCATTTTGCGCCACAAACATTTCTGCTCAAGGTTTTTTTAAGAAACTGGAGAAAGTCACAAACAAAGTGGAGTCTGCTACAAAAGTTTTAGATTCCACCGCCGAATCGGAATCGGCCAACCAACAACCTACAGACAGCATTTCCCCACAAGATTTTTTAAAAGACGCCCCTTCTTACACTGTGAGTAAAGTAATCGTAACCGATTCTTTAGGTAATTCTCTGAATGAAGATGGAACGACAAGAGTTCGCTACTTGCTGATCGACAAAGATGGAAAAGTATGTGAATCCAATGCTGCCAAAAAACATTTGAATTCTGCATTGAAGTCAGGAGGACTCATTTTATTAAAAGTAGGTGGAGGAGCTACCGCAGGTGCTTTAATTGGCAAAAAAGTAGGAGGTTCCAAAAAAGGTGCTTGGATCGGAGCCGGAGTTGGTGCCGCTGCAGGTTTATTAGGTTCTTCTAAAGACATCAAGAAAGTAAAAGAGCAAGTAAAGCTTATGAAAGAATGTAAGAAGCTTTTGGCTACTTATGAAAAAACTTTTACAGAAGAAGGCATTCCTACAGACGCATCGATAGACCTTACGGACGTAGATGGCATCAACTTTACTGCATGCGAAGAAATCACAAAGAGTGCAGACGATGTAAAAAACGAGTTCTTGACATCTAAGACTAATGGTGAATCATTGGAAGATGTGGAATTACCGGATGACTTAAAAGTTTAATACCAATTTCTTTTTGAGTTTTGCAAATGGAATCACCTTCATTTGCAAAACTCAAATAAATAAAAAAACTATAATCAGTTCCCCAACACCTTATTCTTCGCAACCGTCGCCTGGAATTCCTTCAGGTAGAACGGTTCGAAGTAGGCGGTATCCTCAAACTTGCCGGCGGCAAAAGTCTCCTCCGCCAAGGGGATCATATTAACAGCCAATGGATGGATATCTTCCATAAACAGAGCATTCGGAGAAGCGATAACCGGTTTACATTTCGCAGCACCGTTACCGAAGAAGCATACTTTTCCTTTTTCCAGATAGGAAGCATATGTTTCTGCCTCCACTATGTCGGCAGTCGTTTCGCGGACAAGCTTTAATGATGCACCATAGATAGCCGCATACACTTCCATCCGGCGGGCATCCAACATCGCACAATAAAGGAAATCGGTCGCAGCTTTATTTTGTTTGATAGCAGTAGCTGCCATGATATCTAATGTATGGATACCGATCAAAGGAATACCGAAGCCGAAACACAAGCCTTTGGCAACGGATACACCGATACGCAACCCGGTATAAGAACCGGGACCGCTGCTGACAGCAACCGCATCCAGCTTCCCTCCTCTTTCTTTCAACACGGAAAGGGCTTCTTCTACAAATACGCCTAACAAAGCGGCATGTGAAGGGCCTTCGAAAGAGGCCTTCTCAAAAAGGACTTCCCCATTCGCAGACAAAGCGACCGAACAGACGGAAGTAGATGTTTCTATATTTAAAATGCAAGACATGATTTCACTTATTTATGGCCGCAAAAATACTATATTTTTACAGAACAATGCCTATATTATGATTATTTCATTATCCGATAACTCTTACCATTCAACAACAACACATAAACACCTTTAGGCCAGCCAGACACAGGTATTGAGCACTGAGTTCCCGAAACACCAGACTGATACCTGATCCTTCCATCTACAGAAAACACAGTAATCCAACCTGAAGCTTCCATCCCGGTCAGAACAAACACATCTCTTGTCCGATCATAATAGTATCGAATCGTTTTTTGGGGTATAGGGGTATTAGCTACTTGACTTTTCTGCAAAACGGCATAATTACGGCAAAAATAATCATCAATCTTTACAAAATCAAGACTTCCCGTCTGCCGTCCTTTTAATTCCAACTTGACAGGAAAAAACATTCCGGACAGATCCAAACGAATAGTTCCGGTTTTCCGTTCAGCCCTTTCCCCCTTTATCATTACGGGAACGGGCTGAGAAACTTGTTTATCGTTTAAAAACAACGCTAATTCACCAATATAATCCAGCTTAGTCAAATTACTAAGACAATAACGGAACGAAAAGAATGAACCATCATATCCCTCTGCCTCATTGGATGGTATGCTATATTCCTCCCCGTCCACTATCGAATAATCAGCAGACAACGATATGACAGGAGGAAGTACCGTTATGGGATAAGTGTGAACCACTCCATCCATTGCCGGCATTTCTTTCCATTCCGGACTATTTTTACTACGATAGCAAATCTTTCCATCGTATCTACCTTCCGGAAGCGTACTATATAACGAATGATTGCCTGCATAGCCAGTTCCTTTCTGCAAGGTTATATCCTGCATAAGATCTTCCGTTCCAACCAATATTCCGTTTTGATACAAAAATAGACGAAAACTACCGCTCCATGTCGATTCTGTCAGAGAAGAAGCATCCACACTAATACCCAGAGAGGTATCTGTGAGACGGGGAAATTCATTTATCAAATCACCACAGTTAATTCCTCCACTCGCTAAAAAGACAACCTGATCATCGTCTTTTCTATCTAATAAACGAATAGAATAATGATACTCAGATGAATTAGGCATCGTCAAATCATAATCTTTTCCATCATTTGTTTTCCAATAAGGAGTTAATGACATCCATTCATTATCACCTTCATCTGCTTTTACTTGAAATGAAATCGTTTCACTACTCCCGATCGGGATACGAACTCGTTCTGAAAACAACACCTTACTTCCATGTAAGACCAAACTTCCCTCAATATTCCTCTCGCTATCGTTCCGCAAAACAAACGTTCCGGTAAATTGATTTCCTCTAATTTCTTCATACACCCCATTGCCAAACCCCGAATTCATATTTAAAGAGGTATTTATTTTTGCAAAAGAAATTACCGGAACAGACTTCCGTTCTGTTACATTAATTTTTTCTATGTTTTCCAACTGAATAAGCCGCCCCTTTTCTTTAACTGATACCCGACACATGTACTCTCCCGCTTTACGAAACATATACGGAATACTAAATTCGTTATCATTTTGAGAACTATTTTCAGGACTGGAAAGTTCACTTTCAATCACATCATATATTTTACCGGACGAATCTATCAACTCTATTTTTATATAGCCCTGATAAGGGGTCATTCCATTATTCGCAATATTAACAGACAATGTTGATTCTTGATTATCAAAGATCCATTTAGGATACCAAACCGAACAATAGCCCGTCAACTCCACAGGTGTCAAGGCCTTTGGAGACAGCTCGACAGAAACGTTTTTATCCGGACTTATCACCTGCCAACTACCTTTTTCTTTTTTTACCGGAGTAAATGTATAGATAGTCTTTGCTGTAACAGGTTCCAATATTTTAAAACGATAATAAGAATTACTGCTATATACCATCGGTGAAATCTTTTTAACACCATACACTTCCAATATTTCATTTGTTGAAGGTTCAATCCATGCTATTCCGTATTCCAAAGTATCACCACCTAAAATATTCATCCCATAACTGTAAGAGATTTCAATATCGTCTCCTATATACTCCGGTTGCGAATTCAATGTCAGGCTTTCCGATTGAAACCTGACCGGTGCGACCGCTTCTCCCTCTACATTATTAGGAATAATGCCGGTAATGACGCTTAATTCATGAGGGCCAATATGTGCATGATCTCCATTTATTTTGAAAAACCCGTTATCATAACCATATTCTCCCCAATCAAAATGGAAATAATCATTACTGTCGTAACCGTCACAAACAAATTCATGCCCACCACCTGCAGACAAAACAGGACGTTTCATATCCAGTTCTTTCTTTAGCAGAGATATAAACTGATCCTCATCCATTTCTGATGTAGAAAAAGAGCGTAAAGTAGTTTGTTTGTAATCAAAATATCGAGCCATTCCAAGTACCGCATCTGAGGGAGAAGCACCACTGCCAAACGTTGTGTAATCCATCTCCGAAATGATACCGCATTGTTGTAACAGATATGAAATCTCATCTACCTCTTCGTAAGAGATTCCTTCTTTATCATCTCTATTGTAAAAATCCCTCATGCGATCCCAACGAAAAGGACGGCTAAAATCCGATTTCAAACTTATTTTATGCGTTTTCGAAATATATTCTTTTTCACCATGTCCCTGCTCCGGCCATTCCCAGTAATACATAATTTGCGCCATAGCCGTAGCCACACAACCACAGGCAGTCGATCGTCCCTCTACAATCGGTGTTTCATTCGAAAAAGGAAAAGCTTGTCCCCACCTACTCTTTAAAAGAGGAGAAACAATCTCCGCAATCCCCTCTATCGATTTTAATTCGATATTCGTATGAGCAGCATTATCCACATATCTTTTCAAAAACCACCGCAAAGCCTCAGGTACAACGTCCGTATTAAACAGTTCTTCTTGATTATATCCGACAACTTCTTGATTTGAAATAATTACAAACCCCCTTTCTCCTACATTATAGACATAATATAAAGCATTATCCACACTCTTCGTATTCACTACTCCTGCGTCAGTATAAACCAGCCTTAGATGGTTTTCACCTGCACTTTTTAAATTAGAGAAAGAGAAATTCTTTGAAACAAAAGCTGATGCAGCTAAAAATGCTTGTTTCTCATGCGCATGAACCGACACAGAAAAACAGACTGATACGATCAGAAAATAAAAAACAATCTTCATAATTGTATTATATAAATAGAATTTGTTCAAAGATAAACATAATAAAAGCATTCACTCCAAAGACTTTCCAATTATTTTCTGTAAGTTTGCAATCTAATTCTCAGAATAATGATACAATCAATGACAGGATTCGGTAAGGTTACAGCCGAACTTCCTTCAAAAAAAGTAACCGTAGAAATAAAGGCTCTGAACAGTAAACAGCTGGATTTGTCAACGCGTATTCCTTCTATTTTTAAAGATAAGGAAATGCAGATACGCAGTTTGTTACTCCAGTCATTGGAACGTGGGAAAGTCGAATTCAATATATTCATCGAATATATCGGAAAAGACATCCCCACCCAAATCAACCTGCCTGCGGTGGAAAACTACTACAACCAGATCAAAGATATTTCCGACAAACTGAATATCGCGCTTCCTTCAGACTGGTTCCAGACATTACTTCGCATGCCGGACGTAATCAAGACAGAGGCGCAGGAAGTAAACGAGGAAGAATGGACAGTCGTAGAGGGTGCGATCAAAGAGGCAATCAAGCATCTTTGCGATTTCCGCATCCAGGAAGGCGCCATGTTGCAAAAGCTGTTTGAACAGAAAATTGCCAACATCGCACGTCTGCTTTCGGAAGTAGAACTCTATGAAAAGGAACGGATCGAAAAGGTAAAGACCCGCATCATGGACAACCTCGAAAAGATTGCCGGACAGGACTACGACAAGAACCGTTTCGAACAGGAAATGATCTATTACATCGAAAAGCTGGATGTAAACGAAGAAAAGAACCGCCTGGACAACCACCTGAAATACTATATCAGCACAATGGAAAGCGGACACGGACAAGGCAAAAAGCTTGGTTTCATCGCCCAAGAAATAGGACGTGAAATCAATACGCTCGGTTCGAAAAGTAACCATGCGGAAATGCAAAAGATCGTCGTTCAGATGAAAGACGAACTGGAACAGATCAAGGAACAAGTATTAAATGTATTATAAAACAAGCATATGGCCGGCAAATTGATCATATTCTCCGCACCGTCTGGTTCGGGCAAATCAACTATCATTAATTTCCTGCTGAAGCAGAACCTGAACCTGCATTTCTCCATCTCGGCAACAAGCCGGGCCCCGCGCGGAACGGAAAAAGACGGAGTGGAATATTATTTCCTTACTCCGAACGAATTTCGCAGCCGTATCGCAGCCGGGGATTTTCTGGAATACGAAGAAGTCTATACAGATAAATATTACGGCACGCTGAAAAGCGAAGTCGAAAGAAGACTCAATAACGGCGATAACGTGATATTCGACGTCGACGTGGTTGGCGGGTGTAACATCAAGAAATTCTACGGCGACCGCGCATTGTCGGTTTTCATCCAACCTCCTTGCATCGCAGACCTGCGGAAACGCCTCGAAGGTCGTGGGACGGATACCCCGGAAGTGATCGAAAGCCGCATCGCAAAAGCTGAATACGAACTCAGCTTTGCAGACAAATTCGATGTAATCGTGGTTAATGACAAGCTGGAAAAAGCACAGGACGAAGCATTGAAGGTGATAAAAGAATTCCTAAAAAAGGCATGAGTAATAAGAGTTTATCCAAAAAGTGGCTGTACACCTTTATAGTAATAGCAATCCTGGCACTTGTCACCTGTGCGTTCGCCCTTTATTATAAGGAATATATAATCGCAACCGGTACCGGACTGGTATTTGGCATACAGGCCATTAATATTTTCAAGTGGAAACGAAACTGATACAGGACGCAACCGGGAAACGCAAAACCGGCATCTATTCCGGTTCATTCAATCCGGTTCACATCGGCCATTTGGCATTAGCCAACTGGCTGTGTGAATTTACGGAATTGGATGAATTGTGGTTCTTGATCACTCCACATAATCCGTTAAAGGCAAAAGGAGAGTTGATGGATGACCGGCTTCGCTACGAACTGGTGAAAAAATCCATTGCCGGTTATCCCAAATTCCAGGCAAGCGACTTCGAGTTTTCACTTCCGCAACCCACTTACACCATCCATACCCTCCGGGCATTAGAAAAAAATTATCCGGACAGGGAATTTTATTTTATCATGGGAGCTGACAACTGGAAATACATCACCAGGTGGGTGGAATATGAATCCATCGTTTCCAATTATCCTATCTTCATCTATCCCCGTAAAGGTTTCGATGTCGAAATACCAGCACAATATCCTCATATTAAATTAGTAGACGCCCCTTTAATCGAAATATCCTCCTCTTTCATCCGCCAGGCATATGAAGCAGGGAAAGACGTCCGTTTCTTCCTGCCCGAAGCCATACGAAACCTGCCTTTCTGATTACAAAACAATACCTTTTAAGAACATAAAGCGTAAAGTCGCACCCGTTTTTAGGGGATAAGTAAGAAAAGTTTTGTACTTTTGCGCCGTATTATACAAAATAATAGCATAATGAATCTATTAGAACTGAGTGAACAGGAAATCATAAGACGTAACAGCATGGAGCAGTTGCGCCAGATGGGGATAGAGCCTTATCCCGCCGCTGAGTACGTAACAAACGCATTTTCCAAAGAAATAAAAGAGAATTTTAAAGACGACGCGGAGCCTCGTCCTGTCAGCATTGCAGGCCGTATCATGAGCCGCCGTATTATGGGTAAGGCTTCCTTTATGGAGCTGCAGGATTCCGAAGGCAGAATACAGGTTTATATCTCTCGCGATGATATCTGTCCGGAAGAAAACAAAGACTTGTACAACGTCGTTTTCAAAAAGTTACTGGATATCGGCGACTTCGTCGGAATCAAAGGTTTTGTATTCCGTACACAGATGGGCGAAATTTCCGTTCATGCACAGGAACTGACCGTATTATCCAAATCACTCAAACCGCTGCCGGTCGTTAAATATAAAGACGGCGTAGCATACGACGGATTTAACGATGCAGAATTGCGCTATCGCCAGCGTTATGTCGACCTGGTAGTAAACGATGGCGTAAAGGATATTTTCATGAAACGCGCAAAAGTCATCAAAACAATGCGTACTGCGCTGGATGAAGCCGGATATACGGAAGTAGAAACTCCTATTTTGCAATCGATCCCCGGAGGGGCAAGTGCACGTCCGTTTATCACACATCACAATTCATTGGATATCGGTCTCTATCTGCGTATCGCAACTGAGCTTTACCTGAAAAGACTGATCGTCGGAGGGTTCGAAGGCGTCTACGAAATCGGCAAGAATTTCCGTAACGAAGGTATGGACCGGACGCACAATCCGGAATTTACATGTATGGAGCTTTATGTCCAATATAAGGATTATAACTGGATGATGAGTTTCACCGAGCAACTGCTGGAACGGATCTGCATCGCAGTCAATGGCACGAGCGAAAGCACTGTCGACGGTAAGACTATCAGCTTTAAAGCACCCTACCGCCGCTTACCGATATTGGATGCCATCAAAGAAAAAACAGGTTACGACCTGAACGGCAAAAGCGAAGATGAAATCCGTTCGATCTGCAAAGAATTGAAACTGGAAATCGACGATACAATGGGCAAAGGTAAGCTGATCGATGAAATATTCGGTGAATTCTGCGAAGGCACATTCATCCAGCCGACCTTCATCATCGACTACCCTGTCGAAATGAGCCCGCTTACAAAGATGCACCGAAGCAAACCGGGACTGACCGAACGATTCGAGCTGATGGTCAACGGTAAAGAATTGGCCAACGCCTATAGCGAGCTGAACGACCCGATCGACCAGGAAGAACGCTTCAAAGAACAATTGCGCCTGAGCGAAAAGGGAGATGACGAAGCGATGTTTATCGACCAGGATTTCCTGCGTGCCCTGCAATTCGGTATGCCTCCTACGTCCGGTATCGGTATCGGCATCGACCGCTTGGTGATGTTGATGACAGGCCAGACAACCATCCAGGAAGTATTGCTCTTCCCGCAAATGCGTCCGGAAAAGACAGCCAAGAAAGATGCAGCCGATAAGTATGTAGCTTTAGGCATCGACGAAGCTTGGGTTCCCGCCCTGCAGAAAGCCGGATATATAACAGTCGACATGCTGGCTGATGTAAATCCCAACAAGCTGAGACAGGAGCTCTGCGAAATGAATAAGAAATATAAGTTGGAATTGCAAAACCCAACTGCCGAAGAAGTTGAGGCATGGATTGCCAAAGTTGTCAAATAATAGATAATACTATGAAGTTGCCCGGAAAAATTGCAATAATGGGTGGTGGTAGCTGGGCTACCGCCTTGGCCAAGATTGTACTTTCTACACAAGATAGTATTAACTGGTATATGCGTCGACCAGACCAGGTGGAAGAGTTTATGCTGTTGGGGCATAACCCCAGCTATCTCTCTGCTATTAAATTCGATACTGACAAAATCAAATTCTACACAGATATAAACGAGGTAATAAAAGAGTCGAATACATTAATTTTCGCCACCCCGTCCCCATTCCTGAAACAGCATCTGATGAAGGTGACCACTTCGATGAAGGACAAATTCATCATCTCAGCCATCAAGGGAATCGTACCGGACGAAAATATGCTTGTAGCCGACTACTTTGCCGAGTATTACGATGTACCGATTGATAATATCGCCGTTATCGGTGGACCGTGCCACGCCGAAGAGATCGCACTCGAACGGTTGTCCTACATTACGCTGGCTTGCCCGAATATCGAGAATGCGAAAGCAATCGCCCCCGTATTCAAAAACCAATATCTGAACAACTCCTGTTGCAAGGATGTTACAGGTATTGAATATGCATCCGTTTTGAAAAACGTATATGCTATCGTTGCCGGTATCTGCCACGGTATGAAATACGGAGATAACTTCCTGGCGGTTTTCATCTGCAACGCGATTGAAGAGATGCGAAACTTCCTCAATGCCGTACATGGTTTGGAACGGGATGTGACCGACTCCGTATATCTCGGCGATTTGTTGGTGACCGCTTATTCCCGGTTCAGCCGGAACCGTACATTCGGTACCATGATCGGGAAAGGTTATTCCGTCAAAATAGCCCAGCTTGAAATGGAAATGATCGCAGAAGGCTATTACGGGACCAAATGTATCCGCGAGATAAACGAGAAATATAAGGTAAACATGCCGATCTTAGATACTCTATACAGTATTTTATACGAAAAGAAATCGCCGACTACCGCGATACGGCAGTTGACCGAAACATTTAAATAATAATGTGAATATGAAGAACATCAGTCTTAACATTGACAAGGCACTGGGTACTGTTACAAAAGAACAGGTGTATGCTCAGGCTGCAAAGGCTAACGAATGTAATGCCACTTTACAAAATGGTAATGGAGCAGGTAACGACTTTTTAGGTTGGTTGCATCTCCCCTCTTCTATTACAGATGCTGAACTTACAGACATCGAAAATACGGCTAACGTACTTCGCTCTAAATGTGAAGTCGTTGTTGCCATCGGTATCGGCGGTAGCTATCTGGGAACAAAAGCAGTGGTAGAAGCCCTGAACAATAGCTTCGACTGGTTGCATACAGACCGTAAAAACCCGGTTCTGGTATATGCCGGACACAATATCGGCGAAGACTACCTGTATGAACTTTGCGAAATCCTGAAAGGTAAACAGTTCGGCCTGATCAATATTTCCAAATCCGGAACGACTACCGAACCGGCCTTAGCTTTCCGTATGTTGAAGAAACAGCTGGAAGATGTAGTCGGCAAAGAAGAGGCCAAACACCGCATCGTTGCCATCACAGATGCCAAGAGAGGTGCGCTCCGTACATTGGCAGATCAGGAAGGTTATAAGACATTTATCATTCCTGACAATGTAGGCGGCCGTTTCTCCGTACTGACTCCGGTTGGTTTGTTGCCTATCGCAGTTGCAGGTATCAATATCCGCGATCTGGTCGCTGGAGCTGTTTCAATGGAAAAAGCGACAGACGTAAGCGTACCTTTCGCCGATAATATGGCTGAAATCTATGCTGCAACGCGTAATGAATTATATAAGAGCGGTAAGAAAGTTGAAATCCTCGCAAACTTCCACCCGAAACTCCACTACATCGCAGAATGGTGGAAACAGTTGTACGGCGAAAGCGAAGGTAAGAACGGCAAAGGTATTTTCCCGGCTTCCGTAGACCTGACAACCGACCTGCACTCTATGGGCCAGTGGATTCAGGATGGCGAACGCACCATCTTCGAAACGGTCATTTCTGTAGAAGAGCCGACCCATAAAGTACTTGTTCCGACAGACGAAGCAAACTTGGACGGTTTGAACTTCCTTGCCGGCAAACGCGTAGATGAAGTAAACAAGATGGCAGAATTAGGTACCCAGCTGGCTCACGTAGACGGCGGTGTTCCCAACCTCAAGATCACAATGCCGGAAGTAAGCGCTTACTACATTGGCCAGTTGTTCTATTTCTTCGAAAGAGCTTGCGGCATCAGCGGTTATATGTTAGGTGTAAATCCGTTCGACCAGCCGGGTGTTGAAGCATACAAGAAAAACATGTTCGCCCTGCTGAACAAACCGGGATACGAAAAGGAAAGCGAAGCGATCCGCGCCCGATTGTAATTAAGTCGGTACATAACATAAATAAAAAGGTGAAAGTAGGAGTCCGATATCTCCCTACTTTCACCTTTTATTTTTAAGAAGATATCTCTATACTAAAGAGTTTTCTTGTATCTTTGTTTTTAGAATGTAAAAGAAAGGAGGAACCTATGTCCCGAACAGAAAAGAACAAACTGGATTTTACCATAGCTCTGATTGCAGAATTTGCCGCAACCTATAAGCTCAAGCAGAAACAAGCGTTCAATTATCTGAATCGTTTTAAAGGCATGCAATTCCTCCACAAGCATTACGATGTATTGCACACCCAATCATTCGAAGATGTCATAGAAAATCTGGCAATGGTCTGCCGCAATAATGGAGGGGAGTTGGCATGAAACTCTATCACGGCTCTAATATGGAAATTTCTTTTCCTGATTTATCACGTTCAAAGCCTTTCAAAGACTTTGGACAAGGCTTTTATCTGTCACATGATTATGAACAAGCGCAAGCTTTAGCTAAGCAAAAAGCGGAACAATTACAAACAGAAACTCCATACATAACGACCTTCGAATGGGATGAGGGAATCCTAAACGCTTCGACATTACAGACAAAAGTATTCGAAGATTATTGTGAAGAATGGGCAGAATTCGTTTTCATGAATCGTGACCGTAAACGTGTTCACCCCATACATTCTTACGATATCGTAATCGGCCCGATTGCAGATGATGGAGTCACCTATCAATTACGCCGATTTCAAATGGGAATCATTCCAATGGATAAATTGATAGAAGAACTAAAATATTCAAAAGGATTGACCATACAATATTATTTTGGGACAGAACGTGCCCTTTCTTATTTAAAGAAATTATGAAACTGACAAATGAACAAATAGAATTTTTAATCGAGGACCTAAGTAGCGAAATCATACAGATCCTTATGGAAGAATGGGAATATGATATGACACAAGCAATGGATGTCTATTATAATTCGGATACCTTCGAGCGATTAAGTAATCCGGCAACCGGATTATACTATCAAAGTGCCGGTTACGTATATGACTTTTTAAAAAGGGAAATAACAACGGGTCGGGTGGCATAACACCACCCTTTTTAGCCTATCTTATAATTAATCTCACATCCGGTAACGCAATCCCGCCATTGCCGTACCCATATGGCCGAAACCGACCTCGACAAAGCCGGCGATCTGTTTGCCGACTTCTATTCCTATCGGAGACACCTGGTACATAAAGAAGGCTTTTGTCGCCGTTTTTTCCTCCGGTAACGATTCCTTATTGATAAAGGAAGACTTCGTGGTCGCAATAGCGATACCTGCATTTATACGGGAATAAAGCGTTATAAAATTATAGTTATACCAGTTATACTTGATGGAGGGGCAAACAGAATGGAAAGAGTTATAGAAATCCCCGACCAACTTATCATTGCGAATAATCCGCTTATCACTGTTCGTATAAGAATAAACAACCCCGAAACCCAGATTTTCATCCGGATAAAAAAGATAGCTGATATTCAAGGCTCCAAACTTACCTTTATCGTCAAACAAGTCCGCATCGGCCGATGCAGGCGGATTAAAGTAGTTTTCATAATGGTCCAGCAAATCCACTACCGGCAGACCACCATAACTCAACGATACCTCATGCTGCAAATCTGTCCAATGCTGGGCTTTCGCCTGATAGCTCAGGGTACACAGCAGCGCTGCTAACAACAATAAACCCTTTTTCATACTCTTCTGATTTTATTGGTAATTATTATGGCCCGGACGCCGGGATACGTTGAACCAAAGATAAAAAAATCTACAGGATTTTAGTAACTTTGCGGAAGTTTTTTTAAGCGTAAAAAAAGATATGATTCAAGAAGCGATCACCCGATATCTGCAAAAGCAGAAACAAACTGCACTTTCTCCTAAAGCCGTGCTATTCGATATGGACGGCGTTCTATACGACTCCATGCGTTTCCACGCCCGTTCCTGGTACGAAACGGCTACCAGCCATCAGTTGATATCCACACCGGAAATTTTCTATCTGTATGAAGGACGGACAGGCGAAAGTACCATCAACGAACTGTATCAAAAGACCTTCCACCGGGATGCGACCGACGAGGAAAAGAAATCCATTTACGAAGAGAAGGCTACCTTATTCAATAAATATAATGACGGAAAGGCGATGCAGGGAGCCGCAGAGGTCTTACAGGCAGTCAAAGCGTCCAACCTGCAAACGCTCGTCGTCACCGGTTCCGGACAACACAGCCTGATAAATAAACTGGAACATACCTATCCAGGATGCTTCCAACGTGACAAGATGGTAACGGCCTTCGACGTAAAATACGGCAAACCCCATCCCGAACCCTACCTGATGGGATTGAAGAAAGCAGGTGTGCAAGCCAATGAAGCTTTCGTCGTAGAGAATGCCCCGATGGGCGTGCAGGCAGGCGTTGCAGCCGGAATTTTCACGATAGCAGTCAACACCGGACCACTCGACGACCGGGTATTGCTGGATGCCGGCGCCGACCTGCTCTATCCGAGTATGACCGCCTTAGCGGAAGATTGGAAGAATATCATGAATGCGGTCAGAAGCAACTGACATAATAAAATTAGGCACGGATTACTTTTTTTCATCCGTGCCTAAAAATTTCATAACATAAGAGAGAAGCACAGCCGTGCGTCTCTACTACTTCACGTAATCTGCGTTGTTCAGGTAATCATAACTCTGCTGACAGCTGGCAACGGGATCGTTCTGCGTGTACTGTTCGACTTCAACATACCAGTCTTTGATGTTATTTGCATACATCTGGTCGAAGATAGGTTTGAAATCCATCTTACCGCTGGCGCCGATTTCCTTCTCATCTTTGATATGGATCGCCTTGAACTGGCTCGGACGGTTCTTCAGGTAGGCAACGGGATCTCCACCACCTTCTTGCACCCAATACACATCCATTTCGAAGAATACATGGTTCGGGCTTACGTTATCCAACAAGAAGTCATAAATCAACTGATCTTCTATCTTGCGGAATTCGAAGTCATGGTTATGATAACCAAAGGCGATACTTGCAGCAGCAGCCTTATAACCGACCGTGTTGAAATAGTCGCAATACATCTTCAGGTCATCCAGCGTGGTCTTGTCATTAACCGGCATCCAGGGCTGAACCATATATTTAACGCCTAATTCGTTGTGAGCAGCAATAGCCTGGTCCCACCAACTCATCACCTCAGCTTCTTTTTCTTTCGTGAACTCCTGTCCCAAGTGGGCGCTCGTACATTTCATACCCAGGTCGTTCACCATTTTCTTAAATTCGGCAGGAGCCATACCGTAGACCTTACCATTATCGTAGCCGGCCGTTTCAAGGTTCTTATACCCCATCTTGGAAGCGGTTTCCAACACTTTCTGAATTCCTTCTTCTTTTACAAGGTCTCTTAAAGAATACAACTGAAGCCCAATATACTTGGACGAGTCGGCAGCGGCAGCTTTACCGGCACAAGAAGATAACAACTGAGGCATCACCACACCCCCCGCGAGCAATAATGATGCTTGCTTTAAAAAGTCACGTCTGTTTTGCATAGTACTAAAAAATTAAGTTTGCTTGAGAATTTCTACAAAAATAAAACTATATTTGATGTTTCCTTACATAATAACGTTAAAATCCTCAAATTTCTTTCTGCGCCGGATCTGGAACCGGTAAATAATACATGCTAAGACGAAATAGACACCTGCCTGTATCCATAACGTGTGGTATTCATGCACCACTTCGTTCAAAGTCGCCCCACTGGTATTGATACGGATAAACCCCTGAATCCCAGGTGTAGAAGGAAAAGCATATCCGACCACCTGCCAGAAAGGAGGAATCGCCTCTTTCGGCCAGGAAACGCCGGAGATGAACAACAGGATCACCGAGGTAAAGACAAACAGCAACATAGGAGCTTCACGGTTAGTCATAAAGCCGGATAAAGTCATCGCAAAAAAGATGCAGGCAAACAGATACGGCAGAAGAAACAGCAAAATCGTCATAGGATCTCCCACCTGTGGCAAAGAGAACAGTTTCGGTACAACCGCCACTACCCAGATACAGACCACCACATAAATCAAGATATACGTCAAAGACTTGCCGAACACAACCCGCAACGTCCCGTTAAAATGAGGGCTGACCGGTACAAGGTTATGGAGACTGTTCTTCTCTCGTGCCGTCCCTCCCAACATACCGATACCTAAGACCAGCGTTTGCTGAATCACTAAGATCAGGATAGCCGGAACCAGGAAACTGGCAAAGCCATTCTGCGAATTGAAGATCGTCACAGACTCATAAGGCACGGGATCGACTGTGATCTGTTCCTGCTTGTCCGATGCACCCGGCGAATTATGTCGCCGAAGCTCTTTTCCCAGATCCAGCGACACTTCCGTTGCCGACAACAAGAAAGCCTTATAGAACAGCAGGCTGCTCATATCACAATACAAAGGGACGGTCGTCTGCTTGCCCCTATGCAAATCTTTGCTGAACTCCGTCGGGAAATAGAGAATCCCGTATGCCTTCTTTTCGTCCAGCATCCGCTTTGCCTCTTCCATATCCGTACAGACGGCAATCACCTCCACATCCGGCGTTGCATTCACCCGGCGGGTAAACTCGCGGCTCAGATACGAGTCGGACTGGTCCACAACCACCATCTTGGCCTCGTGTACCACCTCGTTGTTGTAGATGAAAGAATACAGCAATGGATAGGCAAACGGCACCAGGAAGAAGAAGATCAGCACCCCTTCGTCCCGGAACACATTCTTCAGTTCATCCTTCCAGATATAAAAGGTATCCAGAATTCCCTGCTTGATTATATATCGTAAACGATGTTCTTTTTTCATCACTTTCTGTTTTACGGAATATATTTAAAGTACAACAGCGCTTTCTTCAACTGTTTTCCGATCAGGAAAGGCAGGATAAGGAATCCTAACAGCCAGGCATATTCGGTCCAACTGTAAAAGAAAGCCCTTCCGTTCAAAGCCTGATCTACATAGATCAGGAAATAATGGCGAAGCGGGAACATATTGCTTAAAGCCTGCAAGGTCGGGTCCATCCCTAACACCGGAAACGAGAAACCCACAATCGAAAAAGCGAGCATCCCGAACAGACTGGCAAAGCTCAACCCCATACGGAAAGTCGGTAACACCCCGATCATAAAGATCCCGACAGCCTGCGAAGCAATCACCAACAGGAATAGCGCCGACAACATCGGCAGCCAGCCGCTACTCAGCGGGAATGAATTGAAGCCATACAAAGCCGCACCATACAGGAACGCCACAACCGTAAAGACCACCGTATAAGGCAATACCTTTCCGATCAAACTGACCGTAAGCGAATTATTCCCCATCTGCAACCACTGGCGTGCCGTAGAATATTTGATCTCGGAACCGATACTGAGCACCGTCACCAGAAAAATCATCAACTGCAAGACACCCGGCAGCAACGTGTTATTCAGGTAAACCGAATAGTTCAGCCAGGGATTCCCGAGCGCATGCGTATCGATCACAATCGGCTGAAGCTGCGCCATAATCTGGTCTTCAGTATAGCCATGCGCCAATCCGGTCTGCAAACCGACCGAAGCACCCGCCAGCACGGACATCGTCTTCATATCCCGGAACAAAAGGGAAGCGCCGATCAGGTACGTGCCATTCGTATAGAACGACAACTTCGGCTGGCGTCCGGCCACCGCATCCACCCCGAAATCTTTCGGAATATAGAAAATACCGTAGACCTTCCCTTCCTGCATCGCCTGGCGGGCTTCCTCGAAAGAGACGGTCGTCAGCACCACCTCCGTCTGCTCGAAGGCATCCAGTTGGCGCGACAGGTTACGCGAATTGGATGAACCGTCCATGTCCACAACAGCAATCGGCATATCGGTCGGCAACCCGTCTTTCATCAGCGACAGGAAAAACACGACACAGATAGTCGGAGCCACCAACATACAGAAGAAGTAGACCGGTTTCTTCCCGATCCGCTGTATCTCCCGCCGGGCTATCATCCAGATGCTATGTAAACACTGTTTACCCATTATTCATTTCCTTTTTTCTTCATGATAACAGACATTCCGGGACGCAAGTCAGCAACCTTTTCCTGCGGACGGGCGCGCACCTCGAACGTCTTGTAATCGAACTGTCCGTTTGTCTTGGTCGCTTTCCAAGCGGCATACGTCCCCATATCTTTCATATAATAGACTTTCAGCTTGACAGGGCGACTATCCAACGCCGGGATGAAAGCATTCAGTTCGGAACCGATTTTAATATCTTTCAGGAGGTCTTCACGGATACTGAATGTCACCCACATATCGTTCAGGTCGGTGATATTCATAATCGGCGCACCCGTCCCCACCAGTTCGCCCACTTCGGGAAAACGTTCGGACACCTCGCCGTCGATCGGAGAAAGCAAAACCGCCTCTTTCAGATAAGATTCCACTTCGGCAACAGCCCCGCCGGCCTGCTGGACAAGTGCGGATGCAGCTGCCTTATCTTCCACCCGGGCACCATCCATCGCCATATCATATTGCGACTTGGCGGCTTTTTCCGTAGCTGCCATCGCCTTATAGTTGGCTTCCGCCTCATCGCGCTTCTGCGCGGACATCACGCCTTTCTCGAAAAGGTTCTGCACACGCGTATATGATTTATGGGCAATCTCCAAACCTGCCTTAGCCTTCTGCCACATTTCATAAGCGCCGGCTATTTCCTGCGCACGCGCTCCTTTGATAGCCTTTGCGTTTTGGGCTTCGGCGGCACGGCGCACGGCTTCCGCCTGCTGTAGTTTGGCCAACACCTCGGGTGTATCGAGGAATACGAGCGTGTCGCCCGCCTTCACCCTGTCGCCCTCACCGAAACGGTAGGCTTCGATACGGCCGGGCACTTTGCCGGAAATACGCACCTCGGTTGCTTCCGCCTGTCCCATAATGATATCGTCCGGCGGCGTCAACAGAAAGAAACCCGTTAAAGCTACTAATCCTACCACACCTAAAAACGCGATAAATGCCAGCAGCATGTTATTGATCGAAAACTTCTTATTCTCGTCCATCTCTATTTTGTTTTTATCGTTATTATTCTTGTTCGTTTACGGAAAGCTTACCCATCGCCTTGGTCAGGTAAACTTCGGTCAGTTTGACTTCTATCTGTGCGTCGATCAGGCTGGAACGAGCCGAAACCCACGCCGTCTGCGCCTGCATCAGGTTCAGGGCGGGAATCACCCCTTCTTCGAAACCCAGGTTGGCATGGCGGAGGTTCTCTTCGGCATTCTCCATATTGCGGGAAGAGGCAATCAGCTTCTTGCTTGCTTCGTTCACCTTATAAACGGATTGATTGACCTGCAATTCGATCTTTTCGCGGGCATCCTGCAATTCCAACGACTTGATACGCGTCTCGGCACGGGCGGAATTGCGTTTATAACTTCCCTCCCACCAGCCGGAAAGCGGCACTTTCACCATCACGCCGACATTGAACATCCCGGCAAATTCATTCTTAAAGCCGTTCATCGCATTGGGATTGGTAACCAGGTAGTTCGCCATGAAAGCGACGTTGGGCAACATATCCGCCAACACGATCCGCTCCTTACGTTTATATATCTTTGTAGCCAGGTCGAGGCTTTTCAACTCGTTACGGTTCAGGAACGCTTCGTTTACATCGGCAGCCGTCAGGACCGGTTCAGTCGGGAAATCCTCGATATCCTCATCAGCTAAGGCAAGCGGATCTTCGAGCGGCAATCCACATATCTGCGCCAGCAACATACGGGAAAGAGCCAAGCCGTTGTTGACTTTTGTCTGCGCCATCTCCGCCTCGTTCAGTTTGACTTTGACCGACAGGCCGTCAGCCTCGGTGGCAACACCTTCGGTTATCATAGCGGTAATATCGTGGTCGGTCTTACGGAGCAAGTCCACATAAGCATCGGCTAACTTCTTTTTATTGACCAGAGAGATCACCTGCCAATAGGTTTCATCGGTCTTATAAATGACATCCTGCAACTGCTGGTCGTTCATCGACTCGGCCAGTTGTTTGGCATACTTGGTGATCTGATTGTAATTGATGATCTTACCACCCATAAAGACAGGCTGCACAAGCGAAACGCTTCCCACCCAGATATTCTGGATATCGAGGTGTTGCATATCCCCCACCCCTTCCATCAGTTGGCCGAACACCGGCAATTGGGCAATCGGCCCGAGCGCGCCACCTATGGACGTACTCAACGCTCCCATATCCAGCAGGTTAATATCCTTCTGGTTCCACAGATACGCACCTGTAGCGGAAAGTTGCGGGAAATATTTGGTAAAAGCGGCGTTCTTCTCGTCACCTGCCATTTTGATCTTTTCGCCTGAAATCTTCAACTCTTTATTGTTTTGAATCGCCAAGTGACGGCATTGCTCCAACGTCAGCGCCTGCTGCGCATTCGCATAGCCCGACGAGACCAGCAATGCGACTAATACGACAAATCTTTTCATCTCTATCTCTTTTTATTCGGTTCCTATTCTGAACTATTCCAACCCCTTACTATTATATATTCAGCAAATATAAGAAATACGGTGCAAAAATACTGGTTCGGTTTAAATATAAAATTGAACTAATTCAATTAACGATACACAAAAGAGATAGAGATTACAGAAAAGGGGCACGCTTTATCAATTCCCGGCAACCCCTCGGCGGGCTCATTGTTTGCCAGTTTTGAGCTATCCCGTTCCCGCGCTCCGACGCGGGATCGCAAAGGAACAGGTTTTATCCTAAACTGGTAAATGATTCAGGATGCGGCAGGCTGTTTTGCGATCCCGCGTCGGAGCGCGGGAACAAGGCGGTTCACTTTTTCTTAGTTTTGGACCTTCTGCAAATTGAAAAATATACATTAACCCCCTGTTTCGACTGTTTTTCTAT
>NZ_QREV01000035.1 GCF_003363715.1 Parabacteroides acidifaciens
TTGAGAAAAGGATTGCAGGTTTAAAAAGTATGCGTAAATTTGTGACGAATTTAAACGTACGTTTTTTTTCGTCATTTCGCTTTTGCCTCCTATCTTTTTTATTCCCAATCAGTTACAAGTCAAAAACAGGTCGTTTTTACCCCTAAAAAACGGGCTTTTTCGTGTTTGCTCGTCTTAGTTCATATATTTCTTATTTATAATCACTTACACCCCTTTCATTTAAGTAGTGCTCGAAGTGTAAATTTGTTGTTTTTGAAGGAATAGCGCGAGAAAGGGGGTAAAAAGGGGCAAAAACTTCTTACAAGTTTACCCGAAATGAGCGATATCGGCACTTACAATGAGGGAAAAGTGGCGTCTTTGCTGGCATAGGATAAGGGATAATCGAGGTCACATAAACTAACGAAGCCCCGGAGATGTAAGTATCTCCAGGGCTTGTTTGTGTCTGCTTTCCACCTTCACAGGCGTACTTGTAGAATGAACTTTATTTCATACTTTAGTATTATTAATCCGACCCCTTGTTCCCCTTCGCAGGTTAATTGATGTTGGTAGAGACGGACGGATGCCCGTCTCTACAACCTCGCGCGGTCGACTTTAGAATTATTTGATTATAAATTGTAATGTTAAGTTACTTTACAATAGCCTTTACAGCTTCTTCACCTTCGATCGATACGACAACTACACCAGCCGGAGCTGCGATTGTTGCATTGTCGGAGTTGATAACTGCATTGGCAACTACCTGGCCTAAGATGTTAGTGATAACAACCTTCTTACCGGCAGCACCTGCGATTTCTACAGCGCCGGCCTTAGCCATTACTCTGACTGTAGCGGCTTCGATGCTTTCGTTGGATGTTGCGCCACCTTCTGTTGTTGTCAGGCTGAATACTTCACCGTCTGTTACGTTGTCAGGTGTCAGGCCGTAACCTGCAACTGAATTATGTTCACCCGTGATGTAGTTGACAACCGGACAGTTGTTGTAGATCTTAACCCAAGCACCATTCCAGGAACCGATAGCTGAATTTCCATCCAGGTTAGACTCGATCAGGAAGTTGTCTGTGTCACCTTCATTAGCATCTTCGATCAGACGGAAGGAGAACGACCAGTTGTTGTGCTTACCTGTTGTGTATTCTCTGCGATCTGTGTTTGCAGGATCAAACAGCTTACCCGGGATCAGTTTGCCTTGTTCGTTCTTCAGGTCTGCCAATGTCTTGCCATTGGTCGGGATGTAGAAGAATTCTCCGGCCTTAACGGTACCTTCACCTAAGAATGCGTTGATCTTAGCTGCGTTTTCAGGAGTGATCACCATGTGTACACCTTCAATGAATCCGAGACGTACGGCATAACCTTTGTATGTGTACATATCCGGATGGTTGTAAGCGTGAGAGCCTTTCGTTACGCTGTCGGCCAGGTTAACCAGGAAGCGACCTGCTGTGTAACCGTTGTAGAATACTACGTGGGTTGCGTCTTCCTTCTGGTCGATAGCATCTTCTACTGATTCGAAGTAGCCATGTGTATTTGTGTTACACCATACGCCGTCGCTAACTGTGTCTTTCTCGATTGCCAACATATATTGCGGCATGCGGGCAGCCATTGCGCGGAGCGGTTCTACGATGAATACCTTAGACTCGTCGCTTGCGTTCATTTTTTCCTGAGCCAGGCCTAAGTAGCTGAAGCCGTCGATTACGTTGGAAGCAGGTGCTCCTGTTTCGTTGGTCTTGTCTTCAAACAATTTCTGGTCAACGTTTCCTACCGTACGGAAGAAGTTAACGTTTGCTTCAGGGATCGAGCGATACAACGGACGATCGTTTTCTTTCAGTGCGAATGCGGAAACCCGATCGTTCGGATTGTTGTTCAATGTATTGTATTCGACATAACCGTTTGCATCCACTACACTGGCACGACGGTAGCCATAATACCAGTCTTCACAACAGTTGTTGATACGCGTGTCGATCAGTGCATAGCAAGTAGCGTCGCCGTCAACCTGGTCGTTCTTCAGATAGAAAGAAGACAGAATAGCGAGGCCGTTTGCACGGATGTCCTTGATACCTCTCGCGATATAGTAACCGTTAGCAGCTTCGGCTGTATTCATAGCTACATAAGTCGTGTCGTTGTCAATCAGGTTGACATCTTTTACTTTCAGTACATAGCGCTGACGTACCAATTGAGGCAATACTACTCCGCTGTTTGCATCGAGTACACCGGCACCGTAACCGAATTCATTCAATGTCATCTTAGTGCCATTGTAAGCATAAACAGTGTCTAATTCGTAGTAAGAATTGTCACCAGTCGTTACTTTCAACAGTTCGTTAGACTGTACATTCAGATACTTGTCACCATTGTTATGGTTGTAGCGTAATGCATAGTTCGTGTAAGGCAGAACTTCCGGTTCGATATAGCCATAACCGTGGTATCTGCTTGTCAGAGCGGTCTTGTCTTCAACCGGTTTGATTTCGTAGTTGTCAGTCAGAAGTAACCGGCCACTCGGTATCATTCTTTCAGTTGTCATATAGTTTCCGAAGTAGTCGCCATACGTGTTATCGATGATAAAGTAGCGTCCGTCTTCTTCATACAGCTGACCTGTAAAGAGATCATTGCATGGCGCTCCGAATTCGCGGTTGTGGATTGTAACCAGGTCGCCGCAGTCGCTACCATACTTTTCAACAACCCACATGGTTGCCGGCATCTGTTTGTAGTCCTGAGCATCCAGTTCTTCAACATCGTACATCAACATACCGTAGAAGTTATCAACGAGGTATCTTCCTGCATTCACTCCGTCTTTAGCCTTGATCGTGTACAGACCCGGATTCAGGGTTGCACGTTTCAGGTGTGTGAATTTATTGTTGAATGCCATACGACATTTCAGAGGTCTTGCATCTGCAGCGTCAGCGATAGCAGCTGTCAGGCAGTTGCCGGAATTGCTAAGGTCTTCGAGTTTCAATACGATTTCAGTACCGTTGTTTGTCCAGGAGTTACTTGCCTGTGAAGCGTTAGCCTGAACATCCGAACCGTAAGCAAAATGAGTAGCTACCCAAGATTCTGCCCAAGATTTCTTAGCCGTATAGTCTGCTACGCTCTTTTCAGAAGCGTTCAGCGGTTCGATCACCAAGCTGTCCAAAGTAGGATAGTAGGTGAAGTTATAGAAGAAACGGGCACGAAGCGGAGCTGGTGAGCTTGCATTGTAGGTTTCATGTTTCAACTTCAGGTTCGCGTTCATCGGAGAAACCGAATTACCCTGCCAGAAAGCGGTATCGACCATCAGGTAAGTACCTTTCTGATCATTCATGTATTGCAGTTTCATGAAGTGATTTCTGCAGTTGAGCAGGTATTGAGTCTGTGCATTTGCTACGTTATAGGTATTTAACCGGGCTTCTGCATCAGCTAATGCTTTTTCGCAATTATTATATCTTTCCAATGCGGCTTTATAAGCATTTTGAGCATTGATCAGATTTTCGTTTGCAGTAGCGAGAAGGCCTTTAAATAATTTGAGGTTGTTGTAGACTATTTTATAATTATTATAATAGGTCTCTTTTTCCCCGTCAAACGCAGCCAAAGCCATGCTTACTTTTTGCCTATCTCGCCCAGTTAAAACTGACATAGCTGCACTACCTGTAGTTATAGCCGCTTCAATTTTTGCAATGGAGTCTGTTTCGCGATGGAATATATCTTTCTGTGTTAAATAATTATTATTACGTTGCAGGTCTCTGTTATCAATAGATTCGGCAGTTGCAACAATCATCATGGCTACATCATAGGCAGCATCAAATCCATTTTGCAGAGTGGCTAATTCTCCTTCGTTATATTGAATGGTGCTCTCTACTATGTTTTTAAATGCTTGTGCATTAGTCAAATCTGCTTCAGCTCCAGAACTGTTTTCTCCACCATAAAGAGTCCGTTCTGCATCTTCCAAATCGAGTCTTGCAAAATTAGCAGCCATCAAAGCGCTCTCATATTCATCTGGGTTTGTTGTCCCGCCTAATTGGCTAACCGATGCCCGATAGAAGTCGAGGATGGCAGTGTAGTCATCTTCTGCTTGGTAAGCCATGTCTGCATCCATAACACCACCTGTGTTCGGAGTGATTTCAACGGCATCGTCCAGACCTTGTTTACCTTCGAAGAACAGGAATTTAGCCCATTTCTTATCTACGGATGGCTTGTGATAGTCTATCATCGAATTGAAGGCATAAGAGTCCAACGTGATAGGAGCAGCTTCGACCGGTTGGATCTTTAAGGCATGGATCGCTTCCGAGTTGTTGATCATCTCGTTTTTCGAACCTTTGCGTGAGTACACGTAACCGTCATAGCTACGGCTCATTGTGATCACAGAGTCTTTTGTGAAATAGGCATAAGGTGCCACTTCTCCGAAGTCACTGCTGTTCTGAGAGTCGGTGTTATACCATTCCCAGTTTTCAACACAGCTTTTAACCATCCAGCTCGGATCTCCCAAGGCTTGGTTTTGATAGTTAGTCGAAGCGGCAAATGCAGGATCGAATGTCAATTCTACGTTTGTCTCTTTGTTGATGAATTTCCATTTGCCACCACCGACAGTATTATCTTCATCATAGACCAACTTCCACAAAGAAGGATTCAACGGCGCATTTTCAGCCGGGACCAAACGCAAGTAAAGCTTACCTGTCATCATGTCGCGATACTGAACCAATACTTCTTGCTTGCTGGGGTTGGGTCTGTCAGCCTGCATGTAACGTGGGTTGTAGTGAGTTGATGTTCTCAACTGGTACCATTTGTCAGATTGAATCTGATTCACGGTCTTAGTTGGAAAAGCAGCTCTTACATCAGCTCTACGAAACTCATAAGGTCTTTCAGGAACCGCAGCGTTCGTAGCTACTGAACCGGCTACCAGGGCGGTAGCCATCAGAGTAGAAAACAATTTGTTCATAATCCAATTAATTTAATTAATAAAAAAATATTTGAGCATCTATAAATTCTCTATCTTATGTACGCACGTATCTGGATGTTGAAATTCTGTAATTTGACTACAAATACGTACGTTTATTTTAGTCATTTTTTGAGGGTTCGTCCGGCTAAACGGGTTTTTTGTACTTGGTAAGCTATCTGATTGATAAGAAAGAATATAGAAAAAGAAAAATTCTTTGGCAAAAGGGTTGCCGGTTTAAAAAGTATGCTTATTTTTGTGACGAAAATAAACGTACGTTTTTTTCGTCATTTCCTTTTGGATATCCTATCTGATTTATTACCAATAAGTTATAAGTTGATTTGTGGCTGTTTTTATCTTTGAAAAACAGGCGTTTTCTGAATTTTTGCAATTACTCATATATTTCTTATCTATAGTTATTTACCTCGTTGTGTTGAAGTAATACTGCAAGTGAAAAAGTGCGGTTTTTGGAGAAAAGTGGGTAAATTAGGGTGGAAATGAGGGGCGGGTAGTGCTGAATTATGGATTTTGGGTTATGATTTATGATTAAACTGCTGTTTTGGCTTTTAACTTCCATTTTTAATTTTCAATTAATTTCTCTGGCTTTCGTATTTACAGAATGCAAATGAGCGCGGAATAACGCAGACTATTTTTTCTATTATCTGCGTTATTTCGCGCTCGTTTGTGTCATCAGCGTCCGGTAAATACGGACTTAGCTGTTGATTATTTTGCCGGCTGGTCGGTCATCGTGAATACCAGATTGCCGCCGTCCATGATGTCTTTGTGGCTGATGGTCAGGCCGGTTACCGGTTTGCCGTTGAGCTCGACGGATTTTACGTATTTATTGGCTTTCGACAGGCTTTTGGCTTCAACAGTGAAAGTCTTATTTCCGGGGAGTGAAAGCGAAACCTTTTCTATCTGTGGTGCGCCCAGCACATATTCGCCGCTGATCGGGTTGACAGGATAGAAGCCCATGGCCGAGAAAATATACCATGCAGACATCTGGCCGCAGTCGTCATTGCCGCACAGCCCGTCCGGTTTGGCGAGATAGAAACGGTCGAATATTTCACGGATTACCTGCTGCGTTTTCTCCGGGTGACCGGCGTAACTGTAGAGGTAAGCGACGTGGTGGCTCGGTTCGTTGCCGTGCGCATATTGTCCGATCAGGCCCGTAACATCCGATACGAAGCCGGTGTTTTCAGCCGTACTTTCCAGGAAGAACAGGGAATCCAACTTCGTCACAAAGGCTTCGTTTCCGCCCATGAGGTCGATCAAGCCTTGTACGTCGTGCTGTACGTGCCAGGTGTATTGCCAGGAATTGCCTTCCGTAAAGTCGCCACCCGATGAGCTGGCGTGTGACAACAGGAAGGAGTTGAACGGCGTGCGCCAGTTTCCTTTGGAGTCTTTTCCCCGCATCAGCTTGAGTTCCGGGTCGAACAGGTTCTTATAGAATCCGGCACGTTTGGAGAAGTGCTCGTAATCTTCCGTCTTGCCTAATGCTTTTGCCATCTGGGCGACACAATAATCGTCATAAGCGCATTCCAATGTCTTGGAAACGGATTCGGTATCGATGATATCGAACGGGAAGTAACCGTATTTCTCGAACGTTTCCCAATCGGAGTTGTAATGGCTCACGGTCGCACTGGCTTTGACCGCCTCATAAGCCTTTTCTGCGTCAAATCCTTTGAAGCCCTTCAGGTAAGCGTCTACAATCACCGGAATGGCGTGGTTGCCGATCATGCAGAAATTCTCTTTTCCCCACAAAGCCCAGATAGGCAGGAAGCCCTGTATCTGTTGGTGGTCCAGCATTGTCTGGATCATGGCGTCGACTTTATCCGGGTTCAGGATCGTGTACAGCGGATGGGCGGCGCGATAGGTGTCCCAAAGCGAGAACGTTGAATAATATTCGCCGGTCAGGGAGGTGTGGACATTGTCGTCGATGCCCCGGTAGCGTCCGTCGGTGTCGGCAATGTTGTTCGGCTGCATCATCAGGTGATACATGGAAGTGTAGAAGCTGGTCTTTTCGTCTGTCGTTCCTGTAACTTGTGCACGGGCGAGGAGTGCTTGCCACTGGTCGTGCGTTGCCTGGCGGACAGCCTCGAAGTCCCATGCCGGGTTTTCTTTTTGCATGGAGGCAAGCGCACCGTCGATGCCGACGCTCGACATGGCAATTTTTACCTGCACGGCTTCACCCGGTTTCGTGTCGAATTCGAGTACCAGGCGTTTGGCCTTTTCCCCTTTCTCTGCGGGAAGTTCTTCTTTGACCGTGTAAGGATGGTCGAATTTGATGACATAGAAATAATGGCGTGTCACCCAGGCGCGCGTCTGGTTGTGGCCGGTGATCGTCTGGTTGTCCGGCATCTCGATGTCGGCTTCCAGGACATGTGTTTTGAGGCTTTCCACACTGCCGACCATGCCGCGTTGCAGGTCGAGGAGCAGGCGGGCAGGACCTTCGTTCTTGAATGTATAGCGGTGGAGAGCCGTGTGGGCGGTTGCCGTCATTTCTGCATCCACACCGTAGTCCGACAAGGTGACGGCATAGTAACCCGGCGCAGCTTTCTGTGTGGATTTGTCGTATTCGCTTTTATACGTATTATTCTTTATATCGCCGCTGAAGGGGAAAAGCAGGATGTCTCCGAGGTCCGGGCAACCCGTTCCGTTGAGGTGCGTCTGGGCAAACCCTTCGATAAAGTTGTCGTCGTAGTTATATCCCGAACAATACCTCCACGAACCGACGCCGGATTCCGGGCTGGCTTGTATCAGGCCGAACGGGGCACAGGCGCCGGGAAACGTATGGCCGTTATCCGCATTTCCGATAAAAGGATTGACATACTGGCAATAATCTTCTTCGATATTGTCTTTACTTTGCGGTGCAGGGGCGCACGCGCTGACTATCCCTAACAGGGACAGCCCGATCAAAAGGTCCTTCATGAATTAGAATATTATAATTATTATTGTATTGTTATTCCTTTTTCCCGTCTTTCATCTTTTCCCGTATCTTCAAGCGTTTGATCTGCAAGAAACGCAAAAAACCGATCACAAGAACAGTCACTCCGATTACACAGAAATATTGTACATAATCAGGGTCTGCCTTTTTCCCGGGCCAACCGATCACGCTCATCACGATCAGGTATATTAACAGGACTGCTGTTGTGATATTTATTTTCTTCATCGACTCTTCTTGTATTTAAACATGCAAACTTAAAGAAAAAAATTATCTTTGCCGGCCAGAAAGCGCGAAAAGTCAGATTTATGCATATCTTTATCCGCGAATTTAGGATACAATTATGAAAGGCGAATCCGAGATACACTCTTTTAATCAGTTATATTCTGACTATAAAAGTCGTTTTGTCCGTTTTGCCAATACATATGTCGGCGACAGTATGATTGCGGAAGATATAGCGATCGAAAGTCTGATGTATTATTGGGAGAACAGGGGGAATCTTGCGCCCGAATCGAACGTGCCGGCTTATATCCTGACTGTAATCAAGCATAAATGTTTAAACTACCTTCAGCGTTTGCGTACGCAGGAAGATATAGTTGAGTATTTGAAGGATTGTGATACGTGGGAACTGAACTTGCGTATCGCCACCCTGGAAGCCTGCAATCCCGAGAAATTGTTTTCCGACGAAGTGATCAGTTTGGTCACTAAAGCCTTAGAAACATTGCCGGAACAGACGCGTGACATCTTTATCCGCAGTCGCTACAACAACCAAAGCCATAAGGAGATCGCAGATGCCCTGGGCGTCTCGACAAAAACGGTGGAGTATCATGTCACCAAAGCCCTAAAAGTCATGCGTGTAGCCTTAAAGGATTACTTCCCTTTACTGGCATTCTTTCCCCGTTTCTTCTGCTGAGATTTGCTCCCGGCAAATCACCTGTTACAACTTAATTAAAAAAAAGTTTCATTTCAGGTTAGGGATGTTTTCCGCTTATTTGCTTTATAAGTAGAAACGGAAAAAGATGGAAAAAGAAACATTATATAAATTCTTTGACGGAAAAGCATCTCGCGAAGAGAAGGACGCTATTCGCGCTTGGCTGGAAGCCTCTCCTGAAAACGAAAAAGAGCTTTTCAGGGAACGTGAGTTCTTTGACGCGATGATACTGTCGGGAAGCGGCAAGGAGGCGGACAAGGGCAAGAAGGCGCGTCCTTTCTATATGATCGCCATGCTCGAACTGATGAAAATCGCTGCCGTATTTGCGATTACGATTGCTTGCGGAACTTATTACTATACATCGGAAATCCAAAAGATCGGGCAGACGATGAATACGATCACCGTCCCTTCCGGCCAGCGTGTGAACCTGACTCTTCCGGACGGAACGAATGTCTGGCTGAACGCCCGCTCGGAACTGCGCTATCCGGCTGTCTTTACCGGTGACAGACGGGAAATAATCCTGGACGGGGAAGGCTATTTTGAGGTTACTCATAATGTGGAAAAGCCTTTTATCGTACAGACGAGCAAGTGTAATGTGGAAGTGCTGGGAACGAAGTTCAACGTGGAGGCGTACAGTGATTCGGAAGATTTTTGCACTTCGCTGATGGAAGGCTCTGTAAGGGTTTCCAGCACGAAGAACCCGTCGATGAACCTTGTCCTGACTCCCAACCACCAAGCCTCTTTGGTCGACGGACAGTTGCAGGCGAAGTTGATATCCGATTTTGACCTTTTCCGCTGGAAAGAAGGGTTGATCTGCTTTAAGAATATGGACTTCAAGCAATTGATGGCACGCTTTGAGAAATGCTACGGCATACGTATTATTATAGAAAACCAGCAGGTGGGCGATTATGTCTGTAGCGGTAAGTTCCGTATATCGGATGGGATAGATAATGCGTTGCGCATCCTGCAGAGAGACGCGAAATATACATTCGAGCGGAATAAAGACGAATCAGTTGTCTATATAAAATAAGTAATATAACGTAATGTTTAATCTTAAAATGTAATGCCTATGGTTAGAGAGAAAGGTTAACCTTTAAGCAAAAAAATGCCGACAAGCGTCCCCACACTTATCGGCATAGACTTAACACAATTAATTAACTGTATTAATAAACTTGATTTCAAAGATATGAATAAAAAATCTTTGTCGATGTCTGATTTAGTAAAAAGGCCTCGATGTAAACAATTTTTTAGAATCATGAGAATAACCACATTGTTATTATTCGTGTTCATTTTCTGCATGCACGCGGAAAATTCCAATTCCCAGAACGTGAACGTCACAATTAAAAGAAGTAACACGGAACTGGAGAATGTGTTGAACGACATTGAAAAACAAACTGATTTTTTGTTTGTTTACAACAATTTTGTAAACGTCAACAGGAAAGTGTCTGTTAACTTGAAAAAAGCCTCTTTGGAGGAAGTCTTGGCAAACCTGTTCGAAGGAACAGATGTGAAGTATTCCATCGACGGCTCCTACATCCTGCTTTCCGCAGGTGGAACAACGACTGCCATTCCCTTGTCGGCCCAGCAGGGCAAAACAATCACCGGAGTTATTGTGGATGACAACGGTGAACCGGTTATCGGCGCCAATGTTGTCGAAAAGGGTTCGAGGTCGATCGGTACGGTAACCGATGTGGACGGTAAATTCTCTTTGGCACTGAGCAATCCTTCCGCTACGCTGGTTGTGTCTTACATCGGCTATTTGACGAAGGAAGTGCCCGTTGGCAACCAGTCTGCGCTGCGGATTACGTTGGCGGAAGATACCCAGAATCTGGAAGAAGTAGTGGTAATCGGTTACGGTACGGTAAAGAAGAGCGACTTGACCGGTTCTGTCGGCTCCATCCAGGTAGACAAGGTGCAAGGTCTTGCCATCAAATCTGTAGACCAGATGTTGCAGGGACGTACTTCCGGTCTGTATATGGTACAAAACTCCGGTATGCCGGGTGCCAGCTCTACGGTTCGTATTCGTGGTGGTAACTCTATTTCCGGAGGTAACGAACCGCTGTATATCATCGACGGTATGCCGGTTTACCCGAGTGCGGATAACAGCCAGACGGCGTTGAGCCCGTTGAACTCGATCCCGACGTCGGACATCGAGTCGATCGAAGTTTTGAAGGATGCCTCTTCAACGGCTATCTACGGTTCCCGCGGTGCCAACGGTGTTATCATTGTGACGACCAAGAAGGGTAAAAGCGGAAAGACTTCCGTTGCTTTTGATGCTTATTGGGGCATTCAGAATATTTATAAGAAATATGATTTGCTGGATGCCCGTTCATTCGAGAAACTGGCGAATGCTTCCTTGGTAAACTCCGGCGGTGCAGCCGTTTATGACGAAAGCGCACCTCCCGCAACTACGGACTGGCAGGGATTGACGTCTAACGACAATGCGCTGACCCAGAATTACCAGGTGAGTATTTCCGGCGGAAACGACAAGACTTCATTCCTGACCTCTTTCAACTATTTCAACCAGGAAGGTGTCGTCAAGGCGACAGAGATGGAGAAATATGCTTTCCGTGCCAATATCGACCACAAGATATCTTCTACGATTAATTTCGGATTGAACCTGACCATGACGAAGGTTGACAATAACCGGGTCGGGAACTCAATTCTTACGTCCCGTCTGACTACGCCGCCGAACCTGCCCGTGTACGACGAAAACGGCAACTATACGTTCAGCGATGCCAATGGCGTGATCATGTTCGATAACCCGGTTGGCGTATTGAATGAAAAGGTGGACTGGCATACTTCTTTCCGTTCATTGGATAATGCTTTTGTCGAATGGACGATCCTTAAAGGGTTGAAGTTTAAATCTTCATTCGGTATCGACATCGAATATGCAACAAATAAAAGCTACAATCCCCGCTCTGTCTATTCCGGTAGCCAGAGAAGCGGTGAAGCCAAGAAATCGTCTGCCAATACCTATACATGGATTAATGAAAACATCCTGACTTATACGAATACATGGGGAATGCATTCTTTTACAGGAATGGTTGGTTATACGCAGCAGTCTTCTACGTATGACGGCTTCAACGCCGGTTCATACGGTTTCCTGAATGACAACTTGCAAATGAACAACCTGGGATCTGGTACGACTTACACGGCTCCGGGTTCGGATGTGAGGAAATGGGCCTTGAATTCTTATCTGGCACGTGTCAACTATACGTTGAACAATAAGTATTTGCTGACTGCCTCTATTCGTGCCGACGGTTCTTCCCGCTTTGGTAAGGACAACCGTTGGGGATATTTCCCTTCTGCCGCTTTGGCTTGGAGAGCTTCCGAAGAATCGTTCATCAAAGACTTGAATATCTTTAGTAATTTGAAACCGAGAATCAGTTTCGGTATTACGGGTAACCAGGACGGTATCGGTACTTATCCTGCTTATGCATTGCTGGGTTCGACCGGTTATGTAAGCGATGGCGATAAAGTGACCGGTTATTATCCTTCACAGGTTGCCAATACGAACTTGAAGTGGGAAACGACAGCCCAGTTTGACGCAGGTATCGATTTCGGCTTTTTCAATAATCGCCTGACAGTCGTTCTTGACGGTTATATCAAGAAGACGCACGACTTGCTGCTGAATGTTAAGATACCGGGATCTTCCGGCTTCTCTTCCGGACTGAAGAATATCGGTGAAGTGAAAAATAAAGGTTTTGAATTGGCGATCAATGCGACGCCGGTAGAAGGCGATTTCACTTGGAATACAAGTTTGAACCTGACATACAACAAGAATAAAGTATTGGATCTGGGTGATGTCTCTTTCATTTACCCGAGCCAGCCGGGACAGGACGAGACCGGTACGCATCTCGGACGTATCATACAGGTCGGACAGCCGTTGGGAACATTCTACGGATATGTTTATGACGGACTTTTCAGCACGACGGACGATATCAAATCTTCCGCCCAGCCGACAGCCCAGCCGGGAGATATCCGGTTTAAGGACATCAGCGGACCGGACGGCGTTCCCGACGGACAGATCAATGACCTCGACCGTACCATTATCGGTTGTGCACAGCCTAAAGTGTTCGGAGGTTTCAATAATACCTTCTCTTATAAGAATTTCGATTTGAATGTAAATACGATTTTCTCTTTAGGAAATGATGTGTATAACGGTACGAGAGTGATGATGGAAAACATGCAAGGCTCGAGCAATATGTTTGCATCGGTTGTGAACCACTGGACCGAGTCGAACCAGAATGCGGCTTTCCCGCGCCCGCTCCGTTCAAAAGCCGTGATGCGCGTGTCTGACCAGTATGTGGAAAACGGTTCTTACTTCCGTTTCCAGAATATCACGCTGGGCTATAATGTGCCTACCGATTTCTTAAGCTTCACGAAATATGTCTCTGCTTTGCGTGTTTACGCTTCTTTGCAGAACTTCTTTACGATTACGAGCTATTCGGGCGATAATCCGGAAGTGAGTAAATACGGTCAGGATAACCTGGGCGCCGGATATGATGCTTTCTCCTATCCGTTTGCGAAATCAGTGTTGTTTGGTTTGAATGTTAAATTCTAATTGAGTCTAAGTAGTTATGAAAAAGATAGCATTTATAATATTGAGTTCAATCATGATGGGCTCTTGTACGGACATGGACTTGATACCGGAGTCTAATTTGAGTCCTGAAAACTTCTTTAAATCGGAAGAAGATGCAGCGGCGGCTGTTTATGGCACCTACGCTACCTTTGCCGGAAATGATATTTATAACCAGTTCTGGGAAGTATTGCAAAGCCAAGGTACGGATGACAGCGAATGGGGAGGTGGACGTACGACGAATAACCTCGATAAGAATGCCTTGGATAAATTTGAGTTCGATGGAAACACGAACTTAGTCTATTCGGTTTGGGTCAGACATTATGTGGCTGTCAACCACGCTAACTTTGCGATCGAAAACATCTCGAAGATGGGAGACGGCCTGATTAAGCCGGAAGCAAAAAGCCGTCTGATAGGCGAAGCGAAGTTCTTGCGCGCGTTGGCCTATTTTAACCTGGTCCGTACGTATGGCGGAGTTCCTTTGGTATTGAAGGAAACGACATCGCTGGACGGGTTGGAAGTGCCTCGTAATTCGTTGGATGAGTGTTACGCACAGATCATAACGGATTTGCAGGATGCAAAAGCCGCTTTGCCGGTAGTCACGCAGATCCCGACCGGTTATCTGGGACGCGCCACGAAAGGTTCGGCTTCCGCTCTGTTGGCTAAGGTCTATTTGACTCGTGAAGACTATCAGAATGTTGTGAAAGAAACGGCGGAAACGATGCAGATGGGTTATAAGTTGTGGGAGAATTATGCCGACAACTTCGACCTGGAAAAGGAAAACGGGCAAGAGTCTGTTTTTGAAATCCAGTATAAACGGAATACTCCGGGCGTGCTTGGCAGTAACTTCAATGGCTATTACCGTCCTCCTTTCGTGAATATAAACGGTTGGACCGGATATGGTGACGATCCGGTGACACGTAATCATTACGAATGTTATGAGGAAGGCGATTTGCGCCGTGACGTAAATGTCCGCCTGTACACGTTGGAAGAATATCCGAACATGTCTACCAACTATGAGTTCCCTTGCTACGTGAATAAATTCCTGGATTTGTCGCCGCAGGCAATCCGGTCACAGGGGAGCGAAAACAATTATCCGGTGTTGCGTTACTCGGATGTTTACCTGATGCGTGCGGAAGCGTTGAATGCACTTAATCCTTCTGATGCGGAGGCTTATGAGAACCTGAATATAATACGTCGTCGTGCTTTCGGCAAGGACATGAACACGGCTTCCGATATCGACATCAAACCCGGATTAAGCAAAGAGGCTTTCCTGGATGTGATCCTGTTGGAACGTCGCCGCGAGTTCGCGTTTGAAGGGCAACGCCGTTTCGACTTGCTGCGTACGCATAAGTTGAAGGAGGCGATGATGGCTCAGAACCCGACTATCGCTTCAGTCATAGAGGACAAACATTATTTGTTGCCGATACCTGTGACTGAAATGGATGCAAATAAACTGTTGGAACAAAATCCTGGATGGTAATAGCGTATGAAAAGAAGAAATTTTATAAGAAACATTAGTTCTTTAGGCTTGGCATCTGTGGCGATGGGGAAACCCTTCGCCGCAGAGAGTCCCAAAACGGACGCTTCGCCGGGTAAAGCCAAAATACCGGTGTATGACGGTTGGGACGTGATTGTTGTGGGAGGTGGACCTTCGGGATGTGCTGCGGCTACGGCTGCGGCACGCGAAGGTGCCAAAACACTGCTGATAGAAGGAACCGGCGCTTTGGGCGGAATGGGAACATCCGGACTGCTGAATGCTTGGTGCCCTTTCACAGACGGTGAGAAGATTATTTATAAAGGACTTGCGGAACGGGTTTTCAAGGAATCCAAGAAGGGCGTCCCGCATGTCCATTATGATGATTGGGTTCCCATCAACGGCGAGTATCTGAAGGTTGTGTATGATGACCTGGTTACTTCTGCCGGCGTCACCGTTCTCTTTTTCTCTACGATGGCGGCTGTCGAGATGAAGCAAAAAGGTGTCGTGGAGGCGATAACCGTTGCCAACAAGGCCGGCCTGTCGACTTATAAAGCAAAGGTCTTTATCGATTGCACGGGCGACGGCGACCTGGCTGCCTGGGCAGGCGCAAACTTTGTGATGGGCGATGGCGAAGGATCCGTACAGGAAGGAACTTTGTGTTTTACGGTGGCGAATGTCGATCCGTATGAATACTCATTGATCGGGACTGTGCATAGCAATCAAAAGAACAGTCCGGTTCATTCGATGGTAGGCAATCCGAACTATCCGTTAGTGAAGGACCGGCATATGAATGACAAAGTGATAGGCCCCGGATTCCTGGGCTTTAACGCCGGCCATGTCACGGTCGACAGCACGGACCCTGCTTCTTTGACCGATGCCATGATGAAAGGGCGCAAACTGGTACATCAACTGCATAAAGGGTTGGTGGAGTTCACTCCGAAGCCGTTCGGAGCCTCTTTCCTGGCGGGAACATCCAGCCTCATGGGAATACGGGAAAGCCGACGGATCAAATGCGATTACACCTTTACACTGGAAGATTGGTTGGCCCGTCGCGAATTTGAAGACGGCATCGGACGTAACTGCTATTATATCGATGTCCACAAAGAGGGCGCAACGAAATATCCCCGCTATAAAAAGGGAGAGTCGCACGGGATTCCGTTCAGTTGTCTGCTGCCTGCCGACTTGAAGAATGTGATGGTTGCAGGACGCTGTATCTCGACAGACCCTTATGCTCACGGCAGTCTGCGCGTGATGCCTCCTTCCCTGGTAACTGGCGAGGCAGTCGGCGTTGCGGCAGGACAGATTTGCAAGTCCAAATCTCCCGATGTCCATCAGGTGGATATCCAACAATTACGGAAACGTTTACGGGAAGAAGGTCAGTTGATCTGAATCTCTTACTTCTGCTTCAGCTTTAGGGAATAGGCATCGGGCCGGAAACGGATGGGCATCGGATGGAAAACGGATGGGCATCGGTTTCCCGGCCGATGCCTGTCCGTTTATGGAAGGATAACCTTGTAATGCTTCTGGAAGTGGGGCGTCTCGATTTGTAAGATATAGATTCCCGGTTTATTGGAAACCGGAACGGACGCTGAACCTTCCCGTATCTTTTTATATAAGAGGCAACTTCCACTTATATCGGTGAGTTTGATATATCCCGGCTCCGGTATGTTTTGCAGGTAAAGCTGTCTGTCTTTTATAAGGTAATGGATATTGCCTGTTTTTAGGTTTGTAAGCCCGGTGCTTTGTTTATCCGGTGCGGGCTCGGCATTGTATGGGGCTAAAGGGGCGTTTGTCCGTATCATATTGGCTGTTTTGGCGGACAGATCGGACGATACGTTTATATGGGTTTCGGATGAGGCCTTGACGAAGAAGGCGGAGAATGGCAGTAAAGCATAGTCGCCGTTGAGGGGATAAGCCGTGTAGCCGGAACTGCTGTACACATAAACATATCCGTCCAGCGCCTCATTCTTCTCGATTTGTGATAAGGGGAGCGGGGCCGGTAAAGGATTGCCACATAAATACCAGCCGTAGTTCTCCCGGTTCCAGGCGGTCATGCCGGTAGCCAAAGGGATGCTTAACGTGCCGGTGTTGGCAAAATCTTCGGGAATATCGCCGGGGCGGGAGGAGAACGACAGTGTCTTGTTCGTCGCTTGGCTGTCTAATGCGATCAGATAGCCTCTGTTCTTTTCAAATATGGGAATGTCATCGGAACGAACCGGAACGACTTCCCAGTTCCCGTTTGGGCGATTGGCCGATGCGCGTTTATCTCCGTTGTAACACTGGACATACAGGAAGTTCCCTCCGGCATTCGGAGTGCCGTCTTTCTGATTAAAGCGGGAATCTATGCCGGAAGGATAAACATCGAAAGGGAAAGATATAAAATACCATTTCCCTGTTTCCTCGAAAGTCTTATGAACGGTTATGCAGTCGGAGATTGCGATTGCTCCTCCCGACTGGATGGAAGCTTCGGCTTCAAACAGTTCCAAATGATTCGCCATAAATTTTGTTCCCGGGTTGATTTGCAGATTGCCGGAACTGATCGCGGCAGCATTACAATAGGTGTCGGCAGTGATAGAGACATTTCCCTTTATCAGTGCGCTGCGGTGTCGGAGCGGGGGAAGATGCGACCAGCGGATCGTGTCGTTCCAGTTACCGGTGCCGGTAAAAAGCGAGTGGGTTGGGATGGTGCCGGATGCAAAGGCGTATTGCAGGCAATAGTAACCATTAGGATCAGTACCGGTAGCAGAAAAGAAATCTATTTTTAACGGAGTGTTTGGGATGATAAGTGCATTATATGGACATGCGATGTTACTATCAGTGATTTTTGCAATAACCTGTACGGATGTGTCCTTTTCGGTATAGATACGCATGCTTAGGTTGTTGCCTCTATTCAGATAGTTCCCTCCGTAAAAGATTTCAGCTGTTACATCCGAATAAAGAGTCGGGGTGTATTTTTCAAACCTGACGGCACTTCCTAAAGGCATTCTTAATCCCATTTTTCCTCCCAGTTTGTCAATGTTGACGGAAGATACGTCGAGAATCTGAGTTCCTCCTTTTGCTGAATATCCCCAATTATCCCATTCCGAATCCCCGAATGTCTGTAGCCTGAATGTGTCGGATACAAGCGTATTGTCGCTGCTGTTTACAAAACTTTCCCATGAAGATGGATCGGAAACTTGCGCTTGAAGTGAATAACCGGTACCGAAGAATAGAATCTTAACAAGTGCGCATTGAACAAAGTGCATGACTTTCTTTTTCATAGTTAATACTATTTTGGATTGTTATTATGGTTGCAAATATACATAAATAATTGAATTTACTATCTTTGCCGCATGAAAGAATTTATTATATCTGAAGCACAGACAGAAAAGGCCGTTCTTGTGGGGCTGATTACCCCCGAACAGAACGAACAGAAAGTAAGAGAATACCTGGATGAATTGGCTTTTCTGGCCGATACCGCAGGCGTCGAGGCTGTGAAACGCTTTTATCAGAAACTGGATTATCCGAACTCCGTTACTTTTGTCGGTTCCGGCAAGTTGCAGGAGATTAAAGAATATGTGGTGGAAAATGAGATCGGGTTGGTGATATTCGATGACGAACTTTCCGCCAAGCAATTGCGCAACATCGAGAAAGAGCTGCAGGTGAAGATACTGGACCGTACGAACCTGATCTTGGATATCTTTGCCAGTCGCGCGCAGACCGCCCACGCCAAGACACAGGTGGAATTGGCACAGTATAAATATATGCTGCCGCGCCTGACCCGTCTGTGGACGCACCTGGAACGTCAGCGAGGCGGTGTCGGTATGCGCGGACCGGGTGAGACGCAGTTGGAGACGGATAAACGTATTATCCTGGATAAGATATCCAAGTTGAAGCGTGACCTGGTTGAAATAGACAAGCAGAAGAGCGTGCAGCGGAAGAACCGCGGCAAGATGGTTCGTGTCGCCCTGGTCGGATATACCAACGTCGGGAAGTCCACTTTGATGAATCAGCTCAGCAAAAGCGAGGTGTTTGCCGAAAACAAACTGTTTGCGACATTAGACACGACTGTACGCAAAGTGATTGTCGACAACCTGCCTTTCCTGCTGTCCGATACTGTCGGCTTTATCCGTAAGTTGCCGACCGAGCTGGTCGAATCCTTCAAGTCGACTCTGGATGAGGTGCGTGAGGCCGATTTGCTGGTCCATGTCGTTGATATTTCCCATCCGACATTCGAGGAACAGATCGAAGTGGTGAACCGTACGCTGTCAGAGATCGACAAGACGGAGAAGCCGATGATTATGGTGTTCAACAAGATCGACGCTTTCACTTTCGTACCGAAGGAGGAAGACGACCTGACACCGCGTACGCGCGAGAATATCGACTTGGATGAATTGAAACGTACGTGGATGAACAAGATGCAGGACAACTGTATCTTTATCTCGGCCAAGGAGCGGACCAATATCGATGCCCTTAAAACCTTGTTGTACGAACGGGTGAAGCAAATTCATATTACCCGTTTCCCTTATAACGATTTCCTGTTCCAACAATATGACGAAGAATGATTGATACTGAAGATTTGAGGAAACTGCGACCGCAGGAAATTGCAGCATTGGAGGCAAACGGCTGTAGTGCAGAAAGCTGGGATAACATATGGGTTGTTAGTGCTTTCAGAGGCGAATATGTGGTTAATGTTCGCTTTTCCGGGCTTATCGTATTAGGTCTTTTCAAGAAAGAGTTTACGTTTCCGGGCGGGGTGAAGAAGCATAGCGGTATTCGAAATGCAACTTTGCATAATTGTCAGGTAGGGAATAATACGTTGATAGAGGATGTGCATAATTATATAGCCAATTACGTTATCGGCGATGAATGTATTATTCAAAATGTAAACGTAATGATTGTTGAAGGAGAAGCCTCTTTTGGGAATAATGTTTTGGTCTCTGTCTTGAATGAGACAGGAGGACGTGAAGTTCCTATTTATGGAGGTTTGTCTGCTTCGTTGGCTTATCTGATCGCATTATACCGGCATCGTCCTGAATTGATAGACAGGTTGCAGTCGTTAATTGCGAAATATGCTGAAGATGTGTCTTTGGAATATGGTATTGTTGGTGATTATGTGAAAATCACCAATGTGGGGACACTTCGGAGCGTATGGATTGGTGATTATGCGACGGTTGAAAACTGTACCCGGCTTGCTAATGGTACGATACGGAGTAACGAAAAGGCTCCGACTTATATTGGCGACAGTGTGATTGCCGAAGACTTTATCATCTCTTCCGGCGCTGTTGTTGCCGATGCGGCCAAGATCATCCGTTGCTTTATCGGGCAGGCTTGTCATGTGACGCATAACTTCTCGGCTCACGATTCCCTTCTGTTCAGTAATTGCACCTTCGAGAACGGGGAGGCCTGCGCTATCTTTGCCGGGCCGTTTACGGTTTCGATGCATAAGAGCAGTCTGCTGATTGCCGGGATGTATTCGTTCCTGAATGCCGGTAGCGGTTCGAACCAGAGTAACCATATGTATAAGTTGGGTCCGATCCATCAGGGAATCGTGGAGCGCGGCTCTAAAACAACCAGCGATTCTTATATCCTGTGGCCGGCGCGTGTCGGCGCTTTCTCTCTTGTGATGGGACGCCATCATCATCATAGCGACACGTCGGATATGCCGTTCTCCTATCTGATAGAGAAGGATGATGAAACCTATCTGGTGCCAGGTGTGAACCTGCGCAGTGTCGGGACGATCCGTGATGCGCAGAAATGGCCGAAGCGTGATAAGCGTACAGACCCGGAACGCCTGGATATGATCAACTACAACCTGCTTAGTCCGTACACGATCTATAAGATGATGAAGGCTGTCGGAATCCTGAAGAACCTCCAGGAGCTGGTGGGCGAAACATCCGAGGTCTATTATTACCAGAACACCCGTATCAAAGGCTCTTCTTTGCGGACTGCCCTTGAACTCTACGGAATGGCTATCAATAAGTTCTTGGGCAATTCGCTGATTAAACGCTTGGAAGGGACGCTATTCCGCTCTATGGATGAGGTCTGGGCGCAATTGAAACCGACCTCTGCGGAAGGCCGGGGCGAATGGCTGGACCTTTCCGGATTGATCCTTCCGAGGGAAGAGTTGGATAAGTTGATCCAAAAGATCGAGAATGGAGACATTCATTCGCTTGATGAGATCGAACGATTCTTCGCAACGATGCACAGCCGTTACTATGATATGGAGTGGACATGGGCATACGATAAACTTGAAGAATATTACGGCATCAGCCTCTCGTCCATATCAGCAGAGCAAATCATCGAGCTTGTCCGCCGCTGGCAGGACTCTGTGATCGGGTTGGACAACCTGCTTTACAAAGATGCAAAGAAAGAATTTTCCCTGACATCCATGACCGGCTTTGGCGTAGACGGCTCGGACAAAGAAAAACAGGAAGACTTCGAAGGCGTACGCGGCGCATTCGAAAGCAACCCGTTTGTAACAGCCGTCAAAGAACATATCATTGCCAAACGTGCTTTGGGGGATGAATTGATTGATAGAATAACTCCGTTGATGTAATATCTTTGAAGTTATTTATTTCTCGGATGATGTTCCAGTATCTCTTTCCGGAGGAATTGGCGGTCGATATGCGTGTATATTTCGGTGGTGGTGATCTTTTCGTGCCCCAGCATTTCCTGGATCGCGAGCAGATTGGCGCCGCCTTCCAACAGATGGGTTGCGAATGAGTGGCGGAACGTATGCGGGCTTACATTCTTCTTGATCCCGGCCAGTTCCGTCTGCTGCTTGATGATATGGAAAACCATAATTCGCGACAAGCCCGTACCCCGACGGCTCAGGAACAGGATATCTTCAAATCCTTTCTTTACGGGAACATGGTTACGGTCATACAGGTAGTTCTTAATTTCCTTTATCGCGACTTTCGAGATCGGAACCAAGCGTTGTTTGCTCCCTTTCCCTTCCACCTTGATAAATCCTTCATCGAAATAAACGTCTGTGAAACGCAGCGTTATCAGTTCCGATACGCGCAGGCCGCAACTGTACAGCACTTCGAGCATCGCCCGGTTCCGTTGCCCTTCCGGTAGCGTTAGGTCGATCGTGTCGAGGATGCTGTTTATCTCGTTGACAGTTAGGACTTCGGGCAGCTTCAGCCCGATCTTGGGCGATTCTAACAATTCGGTCGGATCGATTGTTATATAATCGTCGAGGAACAGGAACCGGTAGAATGATTTGATACCCGAAATGATCCTTGCCTGCGAGCGTGGATGGATGCCGATGTCACGGAGCCGGGCGACGAACTGTTGCAGGTCGTCATAGGTGACCTCTTCATACTTCTTACCTTCACTTTCGACGAAGTTTGTCAGTTTGTCGAGGTCTGTCAGGTAAGCGTCGATTGAGTTGGGCGAAAGTGCTTTCTCCAGACGGAGATAAGTCTTGTATCGTTCTATTTTGTCATTCTCTTGATGCATGATTCATAATTCTTTACTATCTTTGCCGGATATTTTCTGCCCGTACAAGGTAGTGCAAAGGTAATAAATTACAGCAAAATGAAGAAGATTCAGATCATCAACGGCCCTAATCTTAATCTGTTAGGCAAGCGCGAACCGACAGTCTACGGAAATGCTTCCTTTGAAGGTTATCTGAGTGAATTACGTGCTAAGTATCCGCAATGTGAAATTGCTTACTTCCAGAGCAATGTGGAAGGCGAGATGATAAACAAAATCCATGAGGTCGGCTTCGATTACGACGGGATTATTATGAATGCAGGCGCTTATACGCATACTTCCATCGCGCTGCACGATGCTATAAAAGCTGTAACGACCCCGGTTGTGGAGGTGCATATCTCAAACGTACATGCCCGCGAATCCTTCCGTCATGTCTCCATGATTTCAGCAGCCTGCAAGGGCGTGATCTTAGGATTCGGACTGGATTCATACCGGTTGGCTCTCGAATCGTTCCTGTAATAGTGATTAATAGGTAAAAATAATAGGTAAATATTTAGGTTATATGTTAAAGCATACGAAGATTGTTGCTACCATTTCCGACCAGCGTTGTGAGGTCGAATTTATCGACTCGTTGTATAAGGCGGGAATGAATGTTGTGCGCCTCAATACGGCTCACATGGCGGAAGAAGGATTGACTAAAGTGGTGACTAATGCCCGGGCGGTGTCCGGTCGCATCGGTATCCTGATGGATACGAAAGGGCCGGAAGTGCGTACTACGATTTCGCAGGCCCCGATTCCTTTTACAACCGGAGAGCTGGTGAAGATTATGGGGAATCCGGATATGGAAACTTCGCATGATTGTATTTGTGTCTCTTACCGGAATTTCGTGAACGACTTGGCTGTCGGCAGTGACATCCTGATCGATGACGGAGACCTGGAACTGAAAGTGACGGAAAAGAAAGACGACTATCTGGTTTGCGAAGTACAAAACGACGCCACCTTAGGAAGCCGTAAAAGTGTGAACGTGCCGGGCGTACGTATCAATCTCCCTTCCCTGACGGAGAAAGACCGCAAGAATATCCTTTGGGCCATTGATAACGACCTGGATTTTATCGCCCACTCCTTTGTCCGTAACCGGCAGGATGTACTGGATATCCAGCGTATCCTGGACGAGCACAACAGCCCGATCAAGATTATCGCCAAGATCGAGAACCAGGAAGGTGTCGACAATATAGACGAGATTCTGGAAGTCGCTTACGGTATCATGATCGCCCGCGGTGACTTAGGTATCGAGGTGCCGGCCGAAAAGATTCCGGGTATCCAGCGTGTTCTGATCCGTAAATGCGTGGAAATGAAAAAGCCGGTTATCGTGGCTACCCAGATGCTTCACTCTATGATCAATAACCCGCGTCCTACCCGTGCGGAGGTGACGGATATCGCCAATGCAATCTATTACCGTACGGATGCCTTGATGCTGAGCGGTGAAACGGCTTACGGCAAATATCCTCTCGAAGCGGTCCAGACGATGACGAAGGTGGCTCGTGAGGCCGAAAAGACAAAGTTGGCTGCCAATGATATCCGTGTTCCTATCGAAGGAAACGACTTGGATGTCACCTCTTTCCTGGCAAAGCAGGCGGTTAAGTCTTCCACTAAATTGCATGTGAAAGCGATTATTACCGATAGTTATACCGGACGTACAGCCCGCTACCTGGCAGCATTCCGCGGAACATCTACCGTATTTGCCATTTGCTACAACCCTCGTGTGATGCGTATGTTGTCTCTCTCTTATGGCGTATGGGCCGTTTATCAGCCTTACAATGACAGCCGCCGCGGTTATTTCTTCCAGGCGTTGAACGAGATGATCAAGAGCGGACGTATCACACGCAACAACATGGTGGCCTACCTGAGTGGTAGCTTCGGTGAGGGAGGTGGAACAAGCTTCCTTGAAATCAACAACGTAGGAAAGGTGTTGGATGCCGGAAACAACTATCAGTTGCCGACGTTTAAGGAAGTATGACTTTAGACGAATATATCCTTTCTCATAGTGACGAAGAAGGTGCACTGCTCGCGGCTCTGGACCGCGATGCGAATGTGAACCTGCTTCGTCCGCGTATGTTGTCGGGGCATTTGCAGGGGCGGATTCTGAAGATGTTTTGCCGGATGCTTCGTCCCCGCCGTGTGCTCGAGATCGGGACCTATACGGGTTATGCTACCCTTTGTATGGCGGAAGGGGTGGAAGAGGATGCTTTGATCCACACGCTCGAGATCAACGACGAGATGGAAGATTTCATTATGAAGTACCTGACGCAGTCGCCCCACCGGGATAAGATAAAAGTCCATTTCGGCGATGCCCTCGAAATCATTCCGACGTTGGATGAGACATTCGATCTTGTCTTTATCGATGCCGACAAACGGTTGTATTCGGACTATTTCGACCTTGTGTTTCCGAAGGTGCGCCCCGGTGGACTGATCCTTGCCGACAATACGTTGTGGGACGGCCATGTGATAGAAGATCATCCGAAGGATAAACAAACACTGGGTATTCTTAGTTTTAATGATAAAATCAAAGAAGACCCGCGTATTGAAAAAGTTATCTTACCTTTGCGTGACGGCCTTACTATGATCTGGAAAAAATAAAGCAGTAAGAAATTATGGAAAGTACAAGATTAAGTAAAATAGAACGCCTCCTGCAAAAGGAGTTGAGTGATATCTTTCAGAAACAGACACAGGCCATGCATGGTGTTCTGATTTCGGTGAGTGTGGTACGTGTCAGCCCGGACCTGAGTGTCGCACGTGCCTATCTGAGCATCTTCCCGTCTGAAAAGTCGAAGGAATTGCTCGAGAATATCCGGACAAATACGAAGGCGATCCGTTTCGACCTGGGACAGCGCATCCGTCAGCAAGTCCGTAAGATTCCCGAACTGACATTCTTTATCGATGACTCATTAGATTATATCGAGAATATTGATAATCTGTTGAAAAAGTAAAAGCTACCGCGTTGAACTTCCCGTTTTATATAGCCCGGCGTTACCTTTTTTCGAAGAAATCCCACAATGCCATTAATATCATTTCGATGGTGTCCGTTTGTGGGGTTGTCGTTGCGACGATCGCTTTGGTATGCGCGCTGTCTGTATTGAACGGGTTTGTCAGCCTGGTTTCCTCCATGCTCAGCAACTTCGATCCGGAATTGAAGATACTGCCTGCGCATGGAAAAGTGTTCGATCCGACCTTGCCGGCTGTCCAGGAAGTGAAGAAGCTGCCCGGAGTCGCCTTGTTTTGCGAAGTCCTCCAGGATAATGCGCTCGTTCGCTACCGGGACCGCCAGATTGTGACGACGGTCAAAGGTGTGGACGATACGTTTGCGAAGCTGACGCGGATCGACAGTATCCTGATCGATAGCCGCGACGGTAAGTTTGTTCTTGCTGATGAAGTAGCGAATTTTGCCAGTCTCGGTGTCGGAACCGCCACACTCTTAGGTGTCCGTGCCAACTACTCCGACCCGTTAGAAATCTATGTTCCGAAAAGAGATGAGAAGGTGAATCTTGCCAATCCGGCGTCCTCCTTTAATCTGGATTATGCCTTTATCGGCAGTGTTTATGCCACCAACCAGCAGATGTATGACGAAAACTTCATGTTGCTGCCCCTCCCGCTGGTCCGTTCCCTGTTCCATTATGAAAAAGAGGTCTCCGCTATCGAGTTGGCCCTGGCTCCCGGTGCGGATGTAAATTCGGTCAAGAGCCAAATAAAATCGCTCCTGGGCGAAAATTTTTGGGTCAAGGACCGTTACGAGCAGCAGGAAGCCTCTTTCAAGATGATGCAAGGGGAGAAGTGGATGATCTTCCTGATCCTTTGTTTTATCCTGATCCTTGCCCTGTTTAATGTGATCGGTTCCCTGTCCATGTTGATGATAGAGAAGAAAGAGGATGTCCGGACGTTGCGCAATATGGGTGCCGACGATCGTCTGATCCGCCGTATCTTCCTTTTTGAGGGTTGGATGATTTCGGGGCTCGGTGCACTGATCGGCGTTATTATCGGCCTGACACTTTGCTTGTTGCAACAAGAGTTAGGAATTATCAAGTTAGGCCAGGCCGCCGGCTCTTTCATTATTGATGCCTATCCTGTCCGGGTTGAAGCTGGCGACGTTATCCTTGTCTTTATCACTGTCCTGACCATCGGCTTCCTTGCCGCCTGGTATCCTGTCCACTATTTAGGAAAGAAATGGCTGGATAAATAAAAGATTGGTCGAATGGATAAGCTTAAAGAGTAACTGATTATTATAAAGAAGAAATTTCGTCTTTGGTCAGTCCGGTGCTATTGGCGATGGAATCGATATCCATGCCCATGCGTTTCAGGTTTGCAGCTACTTGACGTATGCCTTTTGCTTTTCCTTCCGCTTTTCCTTCTGCAAGACCTTCTGCTTTTCCTTCTATTCTGCCTTCCAGCTTGGCGGTGTCGATCGCGTCGTTTTGGATTATAATGTCATCTATATGCCGGTCGTAGACAAGGCGTTCCCCAGGCGACATAGAGTAGTATTTCAACTTTTCGCGGGCTTCCCGAAGGCCGGGGGTAGTCGTGTCGGGACGGATCGTGCCGTCTTTCAGGTACTTGATCCATTCGTCCAAAGGAGTGAGGGCCGCTTTATCGAACTCGTTTACACGGACCAGGATGTATTCGGGGAACACTTCGGCGGGGAGGCGCGAGACGATCACATTGCGTTCACGCGTATTAACACGCAGATGGTCACCGGTATGCACGCCAATGAAATGGTTCTGCCCGTGATAGATATAATCGTCACCAACACCGATGTCGAAATAAAGAATGCTGATGGAATAAACTTTTTTGATTTCCTGGTAGCCCTCGCCAAGGGAGATATGTTCGGTGATGGCTTTGGCAACGCCGTAGAGGATACGTTCCAGATAATGGATTTCGCGTGTGTTCTGGATTTCGACGATGATAATCTCGCCTTTGCTGTTGAGCGCCTTGATGTCGACGCGGTTGAACTTGTCGTTCGCACTCTCCTGATTACCTTCGCTTTCGAGGATTTCTTCGATCTTGATTTCTTCTCTTAACATGACAGTCAGGAAACCTTCGAGCACATCGAAATTGGCCTTCTGGCGCAACAGACGTTTGATGGCCCAATCGAACCGGATATACCGGTCTTGCAATTCTTTTTTTTCCTGCTCTTCCATGCTCTTAAGATCTGATTCGTTCTTTTTCATAGTCAATGTTTTTTAGTTATTACTTAATGCACAAATGTACACATTATAAATGAATAGGCAACGGATTGGGAAGAAAGTTTCACTTCTTGCCAGAACTGAACTATCCATCAAAACTTTCAATTTTCAACTCTTAACTTTCAACTATCCGGGGGGGGCTTATTGTATAAAACGCATTTTTCGGGCTCGAAAGGCATTCGAAACAAAACAAATGTTAATCCACTTTTCGGCCGCCGAAAAGGGGCTGATCCCTCTTTTCCGGGAGTTTTTTGCCGGAAAGTCAACCTTTATTTCATTTATCCGGTACTTTATCGCCATGAAGACGGTCACCGTACCCTATGAAGACGGTCGCCATTCCAATGAAGACGGTCGCGAGGGCGATGAAGACGGTCGTCGTGGCGACAAGCTCTCGAAATTTTTCTTGCATATTTGAGACGCAGTCCGTCTTTGTTTTGCTACAGGCGATTCTCCGGGAGTTAAGCTTTATCACTTTGCCGGTGTTTCCGGTTTCAGGTAATCAAATTGCACGTTTTTTCAGACAGCCTGCGCACCTCGCTCCATCTCTTGTCAGTAAAGAGGGATAAAACCATGAAAAGAGTCAATCCAAAATCGATCAAGATTTCGGACGAAATAGAAAAAACGGCAGGGAAGGGGGTTCTTGTATATTCTTCCGGTTTTATTCGGAGCTATAAACAACTATTTGTAAATTAAAATCTATTATTAATGTACGCGTGTACATAAATACAATGCGTCTTTATAAGAACCAGTGCGAAACCGGGAGATGTTATCGCTTGATATCTTGCCCTTCGCTTTCTTGGTTCGTGTTGGAAAGAGGCGTTTTCGTACGAAGTAGGCTATCTTGTTGATAAGAAAGAATATAGAAAAGGAAAAAATATTAAGGAAAAGGATTGCCGATTTAAAAGTTATGCGTATTTTTGCCAAAAGAATTTGGTACGCATTAGTGATTGATTATAAAGTATTGGAAGCGTACATATTATTGGATTGAACTTATTACACTTTAGTATTAATATTAAATTATTTGATTATGAACAAAAAGTTTTCTACTCTTGTAGCTGGTGCTGCGCTCTTACTTGGTGCGGTGTCGGCTAATGCGCAAGTAGGGTTTGATGGCGACATTAAGCTGAAGGAAGGACAGAGCGAGAATCTCTACCAAATTCAGATTAAAGGTGGCTACCTTACAATTAATGAAACAGGGAAGTTGGATACTGTAAATACAGTAACTTCTAAAAATTTAGCAAGAACATTGTGGTGTGTTACTGTTGGCAAGGAAGTACAGGGACAGCAACCTAAGTTTGACTTTTTGAATAAAGGAGCTCAAGCTTATTTGGATGTAACTATGGACGGACTTGCTGGTGCAGCTTATGCTCCTGAAGTTTCTTATCCTGCTGCCGATACAGCTGCTGTTGGTGGTGAAATTGGTGGTTGGGCTTATTCTTCTGTTTATAAGAATGGTATTGAATTAAACAAGCCTCTTTTCTCTTATTTTACTCCGGACTCTGTTGTGGGTCTTGTAATTGATGGCAGTGTTGTCAAATTGAAAAAAACAAGTGCAGATAAGATTGCTACAGTTTTCACAGACTCTGTATCGTTGGTTAAGGCTGATGCTATCGAGTTGAATGCAGAAGAAATTAATACTGTTTTAGGCTCTCAGAAAGCTACTGACGGTGTTGATTTGACTTTTACTCCTGACGTAAAAGGTACAGATCTTAAGAATCCGTTTAAAGTGGGTAAATTCTTAGCAGTTCAGGCTACTACTGATGGATCTACTGCTGATGGTCATTTTGTAAATGTTTTGAGCAAGGACTCTTCTTATTTGTATGTAGATACTTCTTATACAAATGTTATTGGTGCTGCAAAATTCCTGGCTTATAAATGGTCTGATTTGAGATATGCTACTATTGGTAAATCTGCTCAGGATTCTATTAAAGACAATGCACTTGCATCACAATTTAAGTTCTTGTTTACTTACTATCCTACAAACGACAGTTTGGAAATCCAAGTAAAGGATGTGATGTTTGAAGATGCAACTGGTGTTTTCGTTGATACTCCGACTGATTCTGTATATGTTTCTTTGCAGGAATTAGTTAAGGATCAGACTCGTATTTTGACAGTTGACTCTGTTGCTCAGAATACAAGAATTGGTTTTGGTTATAAGGGTTGTGGTACTATTACAAGCGATAAGACTTCTAAGGATAATGGTTTGTATGTTATCTATAACGCTAAAGGTCAGGTATTAGCTTCTCCTATCCACAAAAATGGTTCTGCTTATGAATGGGTAACTCTTGATGAACAAGATCCTGAACATATGCCGGCTTATCAGTGGTTGGTACAAAAGACTCAGAATTCTGAAACGTTGAAAGCTACTTCTCCGCTTAAGATTACAAACCGTGAGTTTAAACACAATACAACTGTTCAGTTACGTTCAAAAGATGATAAGATTACTGCAGATGCATTTAGCTTTACTGGCGTTAGTGTTGCTGCTGGTTCTGTAGTCAGATTCGAACAGATCACAGACTCTACAATCTTGAAAGATTCTTATCTGGGATATAGAAAGTTCGATAAAGATAGCTTGAAGGTTGCTAAATATAAATTCAACTATTTGCATCCGTATGCTCAGGATAAGTGGATTAAGAGAGGTGAAGGTAAAGACTCTGTTTTGTATGCTACAGATGGTTATACTGCATTTACTATCTCTGAAGGTACACAGGTTAACTATGGTGAAAATCCTGCAAATGTTGATGGTTTGAAGGGTATTGCTAAATTGTACAGAAATCAGTATTTGATTTCTTTGAATGCTGATACTGTAGGTGTTGGTGCTGAAAATAAGATCGTTTTAGGTCAAGTTGTTTTGGATAGTGTATATTTCAAAGAAAATAACCACTATGATAGCAACCACTATTATGCAATTGTAGAGGCATCTGCTAATGCAATCGCTTCAAATAAGTTTGGTGTCGCTGATGATGGTATGACTGCAAACTTGAAATCTCAGCCGCTGGCTGAAACAAGAACTTCTGCATTTGCAATCAAAGTTGATGATGTTCCTTTGTATCGTCGTTTCAACAATGTAGCTTTGAATGAAAGTGCAACTGATGGCGCTGATACATTGCGTTTCATGGAAACAATTCGTAAAGAATACTTGATGGATGAAAACAACCGTGAAGGTGGTTTGATGGATAAGAATGTTAACTATCTGGGTATCTGGACTGCTGATAAGGCAACAGGTCTTGGATTCCATGTTGATACTGCTTGGGTTACACGTGGTTTAGGTTATATCAAACCGCAGTACTTGATCTCTGTAGATCGTACAGTCGTTCCTGCTAAGGGTGGTTATATCTGTGAAGAAACAACTGGACATATCACTGCTGATGGTACACCGACAGACAACGCTGAAGAATGCTACCACTCTAAACCGGGTGTTGCTGGCTTCGTTCATGCTAAGTTCTTAGTAAGCTTTGCTGACTCTGCAGCTGCACATGGATTTGATAAACCTTATACAGATATTAAGAATGGTTACACTCGTGTTGGTTTTGTGAAAGCTATTCAGTCTGGTGATAAACTCTTTATCTTGGTTAATGGTTTTGAAAACATGAAACCGGAAGATCTGGATACTGCTACAGTAGCTAAAGCTTATACGGACGCTAAGATTTATAACACTTATGTTAAATCTTTGAAGAATGATAATCATAAGAACTATACTTGGTCATTCCGTTATGTAACTCCTGAAACTGCTGCTAATGTTGTAAAAGAAGGTCCGGAAAATTCATTCTTAATTGAATCTGCTTCTTACGAACCGGTAGCAGCAAACAACAGAGATATCGCTCCTGAAAAAGCAGCTTGGATTAAGATGCAGAATGGTTGCATTGTCTTGACAGACAAATCTTCTACATTCTCTAATGCTAAGACTGGTGGTGACGGTGCATTGGTGTTCAATGTTGAAAACAAAGAAAACGATGATCTGGCAACAGACAACGAAGCAATCGCTACATCTGAAGTAACAGTTATTGCTCAGAACGGTGCTGTAAGAATTGCTAACGCTGAAGGCAAGAAAGTTGTTATCACTAACATCTTAGGCCAGACAATTGCTAACACAGTAATCACTTCAAGCGACGCTGTAATCGCTGCTCCTGCCGGTGTAGTTGTTGTAGCTGTTGAAGGCGAAGAAGCTGTAAAAGCTATCGTTAAATAATAATTGATGCATTTATTAATTAAATAAATCAATCTGCTCCTCCTTTCGTGAGAAAGGAGGGCGGAAAAACAAATAGGCCTTTCCGGTAGAAATATCGGAGAGGCTTTTTGTGCTTATATGTGAACGGGTAAAAGGGGGTATGAGGTGGACTTTAACCTTCGGAGAGTGCGATATTTGAAAACGATCCCGTATAATCCCCCAAATATGCGATTCTGACGGACTTTAGGCTGCCAAAATGTAAGCATTTTTCCGACCTGTTGAAAACTTTTTTTTACTTTTCTCTTATATTTCTTGGCGGTTAAATTAGGAAATGTGTATTTTTACCATCCGATAGGGTGATGTATGTGCAAATCAATCAACTACGGGCCCTTATTTTAAGGAAAAGTTTAACACAGAGTAGCGAAGGAATGGAAGAAAAAGAAGTCTGTTATCATGTGCCGGTAATGCTTCGTGAAAGTTTGGAAGGAATGGACATTCAGCCCTCCGGGACGTATGTCGATGTGACCTTCGGAGGGGGAGGACACTCCCGCGAGATATTGAACCGGCTGGATAACGAAGGAGAACTGTATGGATTTGATCAGGACGCCGATGCTGAAAACAATATTCCGGCCGATCCCCGTTTTGTCTTTATCCGTAGTAATTTCCGATATTTATACAACTTTATGCGCTACCACGATGTAGTGGGTGAAGTCGATGGACTGTTGGCGGACTTAGGTGTCTCTTCTCATCATTTCGATGACAAGGAACGCGGGTTCTCTTTCCGTTTTGACGGTGCGTTGGATATGCGGATGAATACCCGTGCGGGACAGACTGCGGCGGATATCGTCAATACATATACGGAAGAACAGTTGGCAGACCTGTTCTATCTTTACGGCGAATTGAAGGTGTCGCGTAAGTTAGCCTCCGTGCTGGTACGCAGCCGGGAGACGAAGAAGATAGAAACGATCGGCGACTTTTTAGAAGTGATAAAGCCCTTTACGGGAAAAGATAAAGAGAAGAAGTTCCTGGCTCAGGTCTTTCAGGCGCTCCGTATCGAGGTCAACGACGAGATGCGTGCTTTGAAGGAGATGTTGCAACAGACGCTGCAGGTGTTGAAGCCCGGCGGGCGGTTGGTGGTGATCACCTACCATTCCCTGGAAGACCGCCTGGTGAAGAACTTTCTGAAGACAGGGAACTTTGAGGGTAAGACGGAACAAGATTTCTTTGGAAATATCAAATCGCCCTTCCGTTTGGTGAATAACAAGGTGATTGTGCCTTCGGACGAGGAGATCGAACGTAATCCCCGTTCCCGGAGTGCGAAGTTGCGGATCGCTGAAAAATTGTAGTTAATATATAGGGTTATGGACGCAGGGAAGAAGAAAAAGAAGAAGGAGAGCCGTTTCTCCTTTTTGTACATACTGGGCGGTGGAATCCTGAAGGAGGATTTCATTGTTAAGCATACGCGTATGATTGTGCTTATCGTCATCCTGGTGTTCTTCTTTATTGGTAACCGGTACACCTGTATGCAGAAACTGCGCGAGATCGACCGTCTGCAACAGCAATTGCGCGATGTCCGTTTTGAAGCACTGTCCATATCCTCGGAACTGACAGGCAACAGCCGGCAGTCGCAGATCGAACTATTGATTGAAGAACAAGGTATAGAACTGGAAACGGCGAAGAATCCGCCGTACGAATTGTATAAGTAAAGATGGCTGAAGAGATCGAACCAAATGAACTTGCCCCGAAGAGTAACCGGATTCTATTCTGTTACTTTTTCATCGTGTTTCTGCTCGGCGGGGTGGCAATCGCCATTCTGGCGCGGGCTTTCGACACGGCTTTCGTAGAAAGGGATACCTGGCTGAAGGTGGCCGAGAGCCAGAAACGTCCGAACCGCCTGATCTATCCCAGCCGTGGGAATATCTATTCTTCCGATGGCAAGCTGATGGCAACCAGCGTGCCCTGTTTCTATATGTATGTCGATTTCAATGCCGATTGCTATTCCCATCCGACCCCTAAATGGAATAGCCTGGACACGCTCCTGAAGAGCAAGAATAACGGGATCGATTCGCTCTCGGTCTATCTCTCCCGTAAGTTGAAGAACCGGACGCCTGCCGGATATAAAGCTTATTTGTTGAGCGGTTTGAAGAAGAAGAGCCGACAGTTCCCTGTTTATGAGAAAAAGATATCCTATTCGGATCTGAAAGAAATACAGAAATACCCGTTCTTCCGTTTAGGACGGTTCAAGAGCGGTTTCTATACGCGCGAAATGGTGGAACGACAGAAACCGTTCGGCTCATTGGCATCCCGTACGATCGGCGATACCTTCCGCGATATCGATCCGAAGACAGGGCTTACGAAAGGCAAGAACGGTTTGGAGTTGCAATACGACACTCTGTTGCATGGCGAAGCTGGTCTGAACTCCGTGCGCCGTGTGGGAGGCGGATGGACAAACGTCGTGGAAATCGATCCGGTGGAAGGAATGGATATCCGTACGACAATCGATATAAATATCCAGGATATAGCCGAGAAGTCTTTACTCGATATGCTGAAGAAGATCGATGCCGCATCCGGTACGGCTGTCGTTATGGAAGTGGCGACAGGCGAGGTGAAAGCTATTACCAATATGGGACGTATCCGCGAAGGAGTTTATGGTGAAGATACGAACCACGCTGTTGCGGACGAGACGGAACCCGGCTCGACGTTCAAGGTCGCTTCCATCATGGTTGCCCTCGAAGACGGTGTTTGCCAGCCCGGCGATACGGTGGATGTCGGCAACGGTATTTATATGTATAAAGGCGCCCGTATGACAGACCATAATAACAATAAAGGCGGTTATGGGCGTATCTCGGTAGAACAGGCGATCTGGAATTCCTCCAATATCGGAGTCGCCAAGACCATCCTGAAAGGATACGAAAAGAATCCGACCAAGTATGTGGAAGGGCTTTACCGCCTCGGCTTGAATGAAGACTTGCGTTTGGAAATCCCCGGAGCCGGCCGTGCCAAAATACGCCGCCCTGATGATACGGTCCGCTACTGGTCGAAGACGGCGCTCCCCTGGATGTCGTTCGGTTATGAAACGCAGATACCGCCGATCTATACGTTGGCTTTCTATAATGCCATTGCCAACAACGGGAAAATGATCCGTCCGATTTTTACTAAAGAGATCATGCATAACGGCAAGACCGTGCAGAGTTTCTCGACCGAAGTGATACGGGAGTCGATTTGCTCGGAACGCACGCTGAATATTATAAAAGATATGCTGTTAGGCGTCGTGGAGAAAGGGACGGGTAAAGCAGTCCGTTCCGATTTCGTCCGGATAGCCGGAAAGACCGGTACGGCGCAGATTGCGTCGGGCGGTGTCTATCGCCAGGCTGGCCACCAGGTCGCTTTCTGCGGTTATTTCCCTGCCGATGCTCCGAAATATTCCTGTATTGTCGTGATCCGCCAGCCGCGTATCGGTTATCCTTCGGGAGGAACGATGTCCGGTGGTGTGGTAAAAGCGATAGCGGAAAAAGTATATGCCAGCCATATGTCTTTCGATATCCGCGATATGGAACGCGATTCGCTGGCTGTTACGATGCCGCGCCCGAAGGCAGGCGACCGGGTTGCCTTGGACGAAGTGTTGGACAAACTGGACATCGATATGAATACGGATGAAGCTGCCTCCCGATGGGTGACGGCTTCCATCGACGACAGCTTGCAGGTTGTCAAACTGAAAGATATACCTGTCCGGGAAGGACTTGTGCCGAACGTGGTCGGCATGGGTGCCAAAGATGCCGTCTACCTGCTCGAAAGTGCCGGGTTGCGGGCTTCCCTGAATGGGCTGGGGCGCGTTGCTTCCCAATCCGTATCACCGGGCGCCAAGGTATCGAAAGGACAAACAGTCTCATTAACGTTAAAATAGACTATGGAACTAAAAGAACTCATTCGTCCGTTGGAAGTACTTGAGATCGTCGGAGACGCAAGTGTCGAGATCGCAGGTATCCAGTCTGATTCCCGTAAAGTGGAAAAAGGCTTTTTGTTTGTGGCCGTACGCGGTGTCTCTGTCGATGGTCATGCCTATATCGAGGGGGCGGCCGGGAAAGGAGCTGCCGCAATAATCTGCGAGGAAATTCCTTCGGATGAAAACATACATACATTCGGAAACAATCCTGTTTTTATTCGGGTGAAAGATTCGGCGGAGGCATTGGGTAAGGTGTTGTCTGCCTGGTACGAGAATCCTTCGGACAACCTGATCCTGGTCGGTGTGACCGGAACAAACGGGAAGACGACGATCGCAACTCTCCTGTACGAGATGTTCCGCAAGATGGGGCATAAAGTAGGCTTGCTTTCGACAGTATGCAACTATATCGATGGCGAAGCGATTCCGACCGACCATACGACGCCCGATCCTGTAACCCTCCACAGCCTGATGGCGCGGATGGTGGAGGCCGGTTGCGAGTATGCCTTTATGGAAGTCAGCTCCCATTCGATCGACCAGAAACGTATCAGCGGTCTGTCGTTCGACGGTGGTATCTTTACCAACCTGACACGCGACCATCTGGACTATCATAAAACAGTCGAGAATTATCTGAAAGCAAAAAAGAAGTTCTTCGACGACCTGCCCGCATCGGCTTTTGCCCTTACGAATGCGGATGATAAATCCGGCTTGGTGATGTTGCAGAATACGGCGGCAAAGAAGTTGACCTATTCGCTCCGCATGCTCGCCGATTTTAAGGGAAAGATATTGGAATCCCATTTTGAAGGGACCGAGATGTTGATTAACGGCCGCGAGGTGATGACCCGCTTCGTAGGACGTTTTAATGCCTATAATCTGCTGGCCGTATATGGTGCGGCCGTTTCGTTAGGGAAAGACCCGGAAGAAGTGCTGGTCGTATTGAGCGATCTGCATTCCGTCTCCGGACGCTTCCAGACGATACAGTCTCCGGCAGGATATACGGCGATTGTGGATTATGCCCACACGCCCGACGCGTTGGTGAATGTGCTGAATAGTATCCATGAAGTCCTGGACGGCAGTGGCCGGGTAATCACCGTGGTCGGTTGCGGCGGAAACCGCGATAAAGGCAAACGTCCTATCATGGCGAAAGAAGCATCCCGCTTGAGCGACCAGCTGATCCTGACATCCGACAATCCCCGTTTTGAGGAGCCGGACGAGATCATCCGGGATATGGTTGCCGGACTGAACGCTGCCGATATGGAGCATACGCTCTGCATCACGGACCGTACACAGGCCATCAAGACCGCTACCATGCTGGCAAAGAAAGGCGATGTAATCCTCGTAGCCGGCAAAGGTCATGAGGATTACCAGGAGATAAAAGGCGTTAAGCACCATTTTGATGACCGTGAGAAGCTACGGGAAATATTTGCAACACAACAACAATAAAAGACATGCTGTACTATCTGTTTAATTATTTGGATCAACTCGATTTCCCGGGTGCCGGTATGTTCAAGTACGTATCATTCCGTTCCGGGTTAGCATTGATCCTGTCTTTATTCATTTCGACGACTATCGGACGCCGTATCATCGACAAGCTGCAACTGTTGCAGATAGGCGAGACAGTGCGTAACCTCGGCCTCGAAGGGCAGATGAGCAAGAAAGGGACACCGACAATGGGAGGTATCATCATTATCATTGCCATCGTGGTGCCGACATTGCTCTGTGCGAAGTTGACGAATATATACGTGATCCTGATGTTAGTGACAACTATCTGGTTAGGTGCATTAGGGTTTGCCGACGACTATATCAAGGTGTTCCGGAAGAACAAGGAAGGCATGCACGGCAAATTCAAGGTGATCGGACAGGTCGGCTTGGGACTTATCGTCGGCTTGGTTCTCTTTATGAGCCCGGATGTCGTGATCAAGGAGAATATGGAAGTGCGGCATGACAATGTGATCGAGGAAGTACGCTATCATACAGTGGAGAAGAAGTCTACCAAGACGACGATCCCTTTTGTGAAGAATAATAATTTCGACTATGCGCAGTTGGTGAACTGGGCCGGTCAATACAAGGAAGAGGCAGCCTGGCTGGTCTTCGTCATAATGGTTATCTTTGTCGTGACAGCCGTGTCTAACGGGGCGAACCTCACGGACGGACTGGACGGACTGGCGGCGGGAAGTTCCGCCATTATCGGGGTCGCGCTCGGGATTCTGGCGTATATGTCGTCGCACTTCGAGTTTGCTTCTTTCCTGAATATCATGTTTATTCCCGGGGCGGAAGAGTTGGTGGTGTTTGCGGCGGCCTTTATCGGGGCGACGGTCGGATTCCTGTGGTACAACTCTTATCCGGCACAGGTGTTTATGGGAGATACGGGCAGTCTGATGTTGGGCGGCGTCATCGCCGTGTTTGCGATTATTATCCGGAAGGAATTGCTGATACCGATTCTTTGCGGCATCTTCCTGGTCGAGAACTTGTCAGTCATTATGCAGACGGCTTATTTCAAATATACGAAAAAGAAATATGGCGAAGGGCGGCGTATCTTCAAGATGGCGCCCCTCCACCACCATTTCCAGAAAGCCGGTAATGCGGGCATACAGGCGATGATACAGAAACCCTTTAACGTCGTTCCCGAATCGAAGATCGTGGTGCGTTTCTGGTTGATCGGTATCATCCTGGCGGTGATTACGATTGTAACATTAAAAATGCGATAAACGGTAGAGACGGATGGCATCCGTCTCCTTGAAACAAATAAAAATGAGCAGAATAGTAATATTAGGAGGAGGCGAAAGCGGCGCAGGTGCCGCCGTGTTAGCGAAGGCGAAAGGATTCGAAGTGTTCCTTTCCGATTTCTCGTCTATCAAACCTAAGTATAAGGATATGCTGGACGCCCACGGGATTTGTTGGGAAGAGAATCAGCATACCGAAGCCGACATCCTGAATGCCGACGAAATCATCAAGAGCCCCGGGATTCCCGACAAGGCTCCCATTATAAAGAAACTGAAGGAGAAAGGTACGCCTATCATCTCCGAAATAGAATTTGCCGGACGCTATACCGATTCGAAGATGATCTGTATCACCGGAAGCAACGGCAAGACGACGACAACCATGCTGACTTACCATATCCTCCGCCAGGCGGGTGTCGACGTCGGTCTGGCAGGTAACGTCGGCAACAGCCTCGCCCTTCAGGTGGCTGAAGACCCGCACGCCGTCTATGTGATCGAACTGAGTAGCTTCCAGCTCGACAACATGTACGACTTCAAGGCGGACATCGCCATCCTTCTGAATATAACGCCAGACCATCTGGACCGCTATAATTACGAGATGCAGAACTATGTGGATGCCAAATTCCGCATTATCCGGAACCAGACGGCAGCAGATGCTTTCATATTCTGGAACGACGATCCTATCATTGCCCGCGAAATCGCCAAACGGCACCCCGAGGCAACTCTTTACCCGTTCGCCGAGACTCATGAAGCCGGCGTAAAGGGCTATACGGAAAATAAAAAGATAGTAATTGAAACCTCAAACGGAACGTTTACAATGGAAGAAGATTCATTAGCATTATCGGGAAAGCATAATCTGTATAATTCCTTAGCTTCGGGTATCGCCTCCAAAGTGGTGGATATCCATGACGAGAATATACGGGCTTCGCTGAGTGACTTTACCGGGGTGGAACATCGTCTCGAGAAAGTGGCGCGTGTACGTGGAGTCGATTATATCAACGACTCGAAAGCTACGAATGTGAACTCCTGCTGGTATGCCCTGCAGAGTATGACTACTCCGCTTGTGCTGATACTCGGCGGAACGGATAAGGGAAACGACTATTCCGAAATTGAAGAGTTGGTGAAGCAAAAGGTGCACGCCCTGATTTTCCTCGGTGTGGACAATGCCAAGCTGCACGGCTTCTTCGACGGCAAAGTGCCGGTGATCGAAGATGCCCGTTCAATGGAAGAAGCTGTATCGAAAGCATATAAACTGGCTGAAAAGGGAGACACTGTCCTGCTGTCGCCCTGCTGCGCCAGCTTCGACCTCTTCAAAAGCTATGAGGATCGGGGTGACCAGTTCAAGGCCTGTGTACGGAATCTGTAAAAACAAATAAACAATGGATCTGGCAAGTAAACTATTCAAGGGAGACCGGGTGATATGGGTGATCTTCATGTTCCTGTGTCTGATCTCGGCAATCGAGGTCTTTAGTGCGACGAGTACGCTCGCCTACAAGAGTGTGACGCATTGGGACCCGATCGTGCGGCATGGTTCGTTCATGTTGGGAGGTTTCGTGCTCGTTTTGCTGATGCACAATGTGCCTTGCCGGTTTTATGCTTTGCTTGCCGGTGGTGCATTCCTTTCGGTTGTATTGCTGCTATTGTTGTTTGTGCCGGGGTTAGCTGTGGTGATAAACGGGGAACCCCGTTGGTTGAATTTGTTCGGCTTCACGTTCCAGCCGTCGGAGATTGCGAAAATCACCCTGATCGGATATACGGCTTTTGTCATGAGTAAACAGAACTGGTTCACGGACAAGCAGATGTTCTGGTGGATAGAAGGAGGGACGCTTGTTATCTGTGGCTTGATCTTCACGACCAACGGTTCGACGGCTATCCTGCTTTTCTGTATCATTCAGATGATGGCTTTTTTCGGCCAGATATCGTTTGCCCGTCTGGCAAAGTTCTGGGGAATCCTGATCGCTGCGGGGGCATTGATGGTGGGCTTGCTGTTTGTGACGCCGGAGAGTGTGATGAAATATATGCCGGATCGCGTCCATACCTGGAAAGCGCGTATCGAGCGGTTCACCGATCCGACTCCGCCCGTGCAGTTCGAGCCGGGAAAGGCTGTCAACATCGATGGCGACGACTACCAGGTTGTTCACGGCAAGATTGCCATTGCCAGTGGCGGCATCTGGGGCAAGTTCCCTGGACACGGACAGCAGCGCGACTTCCTGCCGCAGGCTTATTCGGACTTTATCTATGCTATTATCATTGAAGAGATGGGGATTGCCGGAGGAATCTTCGTCCTTTTCCTCTATATAGCCCTGCTTGTCAGGGTCGGGATGATCGCCCGCAGATGTGATAAACTGTTCCCGAAATTCCTGGTTTTGGGCTGCGGGCTGCTTCTTGGTGTACAAGCCCTGACGAATATGGCGGTGGCGGTGGACTTGATACCGGTCACCGGTCAGCCGTTGCCGCTGATCAGTCGCGGAGGTACGTCGACCGTGATCAGTTGTGCCTATATCGGCATCATTCTTAGTGTAAGCCGCTTCGGCGCCAATATGGGAAATGAGGACGATACGGACGCACTGGCATCGGATGAAAATTCCATGGGCATCGAACCGGAAACGGATGGGCATCCGTCGGAAAATGGGTCGGCACCCGTTGAAAACGGGACGGGAGCCACAGAAAATGGGACAGGAGCCACAGAAAACGGGACGGGAGCGGATTCCAACCCCCTCGAAGCCATTGCCGAACTGAAAGAAGAAACAAGAACGGAAACAACAACAGAAACTAAAATATGAAACAGTACCGAATCATCATAAGCGGCGGTGGGACCGGAGGACATATCTTCCCGGCTATCTCGATCGCCAATACCTTCAGGAGACGTTTCCCGGAGGCGGAAATACTGTTTGTGGGAGCTGAAGACCGGATGGAGATGGAGAAAGTCCCGGCCGCCGGTTACCGCATCGTAGGGTTGCCGGTGAGCGGCTTCGACCGTGCCCGGTTGATGAACAATATCCGCGTTGTCGGCCGCTTGGTCAAAAGCCTCCGGCTTGCCAAAAAGACGATACGCGAGTTCAAACCCGATATCGCCGTCGGTGTAGGCGGTTATGCCAGCGGGCCGACCTTATGGATGGCGGCTTCCTTAGGGATTCCTACCCTGATACAGGAGCAAAACTCCTATGCCGGTGTTACGAATAAACTGCTGGCCAAGAAAGCCAGCAAAATATGTGTGGCCTACGATGGCATGGAAAAGTTCTTCCCGGCCGACCGTATTGTCGTGACTGGTAATCCGGTTCGCCGCGATCTGGAAGAGGCGCAGGGGAAACGCGAGGAGGCCCTTGAGTTCTTCAAGCTTTCGCCGGAGAAGAAGACGATCTTAGTGGTCGGCGGAAGCCTGGGCGCCCGGACGATTAACCGCAGCATACAGGGCGACCTGGACAAGCTCTTTGCCGCCGAAGGCGAAGTGCAGGTGATTTGGCAGACGGGGCGTTATTATCAGGAAGAGGCCCTGAAGCATCTGAAAGCCTACCGGGGCATGCGCATCTGGTGTTCGGATTTCATCACCCGTATGGATTATGCCTATTCGGCAGCCGACTTGATTATCTCCCGTGCGGGAGCCAGCTCGATCTCCGAACTTTGCCTCTTGCGGAAGCCGGTAATCCTGGTTCCTTCCCCCAATGTCGCGGAAGACCATCAGACGAAGAATGCCCTGGCTCTGGTCGAGAAAGATGCCGCCATCATGATCGCCGACAAGGATGCCGAGGCACAACTGGTGTCGAAAGCCCTCGAAGTCGTCCACGACGAAGAGCGTCTCCGCACCCTGAGCCGCAACATCGCGACGCTGGCCCATCACCAGAGTGCCGAACATATTGTAGATGAAATTGTAAAGATCATCTCGTAAATATTATCTTTGTAACAACGAATAGTAAAGAATAAGTAAATATGGATATAAACAATATAACGGCTGTCTATTTCGTCGGTGCCGGCGGTATCGGGATGAGTGCCCTGATCCGTTACTTTCTTTCGAAAGGGAAGAAGGTGGCCGGTTACGACAAGACCCCTTCCGGTTTGACGGAACAGTTGAACTATGAAGGAGCCGTCATTCATTATGAGGATAATGTTGACCTGATCCCCGATGACTTTACCGATCCGGCAAAGACATTGGTGGTCTATACGCCTGCCGTTCCCGAGGCCCATTCGGAGCTTTGTTATTTCCGGGGGAACGGTTTCGAGGTGATGAAACGTGCCCGCGTGTTGGGCGAGATCACCAACTGCAACCGCGGACTCTGTGTTGCCGGTACGCATGGCAAGACGACGACCTCGTCGATGATAGCCCACCTGTTGAAACAGTCGCACGTCGACTGTAACGCTTTCTTAGGCGGTATCCTGAAGAACTATGACAGTAACCTGATGCTCTCAGCAAAGAGCGACCTGACCGTGATCGAGGCAGACGAGTTCGACCGCTCCTTTCACTGGCTCAAACCCTATATGGCCGTTATCACCGCCGCCGATCCCGATCACCTGGACATCTACGGAACTCCGGAGGCCTATCGTGAAAGCTTCGAGCACTTCACTTCGCTGATCCGTCCTGACGGCTGCCTGATCATGAAGCAAGGCATCAACGTCACGCCCCGCCTGCAGGAAGGAGTGAAACTCTATACCTACACCGGTGAATTGTCAATTGTCAATTGTCAATTGTCAATTAGTAAGGTTCCCGATTTCTACGCCGAGAATGTCCGTATCGGCAACGGAGAGATCTTCTTCGACTTTGTCGGTCCCGATGTCCGCATCCCGGATATCCAGTTGGGCGTCCCTGTAAAAGTAAATATCGAGAACGGTGTGGCCGCTATCGCCCTTGCATGGCTGAACGGTGCGACACCGGAGGAAATCAAACACGGCATGGCAACCTTTGCCGGTCCGCGCCGCCGCTTCGACTTCCATCTCAAGAAAGATAACATCGTCCTGATCGACGATTATGCACATCATCCCGCCGAGCTGAAGGCAAGTATCCTTTCCGTAAAGGAACTGTATGCCGGACGCAAGGTGACCGGTATCTTCCAGCCGCACCTCTACACCCGTACGCGCGACTTTGCCGCCGACTTTGCCGCCAGCCTGTCGCTCCTGGATGAACTGATCCTGCTGGATATTTATCCCGCACGCGAGGAACCGATACCGGGTGTCACTTCGCAGATCATCTTCGATGCCGTGACAATCCCCGGCAAGCGGTTGATCCGGAAAGAGGAACTCCTGGATGTCGTCTCTGCCGAAGCAGGCAGGCTCGACGTAGTCCTGATGCTTGGCGCCGGCAATATAGAATTGCTGGTAGAACCTGTAAAACAAATATTGGATAAAAAAGAATAAAGAGTGGTCCGTATCGTATCCATAATAGTTGCAATACTGTTGTTCTGTTACATCGTATTTGTCTCCTTCTTCTTCCGGGAAAGCAGGCAGAAAGACTTGTGCCGGGACTTGCAGGTGGTAGTCGTGGACAGCCTCGACAAACATTTTGTGAGCGAGAGCGACCTGGTCTCCCTCCTCAAGAATGCCGATCTGAACCCGATAAAAAAGCCGATGAACGAGATCAACACAGACCGGATTGAAAATGAACTGCTGAAGAACGAGATGATCGCCCGCGTGGAAGCCTACAAGACTCCTTCGGGCATGATTAAATTGGAAGTGGAGCAAAAAATACCTATCTTGCGTGTGATAAGTCCGAGAGGCAATTACTATGTGGATAATTTGGGTAGCACGATGCCTGTCAGCCGCCGCTATGTGGCGCACGTTCCCGTTGTAAGCGGATACGTGGAAAAAGAGTTAGCGGTAACCGACTTATACAAATTTGCATTATTTTTGCAGGAGAATGATTTCTGGAATAATCAGATAGAACAGATATACGTTCATCCGGATAATGAGGTGGAACTGGTCCCCCGGGTCGGTAACCACCGTATCGTGCTGGGCTCCCTGGCCGGTTATGAAGAGAAGCTGGATAACCTCCGGCTCTTCTACGAAAAGGCGATCCCCAAGGTGGGATGGGAGAAGTACGGCATTATAAATTTAAAATATAAGGATCAGATTGTTTGTACTAAAAGATAGAGAATATGGCATACACAGACTTTATAGCAGCCATCGACCTTGGCTCTTCTCACATGGTCGGTATGGTAGGTGCGAAAGGCCCTTCGGGGGCTCTTTCCATAATAGCCTACGAAGTAGAGAATTCCGAGACCTGTATTCGAAGAGGATGTGTATATAATATAAAAGATGCAGCCGGTAAGATCGTGCGCTTGATCCGCAAATTGGAGAACAAGTTGGGCGGTTCCCGTATCGGCAAGGTCTATATCGGGGTGGGAGGCCAGTCGCTTCGCACCATCAGCCATGCCGTGTCGAGAGTGATCGGCGACGGTACGGTGACCGAAGAAATCCTGCAGGAAGTGGATAAGGAGTGTCGCCAGTATCATCCCGATATGCTGGATGTGCTGGAAGTCGCACCGCCCGCCTACTTCCTCGACAACCAGCCGGAAGCCCATCCCGTGGGAATGGGTTGCTCCCGGATAGATGCACGCTATAAGCTGATCGTCGGACGTCCGTCGCTTCGCCATGCCGTCACGACCAATATGACGGAACAGATCAAGCTCGATGTGGCAGGCACAATCGTCTCGCCATTAGCCTTGGCCGATCTGATCCTGACGGAACAGGAGAAAGATAAAGGATGTGCGCTGGTCGATTTCGGTGCAGGCGTAACCTCTGTCACGATATATAAAGATGGAAGCCTGGCAGGTCTCTATGTAATTCCGTTGGGCAGCCAGTTGATCACTCGCGACCTGATGTCGTTGGGCATACCTGAAAAGGAAGCCGAACGGGTGAAACGCACCTACGGCAATGCCATCTGGGAGAAAGACAACGAACAGCAAGTGGTCTCTGTCGACTTGGCGGACGGACAACATGCCGGCGAGGTTAAGCTCTCCGATATCAATATGGTCGTGGAAGCCCGTAGCCGCGAGATCATCGAAAACATATACGCCCGTCTGGAAGATGCCGGAGTGGTCAAGACACCGGGTTACAGTGTTGTGATTGCCGGTAATGGCGCCGCGCTGAAGAATATGCGCGAAGCCCTCAGCGAACGCTTCAGGATGGATGTCCGTTATGCATCTGTCCGGAAAGACCTGATTGCCGACGGCGAGATGATTGCCAACAACCCCGAATACACGACCGCAGTCGCTCTCTTGCTGAAAGGCCGGGAGAACTGTGCTGCTTATGTTCCCGAAACAGAAAAGAAGAGGGAGGAACCGGTTTCTAAACCGATCCAGACAGCTCCAGAGACAGTTGCTGCGGACTTTATTACGGAAGAGGAAAAGAAGGAAACAACGGAACAGCGCAGTGACGGAACGAGCGAGTCCGATAAGAAATCGGATCGAGGATCTGATAAAGGATCATCAAAGACGAATAAGAATACCTCTAATAAAAAGCCCGAAGAGGAAGGCCCGAGTTTATTTGGAAAATGGTTTTCCAAAAAGATAGACGATATGAGTATCAAGATCAATGAGGCATTGAAAGAAGAGAAGTAATCGGTAACAAATAAAGACAGACGACAATGGACGATAAGACATACGATTTTGATTTGGCAAAAGCGCCTCAGACGATCATCAAAGCGATAGGCGTCGGTGGCGGTGGTGGTAATGCTGTCAGCAACATGTACAAGGAAGGCATACATGATGTCTCTTTCGTGTTGTGTAATACCGATAATCAGGCTTTGCAGAAGTCCGATGTGCCCGATAAGTTGCTGATCGGAAAGAATACGACTCGTGGTCTCGGATCGGGAAATGTCCCCGAAAGAGGCGAGGAAGCGGCTCTCGAAAGCGAAGATGAGATCCGCGAGATGCTGGACGACGGTACTCGTATGGCCTTTGTCACTGCCGGAATGGGCGGTGGTACAGGTACGGGAGCAGGGCCGATCGTAGCCAAGATATCGAAAGAGATGGGCATCCTGACTGTCGGTATCGTTACGATTCCTTTCCTGTTTGAAGGCCGTCAGAAGATTGTGAAAGCTGTCAAAGGCGTGCGGAAGATGGCGCAGAATGTGGACTCGCTGTTGGTGATCAACAACGAACGCCTGCGCGATTTGTATTCCGAAGAACGTATGAGCGTCCCGCAAGCCAACCGGAAAGCCGATGAAACACTGACGATCGCCGCTAAAAGCATCGCCGAGATTATTACGACTAATCTGGAGCAGAACGTCGACTTTGCCGATGTCGACACGACGATGCGCAACAGCGGTGTAGCCCTGATCAGTATCGGGTTCGGTGAAGGCGAAGGTCGCCTGCAACGGGCTATCGATGAGGCTTTGCACAGTACGCTGGTCAACGATATAGACAATATTTTCAATGCCAAACGAGTTGCCTTCGTGATCTACTACAGCCACGAAGATGCGCTCCGCATAGATGAGATGGATGATATCCACAACTTCATGGCACGTTTCAAGACAGACTATGAAGTGAAGTGGGGGCACGGCTATGACGATAGCTTAGGGGCCAAGATTAAGATCACGATCCTGGTAACTGGTTTCGGTCTGGAAGACGTCCTGTCCAAACAGCAACAGACACTCGATACCGAAGAAGATCTTCTTGCCGCCGCCCAAAAAGCCGAAGAGCTTAAGAAGAAAAAGGAAGAGGAAGACCAGTTGATCAATCGCTATTACCGCGATTATATCAACTTCCGCCCGAAAGCGGAAATCGTGATCCTCTCGACCGACGAGCTGGACGATGACAACCTGATCGCCCTTCTGGAAGAGACTCCGACCTACAAGCGGAATGCAAAAGAAATCCTGCAAGTACGCCGGAAAGACGACGGAGCGGCCCGCCCGCAGGGAACTGCGTTCCAGTCTTCATCCGCCAATCAAGGCAAGAAGCCGAAGGCAGGCGGTACAGTAATCAGTTTCCGATAAATAATTCATAATTCATAACTCATAATTCTAAATAGATGGATTTGTTTGAAAGAGTCAGCGAAGACATTAAAAACGCAATGAAGGCGAAAGACAAAGTAGCCCTTGAAACACTGAGAAACGTCAAGAAGTTCTTTCTCGAAGCAAAGACTGCTCCGGGAGCCAACGATACATTGAGCGATGCCGACGCATTGAAGATCATGCAGAAGCTCGTGAAACAAGGCAAGGATTCCGCCACTATCTACGTGCAGCAGGGACGCCAGGACCTGGCCGATGCCGAATTGGCACAGGTAGCCGTAATCGAAAAGTATCTGCCGGAACAGATGTCCGCCGAACAACTGGAAGCCGAGATAAAAGCAATCATCGCACAGGTTGGCGCCGCCGGTCCGAAAGATATGGGCAAGGTAATGGGCGTTGCCTCCAAAGCATTGGCCGGAAAAGCCGAAGGCCGCATGATCTCGGAGGTCGTTAAGAAATTATTGAATCAATAGTAATAGGGGGTGTCAAAAGCCCCCTCTATTAGCTTCTCTTATCTATACCACCAAATGTTTATTATTCAATTCTCTTTATACCATGATTACTTTTATTTGTTGCCTTATCGCGCTGATCGTAGGCTATTTCGTTTACGGTAAATTCATTGAACGTATTTTCGGTATCGATGCCAAGCGGCAGACACCTGCTTATACCCATCAGGACGGGGTGGATTACATTCCGATGCCCACCTGGAAGGTTTTTATGATCCAGTTTCTGAATATCGCCGGACTGGGCCCGATCTTCGGGGCCATCATGGGAGCGAAGTTCGGAACGGCTTCTTTCCTGTGGATCGTGTTAGGAAGTATCTTTGCCGGTTCGGTGCATGATTACCTGTCCGGTATGTTGTCCCTGCGTAATAACGGGGAGAGTCTGCCGGAGATTATCGGACGCTATTTGGGAGCGAACTTCAAGCAGTTTATGCGTGCCTTCACGGTGCTTCTGATGATATTGGTCGGTTCCGTATTTGTTGCCGGACCTGCCGGGCTGCTGGCAAAGCTGACGCCGGAGCATCTGGATGCTACTTTCTGGATTATTATCGTATTCCTCTATTATATCCTGGCGACGCTGTTGCCTGTCGATAAGATTATCGGCAAGGTCTATCCGTTGTTTGCAGGTGCTCTGCTGTTTATGGCGATCGGTATCCTGATCATGCTGTTTGTCCATCATCCGCCGTTGCCCGAGATTACGGACGGAATGCCGAATACCTATCCCGGCCATCTGCCTATCTTCCCGATCATGTTCGTGAGTATCGCCTGCGGGGCTATCTCCGGTTTCCATGCGACACAAAGCCCGTTGATGGCGCGTTGTATCAAGAATGAGAAATACGGCCGGCCGATCTTCTTCGGTTCCATGATTACGGAAGGTATTGTTGCCCTGATCTGGGCGGCTGCCGCTACTTACTTCTATCATAATAACGGGATGGGCGAGAACAATGCAGCCGTTGTGGTTGACAGCATAACAAAAGAATGGCTCGGTACCGTAGGCGGTATATTGGCCGTGTTAGGTGTGATTGCCGCGCCGATTACTTCCGGTGATACAGCCTTTCGTTCGGCGCGCCTGATCGTGGCGGACTTCCTGCACCTCGAACAACGCAGCATCGCCAAGCGCCTGATGATCTGTATTCCTCTTTTCCTGGTGGCTATCGGCCTTTTGCTTTATAGCCAAAAAGACAAGGACGGTTTCGATATGATCTGGCGTTATTTCGCCTGGAGTAACCAGACGTTGGCCGTGTTCACCTTGTGGGCTTTGACGGTCTATCTGGTAACGGCAAAGAAACTGTATATCGTGACTCTGATCCCGGCTCTGTTTATGACAGCCGTCTGTTCAACCTATATTTTTGTCGCCCCCGAAGGCTTGGGTATGGAAACCGGCCTGTCGCAGATTATCGGCGTTGCCATCACGGTTGTCGTCTTTGCTTTCTTCTTGGTTTGGAAAAAGAAAAGCTGTAAATGATCATTTGCTCTTTTCCCAGAAATTGAAGGAAAAAGGTCAGAACTATAAAGCCCGGGCGGACTTATCCTTTTATCTTTATCCGCAGAAATCATTAAAAGGATAACCGCCATGAAAAAACTGATCAATTTACTGAGCCTTTTTTGCCTGTCTGCCCTGCTTCCGTTGTCGGCTGTAGGGGAACCTATTGACCGTGAAGCTGTGGTGAAGCGGCACAAGGTGTTTACGACAGGCACTCTGCTGAAGAGTCCGGCACAAGTGGGTAACGGCAAATTTGCTTTCGGAATGGATATCACCGGCTTGCAGACATTTGCCCCTTTTAATACCCTCTCCGATTGGGGGTGGCACAGTTACCCACTGCCCGAAGGGACGAAGGTGGAGGATTACCGCCCCGTCGTTGTCGAAACGCACGGCAAAAAGATCGCCTACGAACTCCGTGATCCCAACCAGCCTGCATTGTCGGAATGGCTGACGCAGAATCCACACCGCATAAACTTAGGACGGATCGCCTTTCGCCTGCTGCGCGAGGACGGGAAAGAAGCCCGTGAACTGGACATAAAAGCCGCCCGGCAGGAGACCGATCTTTGGACCGGTGTGGTCTGCAGTCGCTTTGAACTGAATCGGAAAGAGGTGAAAGTACGTACCGTCTGCCACCCGGAGAAAGACATGATCGGGGTCACTGTCGAATCGGAACTGCTTAAAGACGGATCGGTCAGCATCTACCTGGATTTCCCCTATGCGGATAAGCGCCAGTTCCCTCATTTCATGGGACGTTACGATACGATCTCCGGTCATACCTCCTCGTATGAAAAGTTGGCGTCTAACTCCGTACGTATCAGCCGGACAATGGATGATACCCGCTATTATACCCAGCTTGACTGGACCGGGCAGGCCGTCTTTAGCCGTGAATCGGCAGATGCGCATAAATTCGTCCTTCAACCCCAAAACACCAACACGATTTCTTTCACCTGCTGCTTCTCGCCTGAGCCGGTGGACAAGGTGACGGAACCCGTCGCCTCGATCGAACAGAAGAGCGCTGCCAGCTGGGAAAAATACTGGCGTTCGGGAGCTGCCATCGACTTGTCGGGCAGTAAAGACCCTCGCTGGCTGGAACTGGAACGCCGCGTCGTCCTCTCGCAATACCTGATGCGTGTGAACGAAAGCGGCCTCTATCCTCCCCAGGAATCCGGCCTGGTGAATAACGGCTGGTACGGCCGCTTCCACTTCGAGATGATCTGGTGGCATGGCGTGCACTATGGCCTGTGGAACCGGATGGAATGTTTCGACCGCTATCTGAACGTCTATAAGGACTTTATGCCGCAAGCCCTCGAACGTGCCAAGAGTGAAGGACGTTCCGGAGCGCGCTGGCCGAAGTGCACCGCTAACTTCAACCGCGAATGGCCCGGTAGCGCCCATGCCTATCTGATCTGGCACGAGCCCCATCCGATCTACTTCGCCGAGATGCAATACCGCCAGAATCCTACGCCTGAAACATTGGCGAAGTGGAAAGAAATCGTCTTGAACACGGCCGATTATATGGCGGACTACCTCTTCTACGACAAGAAAACGAAACAATACGTCCTTGGTCCTCCCGTCGTTGTCGTATCCGAGAATACAGACCCGTTGCAGACTATCAACCCTATTTTCGAACTGGGCTATTTCCGTTACGGCCTGCGTACGGCACTGGAATGGGCGGACCGCTTGGGACTGCCGGAAAAGAAGACGAGGAAATGGAAGGAGGTCCTTTCGAAGATGGCTCCCCTTCCGGTTGCTGATGGTGTCTACACGACCTACGAAGGCATCCCCGATATGTGGACGAAATATACCTACGAACACCCCGCCCTGACCGGCGTATATGGTATGTTGCCCGGTGACGGTGTAGATCAGGCGACTTTCAAGCGTACGCTTGAAAAAGTCACGAAGGAATGGCAGTTCGACCGCATCTGGGGCTGGGACTTCCCGATGTTGGCAATGGCAGCCGCCCGCACAGGCCAGCCGAAGTTGGCTATCGATATGCTGATGCACCCCTCTGCCGGCTTTCAGTTCGACGAACACGGCTTGGCGACAGGTGGCCCGTTCCCTTATTTCCCCTCCAACGGCGCACTGCTGACAGCCATTGCCATGATGTGTGGCGGTTGGGACGGTTCGTCAGGCGATGCCCCCGGTTTCCCGAAAGACGGAAGCTGGACGGTCCGGTATGAAGGGTTTGTCCCGATGCAATAGTCGTTCAAGGGGGGGCTTATTGTATAAAACGGATTTTTCACCTTCGGAAGAGGTCCGAAATTAAATAAATGTTAATCCACTTTTTAGCCGCCAAAAAGGGGCTTTTGCCGCTTTTTTGAGCGTTTTCCGCCATTACGACCGTCCTCTTTGCCATCACGACCGTGCTAATAGGTAGTGCACTCGGCAGCTCGCGAAGATTAGGACGGTCACAATGGCAATTTGGACGGTCGTAATTGGAAAGAGGACCGTCTTTAGGGCAAAAAAGCACCTGAATTTCCTTGGGATATTTGGGACGCCGTCCGTTTTATTTTC
>NZ_QREV01000036.1 GCF_003363715.1 Parabacteroides acidifaciens
AACCAAACAAATGTTAATCCACTTTTTTGACCTCAAAAAGGTACTTTTTCACCTTTTTAGAGCGTTTCCAACATTTATGACCGTCCTCTTTGCCATTATGACCGTGCTAATGTGTAGTGCACTCGGCACCTCGCGAAGATTAGGACGGTCGTAATGGCGATTTGAACGGTCGTAATGGGAAAGAGGACCGTTTTCATGGCAAAAAAGCCCCTGAATTTCCTTGGGATATTTGGAACGTCGTCCGTTTTGTTTTCAAATAATCGATTCTCCAGGAGTTAAGGTTTATCACTTTGCCGGCGTTTCCGTCTTTCGGTAATCAAATTGTACGCTTTTTGGGATAACCTCAGCACCTCATTCCGTTCGGTGTCAGCCGGAATGGTTAAAACCGTGAAAAGAGTCAATCCAAAATAGATCGAAATTTCAGACGAAATAGAAAAATAGCCCGGGAAGGGGGTTATTGTATTATCCCCACGTTGTATCTGTTAAGAAATCGGCGATATGTTTATGCCTTACGCCTTCGATGTTGTCCTGCCACGTTTCGTCCATGCTTACCACGAATTTCGGGTAATGGTCGTTGATCGAGAGCAGGGGAGCGAACTCCCTGTCGACGGTTGTTTCGGATGCTAACAGGTAGGTGACCTGGATGTAGATTTTTTCTTCTTTGCGTATTGCGACGAAATCGATTTCCTTATCGTCCTGTTTGCCGATGAAGACATCGTAGCCTCGCCTGACCAGTTCCCAATAAACGATATTTTCCAATGCTCCGGCTATCAGGCGGTCTTTGTAACCCATGACAGCATAGATGAGTGAGAGGTCGCTTACGAAATATTTTTCGTTGGTCTGCAGCTGCTCTTTCCCTTTGATGTCGTAGCGGGGGACGCGCCGGATGACGAAAGCCCCTTGCAGGGCATCCAGATAGTTGTACAGGGTATTGATGTCTACCTTGCGTTGCTGGCTTTTAAAGTAATCGGCAATGTTTTTGGCATTCAGCCGGTTGCCGATATTGTCGAACACGAATTTTACGACCCGGTCCAGCAACTCCACGTTGCGGATGCCATGGCGTTGTACCGTATCACGCAGGATAACGGATGAATAGATATCGTAAACCAGTTTGTAAATGTCTTCATATTCATAGTCGGCAGTATGGACTGCCGGGAATCCTCCCATACGTAGATATTTCCGGAATTCTTCCCGGAGTGTTGTTTGATCTGCCGGCTGGGGAATCTCGTGAAAGACCAGGTATTCGCGGAATGAGAGCGGCATGATATGGAAACTGATATAACGTCCCGCCAGGTAGGTGGCAAGTTCCGACGAGAGCATCCTCGAATTGGAGCCGGTCACATAGATATCCACATCCCAGTCTGCCATGAATGAATTGACCGCCTTTTCCCAGCCTTCCACTTCCTGTATTTCATCCAGGAGGATATATATCTTTCCGTCAGCTCTTTTTCTAACCTCTTTTATGTGATTGTATAAGGATTTGGCATCTGTGATGTCCATCCATTCGAAACTTTCGAAGTTCATATAGACGATCTGCTCTTTCCGAACACCTTTCCTCAGCAGTTCTTCCCTGATCAGTTGCAACACGACCGATTTTCCGCAACGGCGGATACCGGCTATCACCTTGATGAACGGGCGGTCCATGAAGGGGAGTATCTGGTTCATATATAGTTCTCTTTCGATCATTGTTCGGGGTTTTTATAGTTATACCCACAAAGATAGTGCTTTTTCTGAGAGTTTTTAGGGGTATAACCCTAAAAACTCTCTCTATAATAGAAGTTCTTGCCTGTTCCTTTTTTTTCAACCCAGAGGTCGCATGAAACTGATGTGTTTTTTCGTACTCTTTATGTTTTCTTGTTATATATGCCTTGGTATTTCGTAAAATGCGTATATTTGTTTGAATGATTTTAAACAAAGATGTGATGAGAAAAAAACTTTTCCTGTTTGTTTTCTTGCTTTGTGTATGTCTGTGCCGGGCTGATACTGCCACCGGAAGGAATAAATATATTTTTTTGATGCGTACCGCCATGTCAAGCAATGATATAGCCGATTGGAATGCGACAGTTGATGATGCGATCCTACGGTGTGATACCCCGGCAATTTGCCAATCGCGGTTGAACCGGATGCAGTGTCTTTTCAACTTCTATTCCGCTGATTCGGCGATTGCCGAGGCGCGGGAGTGCCTTCCTTTTATATTGGAGGCAAAGCAATACAGTTTTTATTTTTCCGCTTACAGTACTTATATATCCGGACTGTTTAAGCTAAGACGGTTTGACGAAGCCAAAGAAGAGGCTGTCGTTATGTACGAGACGGCTCAACGGATCAATCAGCCGGTAGGTATGGTTATGGCTTTGCAGGTGCAGGGAAGCATGTATTATAAATTAGGTCTATACGGACAGGCGCTCATGGTCCTTGAAAAGGGACTTGCGATATGTCCTTCTTACGAGAACGGCAAGAACCAAGTCCTCTATGTATCGGCTGTGCTATATGAATGGTTATTTATGACGGTTTTGAAAATGGATGATGTGGAGGGGATAATCCGCTATGCCGGAGATTATGCCACCCTTGTGAAGTGGAGGGAAGAACATGAGAAACCGGATCCTACCGGCCATTATCCCGTTACGGCCCGCGCCTTTTTGGCTTTGTCTCTTTTGAAGGACGGACAGGTGCAAGAGGCAAAACGTCTGTTGGATGAGGCTGCTTCTTTTATCTATCCCCAGATTCCGGCAAACGCTTATGAGCATTTTTACGAAGCCCGTTGTGCCTTGCGGCAAGCGGAAGGAGATTATCGGGGGGCGATTGAGGATATGGATATTTTGTTGGCGGCACATAAAGGCGACCTTTCTTTTTATATGGACGACCTGTTGAGGAAAGCTGAACTGTTGGCCTATTCCGACGAACCCCAGTCTTGTGCACCGTTCTACCAAACCTATATACAGATGAAAGACTCGGTAAACAGTTTGAATATCAACGCAAGGATAGATCAACTACATACGCTTTTCGAGGTAGACCGGCTGAACAGGGAGAAGCGAAATGCCCGGATCTGGATGATTTGCGCCTTTACCGGTTGTTTATTACTGGTTTTACTGCTATCCGGCTATATCGTCTATTCCCGGCGATTGAAAGCGAAAAACCGGATACTTTACCGTCGTATCCAGGAAAAGCTTCAACGGGAAAACAAAGCGGTCGAAACGATCCGGCAGATTCCGGAGGGTGATCTCTCCCGGGAATTACGCTTATTCATAAGCCTGAACGAATTGCTGGAAAATGAAAAACTTTTCACCTCTCCGTCCCTCAATAGGGATGAACTGGCGAAACGCTTGGGAACCAACCGTACCTATTTGATGGAGGCCGTACGTGCTTATGGCGGCAACATGACGGTCGGGGAGTTTCTCAATGATTTCCGCTTGAAACATGCCGCCGGCTTACTTACCCAACCCTCCGGCCTTTCAATCGACCGGATCTGTTATGATTCGGGATTTGCCTCCCGTTCGGTTTTTTATCGTCTTTTCAGGCAAAGCTATGGCATGTCGCCTACCGAATACAGAAAACTTTCGGAAGAAAATAAGGAAGGTTAAATATTTAAACATCAGTCTTTTGCTTTATACGGACAAAAGTTTTGCGCCACACGGACACCTGTTAAGGTAAATATTTACACATTTAGGACAAACTTAGTAAATCCTAATATTTGTATGTGTATGAAGACAAACTGCTTTTATCTGTTACTCTTTCTTTTTGTCCTGTCCGGTTGCTCGGATCGTGATGTTATAACACCCGAAACACCTCCGACTTCCAGGGACGTTTATGAGGGTCCGCAAGACCAGGTCACTTTCTCGAATGAGACGGAGGATTTCTCGTACGGCGAACTCACTTTTTATTTCAAGACACCCGACGGTAGCATCATCCATAGGAATGCCAAGCACCAGCGGTTTTCCGGTGTATCCCATTTTTCAATGGAAAGAGGTTTGAAAGAGGGTAAATATCTACTGCTGTATCTCGAATATACAGTAAAATCGGAATGCCCGGATATTAACGGGTTAAAACGGAAATTTGGCTTATGTTGTAAATTGAATGTGACGAAAGAAGGTATCCAGTTGGAAAGCACATACGCCGGCAATGCTAAATTATTCGGCAGTGGAACCCAGGACGATCCGTATCTGATCAGCAGCCCTGAGGATCTGACTAAAATCAGATATGCTATCCAGAATGGCGTGATTACTTCGTCTTCCTGCTTCTCTCAGGTACACGATATTTATATGGATGACTATAACAAACAGTGTGGTTGGGAAGGCAATTGGTACCAGATAGGACAGAGCAGTACTCATCCGTTTACCGGCTATTATTTCGGAAATGGATATAAAATCCTGAATCTAACCATGTCTGACCAGAATAAAGTCGGTGCCAGCTTGTTCGGATACATAGACAAGGCAGCTATCATGGACCTGGAGATATATCACGCCAATATCACCGGTCTTAGCGCCGTGTCGGCCATAGCCGGCGCGGTCGTTACATCGGGAAGTGGACGCGATGCCTCCTTTATAAAAGGATGTAAGGTGACTTCGTCAGTGATAGCAGGCCGCCAGAAAGATGGTCTGGCCGTTGGTGGAATTGTCGGTTGTGTGGATCCTGATGTGAAGCTGTGGATAGATTCCTGTAGCGTAGAAACGACCTACTTGTCCGGCGCTATCGCTGTAGGCGGTATCCTGGGAGGCGCCAACCTGAGGTCGGCCACGCAAATTACAAACTCGCACAACTCGAATGGCACTGTTGATGCTTTATATACAAATGCCGGTGGAATAGTCGGTTATGCAGACTCCTTGTATGTCTATCTTTGTACTAACAGTTCGAGTGTTACAGGTTATAAGGTAGAAAATGGTAAACCGGCTGGTGTTCCTTCTACCTCTCTTCTTAACCTCGGTACAGGAGGTATTGTGGGCGGAAGCGGGATCAGTACGATTATTACCTGCAGCAACGAAGGAAAGGTGTCTGGCTATAGAGGGGTCGGAGGAATCCTGGGCAGCACATTGGTGTCAGTCAATCCGGAGGCCAGCTATAACAATACGTTCGTCGGATATTGCTCTAACAAGGGAACAGTCAAAGGTGATAGCTATGTCGGAGGTCTGTGTGGCGAGGCACAATTGGCTGTGTATAAATCGTATAATGATGGAGCTGTCGAGGCTGCGAATGAATATGCCGGAGGTATAATAGGGATGACCCCGTTGTCTACGATTTCCAACTCGGTCAACTTTGCGCCCGTATCTGCATCCGGCTATGCCGGTGGAATGAGTGGCATGATGGTGACTGGTTCCCTGGCTTTGGATGTAAACATGGGACCGGTGTCTGTCAAGGGGAGCCATGTCGGAGGTATGATCGGTATCGGTGGAAGTTGTCTGGCTGTGAACTATTGTGCCAACTTTGCCAATCTCTCCGGAAATACGCGTCTCGGCGGCATCATCGGAGAAGTCGGAGATAAAAGGGTGTGGACTGCGAGGGATAAAATTTCTGCCATATTTGCATCTGCTGAGTTTTTAGTCTCGGTCGCAGGTGTTATACCTATTCCCGGTTTTGTCGGGAAAAGCGGAAAGGCTATTATCGAGGCAGTATTCACCACACACGATCTTGTGATGACAGCCGTCAATTATTTTACCCTGGAGCACGAATTTAAGCATCTGCTCGACCCCATAGAACGGAAAGTCTTTTCAAACACGCTAAGCGGGTTAATGGCTATGGGAATGGAGACGTTGGAGTCGGATATGGACCAATTGCTGGTCAGTAGACTCTCGGTCTCTTTTAAGGATAAAGATCTGCGGAGAGATGAGATGATCAACGCATTTATGAAGAACAGGGCCGATGTTGTAAAATGGTATGAAACAGGTTCCAACCACGAGATCTACCGTGATGCCATGAATTACAAAAGAGATGCGCGCTACGAACATCTCTTGAAGAGGAAACAGGTCGAATCGATTGCCCATTCCCTGGTGGATGGCGTATGTTTCTATGCCGGAACAGTTGCGATGGTGGTGGGGATGGTTGCCACGCCTGCAACCGGTGGGCTCAGTCTGGTGCTCTCGGCGGCGGGAGTTGTTATTAGCGGAGTCGGGTATGCCAATTCGATGATCGCCCTGGCAGATGATTTTGCCGAGAATGCAGTGGTGGTCACCCAATGTGTCAGCTTCGGAAACATGAACGTTACCAGTTCAGAAAAGTATAACGGCGGGCTTGTCGGAGAACTGGCGCAAAACTGTCTTGTCTCGGATTGTCTGAACGGCAGTGACGGCTATGCGGGCGGGGCGCTTGTCGGACATCCGGAGAGAGTTGCCGAACTGAAGAACTGTTTGAACATCGGTTATGGTTGGCCTAATATGGCCTATAATGACGCTCAGGGTAGCCGATATGTGAATCTTTATTACTGGAATGCCTTTCCCCCGAGTCATGAATATCCTGAATATCAAGGTTTGATATTAAATCAGCTGAATAGGAAGAGTAGTTATAGCGGTTGGGATTTCAGCGTACGTTGGTCGTTACCTGATACAAACATCGGCAGTTTCCCTGTTCCCTACCAGTCTGAGATGCAATATGAGAAACCTAAACAATAAAAACAATCGTATATGAGAACGACAAATAAGCCTGTATGGCATTTCTATTTATATTTGATAATCCTGTTGGTTGCCGGAGGTTGTTCCGATGATGATATCCAGCGTAACAGTTTCGGGTCCACACTGACGGAATCAGGCGATCATCTGATTAGTTCCTTTACTTTGCCCGAAGGTAAGACGGAGTTTGTTGATGACGACGGAATCATCTATTTCCAACTCCGGTCTTTGAGCGACAATAGTCATCTTGATTTTGAAGGGCGGTTGAAGCGTACCTCCGGTCTTCTTTCGTGCGACCTTTTTATCCCTCATGGCCAGGCTATTGTCGACGGAGACTATGTCGTCTGGATACGGAAAGAGGCCGATGGAGACATCTATCCGCAATGTTATCGCCTGACATTTCAAGACCACATGGTCTGCGGCGTACAAAGCTCCCTGCATCAATACGACCAATTGGTAGGAGAGGGTACCGATACGAATCCATACTTGATTTCCTCTACCGAAGATTTCGCCTATTTGATGCGACAGCTTCTCATGTATGACAGTGACTACGGTAAAGGACAATATTTTAAACAGATATGTAATATCGATGCGCCTGTTACCGAATGCCTTTACCAGGGAAACGGTTATAAAAGCGCACCGTTTGCCGGGATATACGATGGTGGCGAAAATAAGATAAGCCCCCTGCGGTACACCGGGACAAATAATAGTGAGAAAGATTCTTATGTCGGTCTCTTTTCTGCTCTTTATGACGGTGCAGTCATACGAAACCTGAGTATTGGGGACGCGCATATACAGAAGCCTGCCTCCAAATGCGGTTTGCTGGCAGGAGCAGCACAAGGAAATGTCCGCATTGAAAATGTAACAGTGAGCGGGGAAATAACTACAGGGGGAGAAATGATCGGAGGTCTGATCGGCTATGCCGAAGGAACTGGGAATACACCGGGTAATCTTACGATTCAAGACGTTAAGGTTGATGTCGGCTTTGTAGGATGCGGTCCTTATACGGGAGGCCTGATCGGCTGGGCGGAAAATGTCCACATGAACGTAAAAAACATTGGATCTAATTATCCGTTCGGTTCCCTTGAAGGTGGAGAGCATTCGGGTGGTTTAATCGGTAAATTATATGGTAGAATAGACGCGGATAGTATTCGGTTTGCGCATTCCACAGATGATAGGGATATGGTGATTGTCTCCGGAAAAAGCTTTACGGGCGGCCTGATCGGGGAACTTTTTATGACTGGCTCATGCTCTTTAAAAAATGTAACGATTAATTATCCGATCAGCGGAACTTCCGAAGTGGGTGGCCTGGCCGGGAAGGTTGTCTCTGATGGTGCAGCCCCCTATACGTTGGCGATAGACTCGTATCAGTTGCCTTTAGGGAGTCTTATGGTCAAAGGAAATGGTTACGTTGGCGGGCTAATCGGCTCTTTGAATCCTCCCGATGGCGGAGGCATCACCTTGCAATTTGCCGGGAACTCATTATTAACATCTAATATAGAGGTGGCAGGTGATTATGGCGGAGGCGTTTTAGGGCGTGTCTATAATACGAATATAGAGTTTCAAACTTCATCTACCCTGACAATAGACATAGGGCATATAAATGCGACGTCTCGGGGAGGCGGTTTTGCAGGTTATATGGAATCTTGCGGGACGGTCAATCTCGGTAATGTCCGAATGAGCGGCTACACGGAAGTTAATGCTTTGGAATACGCCGGTGGTTTCGCCGGATCCCTTCTGACTACAACTCTCCAGGGAACGTACAAGCCGGTGTTCAGCCGGACCGATGTGGTTGTCAATAACTCCGACAAGGCATTTTTTTCAGGGAAAGTGAATAGCGGAGCCCTGTATTCGGGAGCTAAATATGTCGGAGGCCTGGTCGGATGGGCTGAAAAATCCAGAATCAACGGCTTCTATGTCACCCCTACTGTCACCGGTGTGAACTATGTGGGAGGAATTGCCGGATATATCGTTGATACGCCTGTCGGGGATTGTGCAAGTAAGTGCGGGGTGTTCAATGGCACAGGTTCAGGCTCCGAGGCCTTGGGAGGGCTCATCGGGTATTTGTGCAGCGATTGGGCAGAATGTGGCTACGAGAATCTGATCAACTACTCTTCAGCTGTGATAAGCGGCGGAACGAATGTCGGCGGGATAATCGGCCACGTGGAAAGTAAGGGTACCGGTGTCGTGATAAAGTTGACGAATGCTGTGAATCTTGGAGATGTGTCGGTGAACATGACGGGCGGCGGTATTGTCGGATGGTGTTCAGGGAACGGTTCGTTTGAAATTTATAATGCTGCCAACTATGGGACCATTAAGGGAATACTCGGGGATAAATCTTCCGGATTGGGCGGTATTGCCGGTACGTGCGCCTATCGTACAACAGTCTATAACTCGGTGAATCATGGGACCGTTATGACCGGAAGCAATGCCGGATACATGGGCGTAGGCGGCCTGGTCGGCTATTTTAGTGGTGGAAACGGGATGCATATCCGGTATTGCTGCAACAGGGGGACAGTCGATTTTCCGAAGTCGAAGGAAGATTACGGTTGCGTGGGTGGTATTTTGGGTAAAGTGGAAGGTGCTAAAAAAGACGACGACAATCATATCCTGGATTGCTATAATGCCGGCGAAATTAAGGGCCAGCAAGGAGGGGCATCTACGACGAGTGGCGATCATCGAGGCGGCATTGCCGGCTCCCTGGGTTCAAACAGTCGTTGCTACCGGGCTGTCAATACGGGTAATGTCGAGAAAGGAAACGGAGCTGTCGGGACAACCGATCTCGTAACAAGGGATCTGACACACCTTTATATTCGCAACGGAAGTGGAAAAAATTGGGAGTCTTCGATTGTCAGCGATGCCGACAAAGGTAAGCAAGACCTATATTCGGGATTTGATTTTAAAGGAATAAACGGTCCGGACTATAAGCCGGTGTGGAGCTTGGATGATGCCTCTGTAAACAGTGGTTTTCCATATCTGCATCCGGATAGGTGTTACTTCCAGGTTGCGGAATATAAGGAATAGTAACAATGGTACGCGTTTAGCATGAGTACCTGACCATGAGGGATATGGTGGGATAACCAGCTTTGCATAAAGTGTCAAGAAAATAGACAGTGGTGTCAAATAATTAGACACTGCTGTCTATTCTGCTTTTATTTATCTGATTGATTATTTGATTGTTATGTTGTTTGGCATATTATTTGCTGCTTTTCATGAAATAACCAATCATATGAAGATATGAAGACTTTGTTACATAACTTTTCCGGCGTATTCCGTCGGTTTAGGTTACCGACAGCCTTGAACTTGATAGGTATGTCCGTAGCCTTTGCTGTGTTTTTGATTCTGATGATGCAGATGACGTATGAGTGGGGGTTCGACCGTTTTCATAAACATGCCGATTGCCTTTACAGACTTGAAATTACGCATGAGGATTATGGAGGGCAGGCTTGCCTGAACCGTCCGTTGATAGATGCTTTCGTGGCTTCTTCCCCGCATATAGTGAAGGGGGCGCTTTTGAATGGCTTTGTCGATAAACAGTATGTGATGGTTGAGCATGACGGAAACCGGGAGTCTTTCCTCGAGACCTTATATCCTGTCTCTGCGGACTATGCCGATGTGTTCGAGCTTACAATGGTCGAAGGAGACCGGTCGGCTCTGTCCGTTCCCGGCCAGGCGCTGATATCGCAGGGGATGGCTCAGAAGTTTTTCGGCTCATCTTCCGCATTGGGACAACAATTGGTGGGAGAGGGCTGGACGGTTGTCGTTGGCGGCGTCTATAAGGATCTTCCGGAAAATTCCATAGTGCGGAATGCTATTTACAGGAAAATATCCGATCGGGAAGGGGCAGGACAATGGGGTATGAATAATTACGAGTGTTACCTCCGCCTGGATGATCCGGCTTCCGCCGCCGGATTGGTTAGCAATTTCAAACGATATTTCCGGCATGACCAGTTGAACTGGGAAGAAATGGACTTGCGCCTTGTCTCCCTGCATGAGGTTTATTTTCAGACAGACAGCCATTTCGATACACAAAAACAGAAAGGCAGCTATACCTTGTTGCGCTTGCTGTTGGGCATCGCTTTCCTGATCGTCGTGATCGCTGCGATCAACTTTACCAACTTCAGCAATGCACAGGTCCCGATGCGGGTGAGAAGCATTAATACGCAAAAGGTATTGGGCGGTGGTGTCGGAATCATCCGCCTTTCTTTGGTCTTGGAGGCGGTAGGGATTTGCCTGGTTGCATACCTGCTGTCTTTGTTTTATATCTATGGCCTGTCGCGAAGTTCGTTTGCCGATATTGTGGTCGGCGGGCTTTCGTTGGAGGGTAGGTTGCCTTTGATCCTCTGTACGGGAGGATTTGTCGTTGTGATCGGGGTGTTGGCCAGTTATTGGCCTGCCCGGTACATCACATCTTTTCCGCCGGCATTGGTGTTGAAAGGTAATTACGGCCTGTCTCCGAAGGGAAAGAAGTTGAGGAACTGTCTGGTCTGTTTGCAGTATATCGTTTCTTTTGTCCTGATCATCGGAGCTTTGTTTGTAAACCTGCAAAACCGGTATATGCTCCATCTGCCGCTCGGATTTGACAAGGAGCAGGTGGTTGTCGTCGGAAACCTGACGAACGAATTGAAGAAGCAGCCGGAACTGATCAAGCAAAAATTAGGAGGAATGCCGGATATCGAGTCTGTCTCTATGGTCTCGCACCTGATTGGCGCAACGGATAACTATACGCGCATGGGACGCACTCGCAACGGCGAAGAGATACAGTTTTTGTTGGTTCAGGCAGATCCCTCGATCCTGGATGTTTTGGGAATCAAGCCGGTTGCCGGAAGGAATTTCCAGGCAGAGGATGCGTCGGGTGACGGCACGTATATCTTTAATGAGATGGCACGCAAGCAATTTGAACTCGAACCGGGGGATATCCTGTCTCTGGATTGGGGCGATTTTCATGCACGGGAACAGATAGCCGGATTTATGCCGGACCTGAAATATAATTCTTTCAAAAGCATAACGGAACCTTTTGGCTTTTTTGTCGGAAAGAATACTTATCTGTCCAAGGTGATGATCCGTACTCACACCGGTGTCGATTATACGGATTTGAAGACGGCTCTTACGGGCGTTTTACATGATATAGACCCGAATTACCTGCCGGAAATCAGCCTGTTCGATGAAGTTCAGGACTATCTCTATGAAAAAGAGCTGCGGGTAGGACGCCAGATCACCTTCTTCAGTCTGGTGACGGTGTTGATCTCGCTGATCGGAGTTTTCGGGGTTGTAATGCTTGAAAGTGAATATAAACGGAAAGAAGTTGGCATTCGGAAGGTTTTTGGTGCAACGATTGGCGAACTGTTACGTCTCTTTAATAAGACGTATTTGCAAATCGCGACAGCCTGTTTTGTGGTTGCCGTTCCGGTCGCCTATTATGCGATCATCCGTTGGCAGGAAAGTTTTATTTATAAAGTAAGTCTTTCATGGTGGATTTTCGTATTGGCTTTCTTGTCGGTAACGACCATTACTTTATTAACTGTCTCTATCCAGAACTGGCGCGTGGCAAATGCGAACCCGGTTGACAGTCTTAAAAGTGAATAAATAACAAATCGAGTATGAAAACGATCTTACGAAACTTCTTTAGCGTACTTCGCCGTTTTAAAGCGGCGACACTTCTCAATGTGTTGGGGTTGAGCATAGCCTTTGTAGCCTTTATGCTGATTATGATGCAGGTGAATTATGATTACACCTTCGACTGCAGTCACCGGAATGCGCCGTCTATATTCCGTTTGGATCTTGTGCGAGAAAAAGGTTCCCAGGCAATTATCTGTCGACCTTTTGCACGGGCGTTTACCGAATCGTCTCCTCATATTGAGGGAGGAGGGATTATGGAAGGTTGGACAAGCAGCTATTTCTTTTATGTGGAGCAAAACGGACAGCGGACCAGCTATAAGGAAAACACCGTAAATGTAACTCCTGAGATACTGAAAGTCTTTCATTTCGACTGGTTAGAAGGAACTGCACAGGCATTGGACGAACCGAACAGTATTATCCTTCCGGAAAGTATGGCGGAAAAACTTTTTGGGGGTGGATCGGCAATGAACAAGCAATTGATCTCTTCCAATCCGAAGGAGGATGCAAAAATCGTGAAAGGTGTCTATAAGGATTTTCCTCTTAATTCGTCCTTGCAGAACGTGATATACACTTCCATGAACCCGAAAGATAATTATAATAGTTGGGGTAACTGGAACTATCTATTTTTTGTCCGCCTGGACGATCCGGTCAATAAAGATGTTGTGTTGGATACTTTTAAAAAGAATTTTAATGCAAAAGAAGCTTTTGGCGATGATTTCGATTGGGAGAAGGAGGGCATGGATCTTCGTTTGACCTCCCTTCCCGATGTCCATTTCCTGAATAATGTCGATTTCGACTCGATGCCGAAGGCAAGCCGGCAGACGATACTTGTGCTTTTCTCCATTGCTTTTGTTATCCTTATTATTGCCGGCATTAATTTTACGAATTTCAGTACGGCGTTGACTCCGATGCGTATCAAGAGTATCAATACGCAGAAAGTGTTGGGGAGCTCCGACCGTATGTTGCGGGGCTGTCTGTTGATGGAATCGGTTTGTGTCAGTATTTTTGCTTATCTGCTTTCGCTCCTGCTTTTATATCTCGCACAGAAAACGCCGATTGCTTCGCTGGTGGATGCTGATATGTCGTTCGGTGCACAGCCGGGGATTATCGGTGGCACGGCCTTGATCGCTGTGATTGTCGGAATGTTGGCCGGCCTTTATCCTTCCTATTACATCACTTCTTTCCCGCCGGCATTGGTGCTTAAAGGAAGTTTCGGGCTTTCGCTTGCCGGACGCCGGATGAGGAGCTTCTTGGTGAGTATTCAGTTTGTGGCTTCCTTTATCCTGATTATCGGCTCTTTATTTATGTATTTACAGAACCATTATATGCAGAATGCGCCGCTGGGATATGATAAGGAGGAAATGATTACGATTCAATTGAATAATAAGATCAACCAGAATCGGGATGCTTTCACGAACCAGTTGAAGACGTTTGCCGGAGTTGAAGACGTGACTTATTCCCAGTTCCTGTTGGCCAGCCAAGATCAGTATATGGGTTGGGGGCGTGATTATAATGGAGAACAGATTAGTTTCCAGTGTCTTCCTGTCTCTTCTTCTTTCCTGAAAGTGATGGGAATCGAAGTGAAGGAAGGACGTAATTTCCGGTCGGAAGATGACCTGAAAGAGGATGGCTGTTACATTTTTAATGAAAAAGCAAAAGCGTTATACGACTTGAAGTTGAATGAAAAGATAGATGGTGACGAAATTATCGGTTTCATCCCGAACATCAAGTTCGCTTCTTTTCGTCAGGAGGTTTCCCCGATGGCCTTTTATTTATGGGGAAAATATCAATGGGGGCAGGAAGGTAATTATTATAATACAGGCTATGTGAAGTTTAAAGCCGGAAGCGATCTTCGCGCCGGGATGAAACATGTGCGCGAGTCGTTGTCCAAGTTTGATTCGGAGTACCCTTTTGTGGTTCGTTTCTATGATGAGGTGATGCAACGGACGTATGAAAAAGAATTGAAGATCGGTTCGCTGATAACATTGTTCAGTCTTATCGCTATCTTTATCTCGATTGTGGGCGTGTTCGGACTGGTTGTGTTCGAGAGCGAATACAGGCGGAAAGAAATTGCCGTACGCAAAGTGCTGGGATCTACGACAGGCCAGATCTTGTATATGTTCAATGTGAACTATTTCTGGATTCTGTTGATCTGTTTTATCCTGGGTGCTCCGGTTGCCTGGTATGGTGTTTACCGGTGGTTGGAAAACTTTGCTTACCGTACGCCGATGTATTGGTGGGTATTACCGTTTGCATTCCTGGTTGTGGGTGTGATTACGGTGGTAACGGTGACATTCCAGAATTGGCATGTGGCAAATGAGAATCCGGTAAATAATATAAAATCAGAATAACAAATTACAAATCATAAATAAAAGAACGGTTATGATTAAGATCGAAGGTTTGAGTAAGTTTTTCCGTACGGAAGAAGTGGAGACGATCGCGTTGAACAATGTCTCCCTGGAAGTGAAAGACGGCGAGTTTGTGGCTGTCATGGGCCCTTCCGGTTGTGGCAAGTCTACCTTGCTGAATATCCTGGGTTTGCTGGACAACCCGACATCGGGCGACTATTATCTGGCGGACAAAGAGGTCGGACATCTCAAAGAGAAAGAACGTACGCAGGTTCGTAAAGGGAATATCGGTTTCGTATTTCAGAGCTTTAACCTGATTGACGAATTGAATGTGTTCGAAAATGTGGAACTGCCGCTTACCTACCTGAAGGTGAAAGCTGCCGAGCGTAAGCAGATGGTGAACGACATCCTGAAACGGATGAATATCAGCCATCGTGCCAACCACTTCCCGCAGCAGCTCTCCGGAGGTCAGCAGCAGCGTGTGGCCATTGCCCGTGCCGTCGTTTCGAATCCAAAGATCATCCTCGCCGATGAGCCGACCGGTAACCTGGATTCCAAGAATGGTGCGGAAGTGATGCAACTCCTTACCGAACTGAACCGGGAGGGAACGACGATCGTGATGGTAACCCACTCCAAACATGACGCAAGTTTCGCTCACCGTATCATTAATCTGTTCGACGGTAGCATTGTTTCGTCGGTAAACGAATTTATATAAGATTGTAATTGTAAAGAAAATGGACAGGTGTGTCAAATAATTTGACACTATGATAAAGATGCTGGTTGAGTATATTGTTGATAGTTAATAATATATGGGTTTTGGCACACTATTTGGATAGAATATATCAGTAGTCCTTGTAGACCAAGTCACGGCTACGGCAGAAAGAATAAAAATAATGACAATCTGATATGAAAACGATTCTAAGAAATTTTCTAAGTGTGTTGAGAAGGTTCCGGCTGGCTACTGCGTTAAACGTGGTGGGCTTGTCGGTGTCCTTTGCTGCTTTTATCATTATTATGATGCAGGTCCGCTATGAACGGACGTTCGACAGTTGTCATCCGAACGTTTCCCGTATCTACCGGGTGGAAGTGGACATGAAAGAATATAAGGGTTCGACTATTCTGGCCCGCCCGTTTGTGGATGCAGTTATCCAGTCGTCGCCTTTGATCGACGCCGGGACTTTGTTCAATCCGTTTACCGGCGAATACTATTTTACGGTTTTGCAGGGACAGGATAAAGTGGGCTTTAAAGAACCGTTTATCACTTGTTATCCGGAGATAACGAAGATGTACCATTTCGATATGGTGGAGGGCAATGCCGATTGCTTGAATGATGTGGAGAAGGCGTTGATACCGGAAAGCATGGCGCGCAAGTTTTTTGGCGAAGGTTCGGCTGTCGGCCAGCGCCTGAATATGGAAGAAAGTATCTGGAGCAAGAATACGGATGGCTTTCTGGTTGTAGGAGGGGTGTATAAAGATTTCCCTGGCAATACGCAGTTGAACAATGTGATTTATACGGCTATCTATGACGATCGTACGAAGGACGCTTGGGTCAGTAATAACTATTTCTGCTATCTCATGCTGACTCCCGATGCATCACCGGAAACCGTAGCCGACAATTTTAACCGTACGTTCGATTTCAGTAAATGCTATAAAGGAGAAGAGGATGTACACATCAGGCTTCGTCCCTTCAGTGAAATTTATTATCTGAACGAATCGCAGGATGGCCGCCTGGTCAAGAGCGGTAATCCGGAGACGACAAAGTTGTTGCTGATGATTGCTTTCCTGATTATTATCGTGGCGGCTATTAACTTTACCAACTTCAGTACGGCATTGACGCCTTTGCGCATCAAGAGCATTAATACGCAGAAAGTATTGGGAAGTTCGGAGTCTGTTTTACGTTTGTCTCTTTTGGTGGAAGCGATGGGAATTGCTTTTCTTTCGTTCTTGATTTCTTTGTTCTTGATTTATGTGTTGAACCGTCCGGAGATACTGTCTTTTGTAAAGGCAGATTTGGCATTGAGTCACAACATCGGCTTGTTGGTTGCGGTCGGTGGCTTGTCATTGTTGGTCGGATTGGCGGCGGGCTTGTATCCGGCCTGGTATATCACTTCGTTTCCGCCGGCGCTGGTGCTGAAAGGTTCGTTCGGGCTTTCGCCTGCCGGCCGCAAGCTGCGCACTTGCCTGATGGGATTCCAGTTTGTGGTGTCGCTTGTCCTGATTATCGGGGCACTCTTCATTTACCTGCAGAATCGTTATATGCAACATTTTCCGCTTGGATTCGATAAAGACCGTATCGCGGTAGTGGAACTGAACGGCAGGATGGCGACTAAGAATAAGGATGCGTATGTCAATAAGCTGAAAGAATATCCGGGGATAGAAGACGTTGCCTTTGCACAGGAAAAGTTGGGAGCGCAGGACAGCTATATGACTTGGAGCGGAGTGTATAAGGAGCAGAATGTGGGTATCAATGCTCTGCCTGTTTCCTGGAATTTTATCGATGTGATGGGGATTCAGCGGGCCGGCGGACGCCAGTTGACCGAGGCGGATGAAAAGGGTAAAAAGCTTGTCTTCGTCTTATTCGATGCCATGCGCAAACAATATGATATGAAAGATGGTGATTCTTTTATGATACCTTGGTTGGAGGCGGATGATCCGATCGAAATAGCGGGTTTTGTAGAAGATGTTCATTTTACCTCTCTGCGCAGCAAGCTGGAAAATACCGCCTTGATTATAAATTATTGGGGACAGTTACCAGTGTCTTATATCCGGATCAAGGCGGGTACGAATCTGCCCGAAGCGGTAGATCATATCCGGAAAGTCGTGGCCGATATTGATCCGGCCTATCCGGTGGATGTGCAGTTCTACGATACGATATTCGACAGTCTGTACCGCCAGGAAGAGAACCTGAGTATGATGGTGTTCCTGTTTAGTCTGTTGGCGATAATTATTTCTCTGGTAGGTGTGTTCGGTCTGGTCGTGTTCGAGTCGCAGTACCGGAAGAAAGAGATCGGTATCCGCAAGGTGCACGGTTCGACAGTCGGAGGCATTTTGGGGATGTTGAGTAAGCGGTATGTCGCAATCGTGCTGATATGCTTTGTCCTGGCAACTCCGCTTGCGTATTACGGCGTAACGAAATGGCTGGAGAACTTCACATACAAAACCCCTATTCATGTGTGGGTGTTTGCTGCAGCTTTGGTCGTGGTAATGCTTATAACGCTGGCTACGGTTGTTTTCCAAAGCTGGAAAGCGGCTACGGCAAATCCGGTGGAAAGCATTAAAAATGAATGATAATAACCTTTTCCGGTAAATATCTGAAAAGTTTCAGAATAAAAGTATATCTTTGGAGAATCTAAATTTAATAGACCATGATCAATAGAAGAAATTTTTTGAAAAATGCGTCCCTGTTTACGTTAGGTGGCTTGATGGCCGGTAAAGTAGGGAATGCCGTTGCAGCCCAGCCTGCAACACCTGCTGTATCGGAAGCGATGGCAGCAAAGAATATCGGTTTACAAATCTATTCTTTAGGCAAGGAGTTATACACGGATGTTCCGGGTGGAATGAAGAAACTGAAAGGGATGGGATACGAAACCTTGGAGCTTGCCGGCTATGGTAATGGCAAGATCAATGGTGTCGACATGATGGAATTTAAGAAGATGGCGAATGATGCCGGTCTTAAGATCATCAGTTCCCACGTGAATCCTCCTGTTCGCGAGTACACGAAAGACAACTTGGCGCAAATTAAGGAATACTGGAAAAAGACGGCTGACGACCATGCCAAGATCGGTGTGAAATATTTGGTTCAGCCCGGCCAGCCCAGCACCCGTAGTGTGGAAGAAACAAAATATGTATGCGAAGTCTTCAACGAAGCCGGAAAGATTGTAAAAGCTGCCGGTATCCCGTTCGGATATCATAATCATGATATGGAGTTTGCAAAAGTAGTTCCCGGCGGTAAAGAATTGAAGTTCGGGCGTCACAATAAGGGCGAAAAGGTTTACGACATTTTCCTGGCAAACACAGATCCTTCCCTCGTATTCTTCGAAATGGATGTTTACTGGGCTGTTATGGGCCAGCAGGATCCTGTCGAATATATGAAGAAATATGCGGATCGTATCAAAGTATTGCATATTAAGGATCGTGCTGTTTTAGGAGAATCCGGAATGATGAATTTCGAATCGATCTTCAAACAGTTCTATGCAAATGGCTATAAAGATTATTTCGTTGAGCTGGAAGGTATTGGCGAAGGCAAGCAATTCGACGGAGTGAAAGGTTGCGCCAATTATCTGAAGAAAGCATCATTTGTGAAGTAAATACATTAATAATATAATGGTTGCATCGTAGGGGCAGGTTCCAAACCTGCCCTTTTTATTACAACACCTCTTTTATCTTTTCAATCATTTCCTGATATTCCGCATCCGATAAATAAACCTTCTGCGGGTTCATGGCGAATGTTCCGCCGAAATCCGGTCCGCCTTCATATTTGGGAGCCAGGTGGAAATGAAGATGCGACAGTTTATCGGAATAAGCACCGTAATTTATCTTTTGCGGATTGAATACTTTCTGCATCGCGCGGGTTACCCGTACGACATCTGCCATAAATGCATTCCGCTCTTCGTCACTGAGCATATTCAAATCGTGTACATGGTCTTTGTAGGCTACCAGGCAGCGGCCTCGATAGGTCTGTTCCTTAAACAGGAACAACCGGGATACGGACAAGGGGGCAATTTCGATCATCAGATCGTGTAAAGTCTGATTGTTCTGGCAATACAGACAATCTTTGGGATCACTTAAATTCATATTTTATTAGATTTCATTAATGATGTGGCTAAATTAACAATTAAAATGGAGATTGGCGGGAGATTGGGGTGTTTATTGTAGAAAAAATACTCGCGTTCTACATCTTGTTCTACAGGTTTTGTCTGGCATCCGGATATGGCATTGCTGCTTTATGCTTTGTTTTTCAATTATTGCGTGCTTTGTGTGTCCGGCCGGCATCGTTCATGGTATAATCCTTGTACTAATCTTTTCAGATTGTATTTAAAGTTTAGGTTTTAATTATTGGGTATAAACTTATTAAATTAGTAAAGTCATGAAAAAGATTGTTTTAATGGTAGCAGTAGTAGCATGTGTTGCATTTGCATCACAAAGTGCACAAGCAGTAACGGTACAGGCATCAGTTGAAAACGTTATGCAGGATGATTTCGTGAAGATCGAAGTGAAAGATCTTCCCCAGGCTGTACAGGATGCAATTGCCAAGTCTTATGAAGGAAGTACAGTGAAAGAAGCATACGTCGCAGGTGCCGATGGTGCCAAGAAGTATAAAGTCGTACTTGCAGACAAAGATCAGAAGGAACAAACGGTTGTTCTGAATGAAAAAGGTGAAGTAGTTGAATAGTACGTATCTATCTATTAATATACAAGGCCGTCCTGTCTGAGAAGATAGGATGGCTTTTTTTATATATTAATTGGAAATATTTTCATCTTGTTAGATATTGTGGTTCGAATAATTCATATCTTCGCCTCCATAATCAATCGCTGTGTACATAACAAATGGAAATTGTCATTATTATTGGTCTTATCTTATTGAACGGACTTCTCTCCATGTCGGAAATTGCTTTGGTGTCGGCGCGTAAGGCGCGTCTCGAACTGGAAGCAAAACGAGGTAACAAATCTGCTCAAACAGCTCTAAAATTAGCAAACGAACCGGACAGATTTCTTTCTACTATCCAAATCGGAATTACGTTGATCGGTATTTTAACAGGTTTATATTCTGGTGAGGCTTTCGCTTACGACTTGGCGGAGCATGTGCGCCATGTTCCTTTCCTGGAACCTTATGCATTGGGAATTTCTAAAACTACAATTGTCGTTGTCGTTACTTATCTGACGCTGATCGTCGGCGAGTTGGTGCCCAAGCGTATCGGTATGGGCTATGCGGAAAAGGTTTCGATGTTGGTTGCCAAACCGATGAATCTGCTGTCGATGGTTGCTTCTCCTTTCGTGTGGTTACTGTCCAAGAGCACGGCGTTGACCGTAAAACTGATCGGGACGGATAGCGCTGAAGAGAATAAAGTGACGGAAGAAGAAATCAAGGCGATCGTAAAAGAAGGCTTTGACGGGGGAGAGGTGCAGGAAGTGGAACAGGATATCGTGGAACGTGTCTTTAATTTGGGAGACCGTAAAGTCGGTTCTATCATGACGCACCGCAGCGAGCTTGTATGGTTGGACTTGACAGACAGCATTGAGCAGATACGCGAAAAGGTGCAGGAAAATCTTTTCAATATCTATCCTGTCGCTTCCGGAAAGTTTGACGAGATCAAAGGTGTTGTCTACCTGAAAGACCTTTTTGGCCGCATCGACGAACCCGGTTTTTCTTTGGAGCAGGTGATCCGTCCTGCCGAATTTATGCCGGAGAACCAGAGCGTGTATAATGCTTTGGAACAGTTTAAGCAGGCGCGTGCGAAATATGGTATCGTAACGGATGAGTTCGGTGGCATACAAGGTATCGTTACCCTGAAAGATATCATGGAAGGATTGATCGGACAGGTGCCGGAAGTTGGAGAAGAAGCCGAGATCGTCCAACGTGCCGACGGCTCCTGGTTGGTGGACGGGCAGTATAGTTTCTATGACTTCCTCGAATATTTCGACTTGGAAGACCTGTATGCCGAACATGACTATAACACGTTAAGTGGTCTGATCCTTGAAATCCTGGAACGGGTTCCGAAGACAGGCGAAAGGTTGACATGGTTGAATTTCGAGTTCGAGATAGTCGATATGGACGGCGCCCGCATCGATAAGGTTTTGGTGAAGAAATTACCGGAAGACGAGGTATCGTAATTATTCCATGCCCATCCGTCCGAAATTCCATGCCCATGGAAAACGGATTGCATGGGCATGGAATTATATTTCGGCCAGTTTATGCAGGACCTCCATCTTGCCGAACAGGATCAGCAGGTCGCCTTCTTCTATTGTCAGGTCGCCGGTGATTTTGCTGATCACGGAATATTGGATTTGTTTCAGTCCGATCAGGTTGCGTTCTTCTTTGGGGCGTTCGATGCCGACAAGGCGCACGCCGAAATTTTCTTCCAGGTCTATCGTCTGTAAAGTCTGCCCGACGAAGGTGGCGGGCGCTTTTATTTTATACAGATGATGGGTGTCTGTCACTCTGTACCATTGTTTGAACCGTTTCCCAAATAAAGATTGGGAGGCGTACATACCTGCAAAATCATCTTCCGGCGTAATAATCTCGGTCACGCCGATCGAGCGGATCACCGCTTCATGGATAGGAGAGATTCCCCGTACGACCAGCTTGTTTGCATCCAGATTTTTAAGCATCGCAACCGTTTGGATGGAGGTTCCGAAATCTTTACCGAAGGTGACGAAGATCGCATCCATTTCGTTTAGCGGCAAGGTGTTCAGTGCGTCCTTGTCTGTCGTGTCGAGACTGATCGCTCCCGAGATCGTATGCTTTACGGCTTCGATCTTATGCTGGTCGACGTCGACGCCGATCACTTCATTACCGATGCGTGTCAGGCTTTCAGCGATGGCACGTCCCAGGTTCCCTAATCCGATTACTAAATATTTCATACTGTATAGCTTATGTTACATTAATATATTCTCTTGCGGATATGTGTAGTTCTTCTTTTTATATTCTTTGCTGAAACTGATGAAGAAGGTCAGTATGCCGATACGGCCGACCAGCATGGTAAAGATGATGATCAGCTTTCCCGGCAGGCTTAGCATCGGGCTGAAATTCAGGCTTAGCCCGACTGTACTGAGTGCAGACACCGTTTCGAATGTCAGTGTAAATACCGATGCGCCTTTTTCCGTGACGGACAAGAGCCATACTGCCAGGCCCAACCAGCAGAAATAGAAAACAATCGTTGCGAAAGCCCTGCGTATGGTATCCCGGGAGATTTCACGTTTACGGATTTCCACATTCTCTTTCCCCCGGGCGGCATTGCGGGCTGTCAGTAAGGCGACACATACGGTTGTCACTTTCAGGCCTCCGCCGGTCGACATGGGAGCTGCTCCTATGATCATCAGGATCAACGTCAACATCAGTGTGCCGGAGGTCAGCGAACTCATGTCCGCCACACAAAAACCTGCCGTACGGGGCGTCGTGGCTCCCAGGAACGCATTGGCAAGCTGTCCTCTGAACGGCAATCCGGCCAGTGTGTTATTCATTTCCAGCAGGTAATAGAAAACTGTTCCGCCTGCCAGCAATGCCAGTGTGCTGATCATTACGATATATGTGTTGATATTGATGATACGTGGTGTATGGATGTAATGTTTCTGCTGTCCGATAAGGATTTTGAAGCTGTTGACAAGTAAATGCCGCAATAGTTTCAGATAGTTGAAAACGATCGGGAATCCCAAGCCTCCGAATATGATCAGCAGGGAGATCCAGACATGCAGATTGTATTTGTGAATCACCAGCGGGTCGTACATATTTCCGCTCAGGGTCGATATTCCCGCATTACAGAATGCCGAGACTGCATGGAACACGGCATAGAATACCTCTTCCTGCATCCCTCCCGGCAGAGAACCTTTCACATCCATATAGATCAGGTACGCGCCGACTCCTTCGATGAAAAGGGTCACGAACAGGATGTTGAGGATTACCCTGAAAAGCCCGTTTATCCGGTCTTCGTTGAGCATATCTTTCAGGACGAGCTTGCTGCTGAAAGAAGAATGTCCCATAAAAGACAAAGCAAAAAAGCTGGTAAAGGTCATGACTCCGATCCCGCCTATCTGAATCAGGAACATAATGATGATATGTCCTGTCTGGGTAAAAGTCGTGGCCACATCAACCGTTGTCAGTCCGGTGACGCAAACGGAAGTCGTCGATATAAACAAGGCGTCGATGAAGTGGATGCCGTGAACCGTGGCGTTAGGCAGCATCAGCAGTCCCGAACCGACCAGAATGACAAATACGAAACTTAGCAGGAACAGGAAAGACGGCTTTATATGGCTTTGCAGCAAGGTGAAAGTCTGCCGCGACAGGTGGATGACGCTCAACAGCAACAGCAGGAAATAAATAAACAGCGGCTCTGTCAGAAAGCTCAGGTAGGGCAGCGATTGATGGATCGCCTCCTTGAAAAAAACCTTCCCCGACAGAACGGCGAACAGGAAAAAATAGATTCCTATATCCAGATAGAGCAACTTCTCCTGTATGATCTCTTTGAACTTCAAAATGTACCGGAGCGAAATCCCTGTGAAAAATGCCAGCAACAGATAAATCCGGCTTGTTTCCAGCATATGGGTGACGTGAACCGAATATTTGAATCCGAACTGGTAGACCAGCGTAAAGAGGGTGGCGATCGAGGCGATAAGTATAATCCCTTCTGCAATCATATTCAGCAAACCCTTCATGTTTGCCCAATACATACGGAGAGAGAATTGTAGATGCTTGAAATCCATGTCTTGTCTTTTTAAAAGAACAAATGTATTAAATAAATGTTAGAAGCATGAGCCCTTTTTTTTCGTGCGTGGTAATGTATGTTAAATATCCGGGTTTAAATCATCCTTGATACATATTGTTATAAATACATTATGTCTGATATTATTTTAAAGTTTATATTTGCGATAAATCTTTATTACGATATTATGGAAACACAGAAAAATAAGAAAGAAATGTTTTACCCGCATGTTTCGGTAGATTGCGTATTATTAGGGACAAACGAAGATAAATTATGTGTGTTGCTTGTCGAAAGGCAGGTGGCCGGCAGTGATGAAAAACATTATAAACTGCCGGGAAGCTTGATTTACGAAAGTGAAGACTTGGACACGGCTGCCTATCGTGTGCTGAACGAAGCGACCGGTTTGAAGCGCGTTGCCCTGAAACAGTTCCGGAGTTTCGGCTCTCCCGCCCGGACAAAAAATAAAGAAGACGTACAATGGTTGGAAAATGCTTCCAAAATGAAGATTTCAAGGATCGTGACAGTTGCTTACCTGGCGTTGTGCAAGATCGGGAAAAAGACGACGATGGATGAGAAGTCCGATACCCTGATCTGGGCTCCGGTTAACGAACTGCCTCATTTGCCCTTCGACCATAAAGAGATCATAGAAGCAGCCAGGCAAGAGATACGGGATTGGGTGGATCGCGAACCGGGTATTGTCTTCGACTACCTTCCTCCGAAGTTTACCGCTTATCAGTTGCGGCGTATTTTTGAAATCGTTTACGATAAGGAGGTCGATGTCCGTAATTTCCGTAAGAAAATGTCTACGATGGAGTATATCGTGCAGACAGATGAAACGGAAACAGGTGTAAACCACCGGGCAGCCCGCTATTTCCGGTTCGACAGGATAAAGTATAATAAGTTACATTCGAATTTTAACAAGATATAAAATAATAATATGTGTTTATTAGGTTGTGATATCGGAAGCTCTTCGGTGAAGGCTTCAATTGTCGATAAGGATACGGGGTTGACGATTGCTTCCGATTTTTATCCGAAAGAAGAGGCGGTGATCAATGCCGTACGTCCCGGATGGGCAGAGCAGAATCCGGATGATTGGTGGATATTTCTGAAAGAGGCGATAAAAGGGGCGATCTCGAAAGCCGGGATCAAAGGAACTGAGATCGAGGCGATCGGTATCTCTTACCAGATGCACGGGCTTGTGTTGGTGGATAAGAAGATGCAGGTTTTGCGTCCGTCTATTATCTGGTGTGACAGCCGTGCAGTGTCTTACGGCGAGCGTGCTTTCAAGTCGATTGGCGAGAAACAGTGTTTGACGCACCTGCTGAATTCCCCCGGAAACTTCACTGCTTCCAAATTGGCATGGGTCAAGGAGTTTGAACCGCACATATTCGAACAGGTGTATAAATTCATGTTGCCCGGCGACTTTATTGCTATGCGTATGACGGGCGATATCGTGACGACTGTTTCCGGCCTGTCGGAAGGTATCTTCTGGGATTTCCGGAATAACAGGGTGTCGGAAGAGTTGATGCGTTATTTCGGCTTCAGTAAAGACCTGATTCCGGATATCCGTCCGACTTTCGGTCTGCAGGGCGAATTACTCGGCTCCGTCGCTTCGGAACTGGGGCTGAAGAAAGGGACGCCTGTTACCTATCGTGCAGGCGACCAGCCGAATAATGCTTTATCATTGAATGTGCTGAATCCGGGCGAGATCGCTGCTACGGGCGGGACGTCGGGCGTCGTATATGGTGTGAACGGCAAGGTGAATTATGATACTTTGTCACGTGTGAATACATTTGCGCATGTCAACCATTCGGATGAACAGACCCGCCTGGGCGTGCTGTTGTGCATTAACGGAACGGGTATCCTGAATTCATGGATCAAGCGTAATGTGGCTCCCGAAGGAATCAACTATCCGGAACTGAATGAATTGGCGGCAACCGTGCCGATCGGTTCGGAAGGCCTGTCGATCCTGCCTTTCGGGAACGGTGTGGAACGTATGTTACAGAACAAGCCGGTGGATTGCTCTATGTATGGGCTGAATTTCAATATTCATAACAAAGCCCATATCGCTCGTGCCGCCCAGGAAGGCATCGTCTTCTCCTTCAAATACGGTATGGATATCATGAATGAAATGGGAATCGATATCGAAGTAATCCGTGCCGGAAATGCGAATCTCTTCCTGAGCCCGATTTTCCGGGATGCGCTGGCCGGTGTGACCGGAACGGTGATCGAACTTTATGACACGAACGGAGCTGCCGGGGCAGCTAAAGGAGCCGGTATCGGTGCGGGTGTCTATACCTCGGCGGAAGAAGCGTTCGCTTCCTTGAAAAAGATCAGTGTGATAGAACCCGACGGTCTGAAAGCGGATAAATATTGCGGTGCTTTTGAGATATGGAAGGAAAGGCTGGAGAAAGCGTTGGAGTAGCTCCATATTTGTAAATGTAGAATTGTTTAATTGATTAAATATAACGAGTATCATGAATTATTTTAAAGGTGAAAAAGAGTTTTTCCCTGGAATCGGGAAAATAGAGTTTGAAGGACGTGAGTCGAAGAATCCGATGGCTTTTCATTATTATGATGAAAACAAGGTCGTAATGGGCAAGACCTTGAAAGATCACCTCCGCTTTGCAATGGCTTACTGGCATACGTTGTGCGCGGAAGGCGCAGACCAGTTTGGCGGTGGCACAAAATCATTTCCCTGGAATACCGCAGCGGATCGTATTTCCCGCGCTAAATATAAAATGGATGCTGCTTTCGAGTTTATGACCAAGTGCAGTATCCCATACTATTGTTTCCATGATGTGGATGTGGTGGACGAAGCTCCGACACTGGCCGAATTTGAAAAGGACCTGCATACGATGGTGGGATTCGCCAAACAGCACCAGGAAGCAACCGGAAAGAAACTGTTGTGGTCTACAGCCAATGTATTCGGGCATAAACGTTATATGAACGGAGCGGCTACCAATCCTTATTTCCCGGCTGTCGCTTGTGCCGGTACGCAGATCAAGAATGCAATCGACGCCTGTATCGAGCTGGGTGGCGAGAACTATGTATTCTGGGGCGGACGCGAAGGCTACATGAGCCTGCTGAACACCAATATGAAACGTGAAAAGGATCATTTGGCCATGATGCTGACAATGGCACGCGATTATGCCCGCAAGAATGGTTTCAAGGGTACTTTCCTGGTGGAACCTAAGCCGATGGAACCGACCAAACATCAGTATGACGCAGATACGGAAACCGTGATCGGCTTCCTGCGCCACTATGGCCTCGACAAGGATTTCGCTATCAACATCGAAGTGAACCATGCTACATTGGCCGGCCATACATTCGAACACGAACTTCAGGCTGCTGCCGATGCCGGTATGCTGTGCAGCATCGATGCAAACAGAGGCGACTATCAGAATGGTTGGGATACGGACCAGTTCCCCGTAGACATTTACGAACTGACACAGGCCTGGCTGGTTATCCTGGAAGCGGGCGGACTGACAACCGGAGGTACGAACTTCGATGCCAAGACCCGTCGTAACTCGACTGACCTCGACGATATCTTCCTGGCCCATATCGGCGGTATGGATTCGTTTGCACGTGCTTTGATGGCGGCTGCCGATATCCTGGAACATTCCGATTACAAGAAGATGCGTGCCGAACGTTACGCCAGCTTCGACCAGGGCGACGGCAAGAAGTTCGAAGACGGCAAACTCCTTCTCGAAGACTTGCGCACAATTGCCCTTGCCGGCGACGAACCGAAGCAGATCAGCGGCAAGCAGGAGTTGTATGAGATGATTATCAATCAATATATTTAATAAATTATAATTTGTCGGTGCGTAGAGATGCACGGCCGTGCATCTTTACAACACGCCGATAATTAGAATCTATATCGTGAAAAATAACAACTACATCTTTGGTATCACCCTGGTAGCCACACTGGGTGGATTACTATTCGGATATGATACGGCAGTGATATCCGGGACGGTCGAATCGCTGCGTAAATTCTTTATTGAACCTTTCGGGTTACCTTTAGACCAGGCAAATGCGTTGGAAGGTTTTGTTGTGAGCAGTGCCCTGATCGGTTGCATCCTGGGTGCATCCTTTGCCGGCTGGATCAGCCAGCGCTATGGACGGAGGCCGACGCTTATTCTGGCTGCCGTGCTGTTCCTGTTATCGGCTGTCGGTTCGGCATGGCCGGAACTCTTCGTCGGGATGCCGGGGAGCGGAGATCATACTTTTATGTATCTTTTTGTGTGTTATCGTATTCTCGGGGGCATTGGTGTCGGCCTGGCATCCATGGTCTCTCCGATGTATATCGCCGAGATGGCACCTGCCGACAGGCGGGGGAACCTGGTGTCGTGGAACCAGTTTGCCATTATCTTCGGTATGCTTGTTGTCTACTTTGTGAACTACAGTATTGCCTTGCAGGGAGATGCTGCATGGCTCAATTCGATAGGCTGGCGTTGGATGTTTGCGTCCGAGATTATCCCGGCCTTGCTTTTCTTTGTCCTGCTGATGTTTGTGCCGGAGACTCCCCGCTATCTGGTGATGCGCGGGAAGACGGAGAAGGCCTTGTCTGTCCTGAACCGTTTGATGGGGAAGGAGAGTGCCGGACCCGAACTGGAAGAGATCAAGGAAAGTTTCAAGAGACAGGAACCTTCCATGCGCCCTTATTTCCTGTTTATGGGGATGTGGCTGGTGTTGTTCCTGCTTTCATACGGGGCATTGGAACTGGCCGGTAATACAAGTGCGCTGGAGATTGCCCTGATCGGCAGTTTCTTCGTCTCGTTGGTGTTCCCGATCCGTTCTTTCGGGATGCTGATTATTCTTGTCGGCGTGTTGCTGTCCGGTTTCCAGCAGTTTGTCGGGATCAATGTCGTGCTTTATTATGCGCCGGAAATCTTTAAGACGATGGGGGCTGCTACCGATGCCGCCCTGTTGCAGCAGATCGTGGTGGGAGCTGTGAACCTGTCCTTTACCGTGTTGGCTATCTTTACGGTCGACAAGTTCGGACGCCGCCCGCTGATGATTATCGGGGCTTTGATTATGGCTGTCTCGATGATGGTTCTGGGGACGACATTCTATACGCATTCCGTCGGTGTCGGTTCGCTGGTTTGCATGTTGGTCTATACGGCTGGTTTTGCCATGTCGTGGGGACCAGTCTGCTGGGTGTTGCTGGCAGAGATTTTCCCGAATACGATCCGTTCGACGGTGATGAGCATTGCCGTTGCCGGGCAGTGGATCGCCAATTTCCTCGTTTCCTGGACCTTCCCGATGTTGGACAAGAACCAGTATCTGATGGAAACGTTCAATCATGGCATGGCCTACTGGATTTACGGCATCATGGGAATCCTGGCCGCCTTGTTTATCTGGAAGTTTGTGCCCGAAACGAAAGGAAAGACATTAGAACAGATGGAACAGTATTGGAAATAATTCAGTAAGTTTGCCGGCAGAATAGAGTCGGATAAATATAAATGCACATACTGAAGAAAATATTAATATGGAGCCGGAACCTGCTGTTGTTCCTGTTTATATCCAGTTTGCTGGCTGTCGTGGCTTATAAGTTTGTTCCTGTCTATTATACTCCGCTGATGTTTATCCGGATGTATGAGCAGTTTCAGGACGGCAAGCCCTTTAAGCTGGAGCATAAGTGGGTTCCGATGAAAAAGATCGCCCAGCCTTTGGCGCAGGCGGTTGTCGCTTCGGAAGACAACCTCTTTCTCGATCATCACGGGTTCGATATGACACAAATCCAGAAAGCCCGTGCCGATGCCGAGAAAGGCAAACGTGTACGCGGCGCCAGCACAATCTCGCAGCAGACAGCCAAGAATGTATTCCTCTGGCCCGGAAAGACCTATCTGCGCAAGGGGATAGAAGCCTACTTCACCGTCCTGATCGAATGGATATGGGGAAAGGAGCGCATCATGGAAGTCTATCTGAACTCGATCGAAATGGGCGACGGTATTTATGGCGCCGAAGCAGTCGCGCAGGCGCATTTCAAGAAGCCAGCCTATAAACTGACGAAAGCGGAAGCGGCTCTGATTGCCGCCACACTGCCCAATCCCCGCCGGTTCAATTCGGCAAAACCGTCTCCCTATATGCTGAAGCGGCAGGCGAAGATCATGTCGCTCATGGGCAAGTTGCTCAAGATCGAAATGGGGCATGACAGTGGTGATCCCGATCCCGAATCCGGTAGTAAGAAAGTGCGTAAACGGAAGAAGCTGCGGGCAGATGCAAAAGTATTTACACAAGAATGGTAATCATATGAATCACTTTGTATATCACGACCTCGGACGCATCGAGTATGAGAATGCGCTGGAACGCCAGACGGCCGCTTTCAATGCCTTGCTGGAAGCGAAGGCACAAAACAGTTCCGCCGAAAACCATCTGTTCTTTTGTGAACACCTGCCGGTGTTGACAATCGGCAAAAGCGGGAAAGATGCCAATCTGCTCATCCCGGAAGAGCTGCTTGCCGACCGTGGCATCTCTTTCTATCATATCAACCGCGGAGGAGATATCACTTATCACGGCCCCGGACAGATCACCGGCTATCCGGTCTTCGACCTCGATTGCTGGAAGTTGGGATTGAAGCAATATATCGACATATTGGAAGAGACGATTATCCGTTTCCTCGCTCTTTACGGCATCAAAGGCGAACGGTTGCCGGGTGCGACAGGCGTCTGGATCGATCCCGATGTGCCGGGGAAAGCGCGTAAGATATGTGCGATCGGCGTGAAAAGCAGCCGTTTCGTGACGATGCACGGCTTTGCATTGAACATCAATACCGATCTGAGCTATTTCTCTCTGATCAACCCCTGCGGCTTTAAAGACAAAGGCGTCACCTCCCTGGAAAAGGAGTTGGGCGCAGCGCAGGATTTCGAGTTGGCGAAAGCCCGTCTTCATTCACTCTTCTTAGACATGTTTCCCTGATGCCTTATACAATCCATTTTGCCCCTTTGCAGGGATATACCGATTCGGCGTATCGAGAAGCTCATGCACAAGTCTTCGGTGGAGTCGAAGCCTATTATACCCCTTTCGTCCGTCTGGAAAGGGAGGGTTTCCGGAATAAGGAGCTTCGCGATATCGCCCCCGAAGGGAATCTGTCGGCTCCGGTCGTCCCTCAGTTGATAGCCTCTTCACCCGAAGAGTTTCGTCGGATTGCCACCTTGTTTAGGGAGTGCGGCTACCGGCGTGCCGATATAAACATGGGGTGTCCTTTCCCCATGCAGGCGCGGCTGCACCGGGGAGCCGGGATATTGCCTTATCCTGATGAGGCGAAGAAGATGCTGGAAACAATCTGTGAATTTCCGGATATCCGGTTTTCCGTCAAGCTGCGCTTAGGGTGGGATTCGGCAGATGAGGCGCAGGCTCTTTTACCTTTCCTGAACGAATTGCCGCTCACGCACCTGACGCTCCATCCGAGGATTGGCACGCAGCAGTATAAAGGCGCTACGGACGAAGATGCTTTCTCCCGCTTCTACGCCCAATGTACCCATCCGTTGTTTTATAACGGCGATATCCATACACTTGCGGATATTCATTCGATAACCGCCCGCTTCCCCCGTCTGAAAGGCGTGATGTTAGGACGCGGCTTGCTCGCTTTCCCCTGGTTAGCAGCCGAGTATTCGTCCGGCGTCTCTCTATCCGTTCAGGAAAAGAAGGATAAACTGCATGCTTTTCATGCGTTGTTGTTGGAAAGCTACAGTTCCCGTCTGGAAGGTGGAGAGCATCAGGTACTGGATAAAATCAAAACCGTTTGGGATTATCTACTACCTGATGCCGAAAAGAAATTAAGAAAGAAAGTCCTCAAAAGTACCCGTCTGGCTGCATACATGGAAGCCGTAAAGGCGATGATAGAAGGTTGAAAAGCACAGGTGCCTTATTGCTTACCACCACAGGCACCCTATTGCTTAGAACCAATACGGTTGATTGCTTAGAACCACAGGTATCCTATTGCTTACCACCAATACGGCTGATTGGTTGGAACCACAGGTACCCTATTGCTTAGAACCAATACGCCTGATTAGTTCAATCCTTAACTTCTATCACTGCCGGGCAATGATCCGAATGGACCGCCTCGTTCAGGATATAGGCGGCATCAACCTGTGGTTTCAGCGGTTCGCTGACCATGCAATAATCGATGCGCCATCCCTTGTTTTTAGCGCGGGCGCTGAACCGGTAGCTCCACCATGTATATTCTTGTTTGTCCGGATGGAGCAGGCGGAACGTATCGACGTAGCCGGCATTCAGGAAACGGGTCATCCATTCGCGCTCTTCCGGAAGGAAACCGCTGTTCGTGGCATTGCGCACCGGATCGTGGATGTCGATCGCTTCGTGGCAGATATTGTAGTCGCCGCAGAGAATCAGCTTCGGACGTGATTTTTGCAGTTCCACCACATAGTTTTGGAAATCTTCCAGCCACTCCATCTTGAAGCTCTGCCGCTCGTCGCCGCTCGTTCCCGAAGGATGGTAGACGCTGACAACCGACAACTCTCCGAAGTCCGCCCGGATAAAACGCCCTTCATTGTCGTACTTCTCGATTTCCATTCCATACTCCACATGATCCGGCTCCCGGCGGCTCAGGATTGCGACACCGCTGTATCCTTTTTTCTGTGCACTGTAGAGCCAGGCCTTATAACCAAGCGCCTCGAACGGTTCGGCAGGGAATTGATCCGGTTGCAACTTGGTTTCCTGCAGGCAAAGCACATCGGGAAGTTCCCGGGCGAGCCATTCGGGAAGTCCTTTTCCGACGGCGGCACGCAGTCCGTTTACGTTGTATGTGATAATCTTCATATTTCAATTGTTATAATGATGAGACAAATGTAATTAAAATGAATCACTATCCATAATTACAAGTCCGCATCCTCTACAATAATCCTGAACCCGACATTCATCGGCCGTTGCCAGGGCAGATACGCCTTGCGGACAGCCGAAGTGGAGTATTGGGGACGTTCGCGCCAGGAACCGCCGCGCACAACCCTCTTTTCTGCTTCCGGGTAGTTCCCCTTTTCCTTCAAGGGATAAGAGACGTAGCCGGATGCCGTCCATTCCGCCACATTTCCGTTCATATCATATAATCCCCAGGGATTGGGACGGTAAGAGGCAACCGGGCAGCTGATCAGTTGATGGTCGTTCACGTTCAACACCTTCGGCAGGAAGTCCCAGAACCGGCGCATCGGATCGGTCGGGCGCATCGGTTTGGGGTCTACGCCTGTTACGGCGAGGTCTACGGTTGTACTGTCCGCCAGGTTTTCGTAGCTGCCGAAATCGCTGTTGACAGAGCCGAACCAGAAATCATCTGCGCTTCCGGCCCGTGCCGCCCATTCCCACTGTGTTTCCGTAGGGAGCGAAGCTGTGCAATCTGACATCTCGCTGATCTTGCGGCAGAAAGCGTTCGCTTCTTCCCAGCTGACACGTACGACGGGCTGATCCGGGCGGTTGGCCGGATAGCCGGGCGTTGTATGATCCTTCCAGGTCTGTCCGATGTAACGGCTGTCGTGTTCCGGGAAGAGCGAGCAGAATTGCTTGTTTGTGATCTCGGTCGTACTCATCCAAAAGCCTTTCTTCACATCTGCTTTGAAAGCGGGGGAAGCTGCCGGTGTCCGGTTGTTGCCCATCACGAAGCTGCCGGCCGGAATCCAGACCAGGTCGATGTGCACGTTGGGGGCGATAGTCAGGCGGCGGGTCGCACCAGCCTTGTCCCCGCGCTTGACGCGGGGCCGCATGGAAGCGAGCTTGGAAGAAGATACGGTGTCTTTGCGATCCTGCGTCGAGCGCGGGAACGGGTCTGTCTTGTTTTCTTTCAGCCAATCGGCATAGTCGGCAATCTCTTTTTGCCAGTCTACCCGTACGCCGCTGTATTTCTCCGCCAGTTCCATCCGCCGCTCTACCTGATTCTTGGGCGACTCCGGTTTCAGGTCGATCTGTGTGAACGCTCCGGAGTAGGGGGCGTTCAGGTCGATCCAGGTGTAGAGCGTGCGCATATCTTCGTCCGGGACCTGCACGCCGTGATGTCCGGCTTGGAGGATGCGGATCAGTTCACTGTTGCTGACGTGGAACTCCGCCGGTTTCAGGACGTAGATGTCCGACTCCGGCCCCTGCCGGTAAACGTATGGATGCAGGTTCAGATAGCTCTGGTCGAACTGCTTGTTGATCTTCGTCAGTATTCCCCGTTTATAGGTGACCATCCGGTCTTTACGGAAATCGGGTTCGGCGGTTGTCCCATCGTGGCAGGAGACACAGTTTCGGTCCAGTACCGGTTGTACTTCGAGACGGAACGTGAAAGGACGGACGCCGCCTTCCGGTGTTTCCAGCCGGCGCGCCTGTTTGGCCGAAGCAATTGTACGCTTGGGAATAGGCATGGTGTTCTGGTCCTCATGGCAGCCGATGCAGGAAACGATCTCGCCCGGCATGCCCGTCAACCAACTGCGCATCCATTGTACTGCCGCCCCGTCTTTGTCCAACGGTTGAATGGAGACAGGGGTATTGGCAGGGATGGTGAAAAGCGCTGAACCATCTTCCTCTACCGGAACTGTGCCTAACACACGCTTGATGTCCCATCCGCTCTGTATGCCCTGTGCGTCGTGGTCGGACGGAGCCAGGATATAGGCGTACTCGTAAGCGAAGATGCGGAGCGATTTGATTGTCCCGCGCGGGATGCCCTGTGTGCCTTCCCCTTCATAGATGTCCTGTATGAAAACGGTCGCTTCCTTACTGTCCGGCTTGATCTTCGACGGGATGACGGGAGGCGTTTCGCGTTTTGCCAATGGGATAGGGGCGGTCAGTCCTTCGCCTTCCTGTTCGGCAATCAAAGTCAGGTTGTCGAACACATCGACCAGATAGATTCCCCATAGTGCATCTTCCGCCGGCTTACAGGCAACCAGGAAATATTTCTCGTTCAGCGGGAACGGTTTCATAAACTGCGGCCAGACGCCTTTGACCAGTTCGTCTTTGATAAGCGGAACGATCGGACGGTCTTTGAACGGGAGTTCCTGTATCATCCCTTTTTCCTCTTTACGGCTTTTGGCAGGGTCGAAGATGACGAGCCGCCCCGAACGTGCTGTGCCGTGATGTCCGGAGATGATGCCGACGAAGCGGCTGCTGTGCTTGGATAGCGGTTTCATGTCGAACGTGCTGTTCGGAAAGTAGGAACCGCTGCCGTAAAGCGCCTTGTTCTCCGTTCCGTCAGGATTCATGTGCATCACGATACGGGAGAAATAGTGTGTCAGGTCGGTGTATTCCCAACGGGTGTACATGATGCGGCCGTTCGGGATCACGATTGGTGACCAGTTGCCATCCTGGTCGAATGTTAGGCGGCGCAAGTCATGTGTCTCGGGATCGTAAGAGACCAGGTTGGCAACCACATCGTCGCCATGTACGCAAGGCACGCCGTTATAGCCGATATTGGTCGTGGCAACCACCTTTCCGTCCGGCAGGTAGTTTGCATCGCAAAATTCCAGATCCGGCTCATCGACTGTAATCTTTTGGTGAAGGCCTGTCCCGTCGGTCTTTATTTCGTATATCTGCCATTTCCGGTTCGCATCGAGGGAGGAGAACAGCAGGCGGTCGGCGTCCCAATGCAGTTGTATGTCGGAGACGGGCACGTCGGCTTCCGGCTTGTAGATGCGTTCGCTCTTGACCTCGCCCCGCAGGTCGGACAGGATGTCGATCTCGGCATCATATCCTTTGCGTGAATTGGAAAAAAGCGAGTTGTAGTTTGCCGTCGAAGTTCCCATCGACGGTCCCATAGCCTTACGGGACTTATGGCCCAGGCGGTAGCGGGCGGCTACTATACGATCTACGTCCAACAACGGGTTGGCAAGCATGATCTCCCGTTTCAGCGCCAGCAGTTTCCGGGCATTGCCGATCGCCTCGTCGGAGGCTGTGGCGGAAAGCGCTTGCCGTACTTCCGGCAGGAGTGCTTCCAGTTCGGAAAGTTTTTGGTAAAGCGTGGGGGCTTTATCGCCTAACGACTGTTTCGTATCGTCCAGATAGGCACGCATGGCAGACGGGTTTACCCACCCGATCTGTGTCTTCAGGTCGTTGATCTGTATCTGGCGTAACGAATCCACTCCGTCCGCAGTGGAGAATGCAGGCAGGGAACAGGAGAGGAGCGCCAAGAGCAAATATACTTTGTACCGGAGCATTATTTGTCTGCTAATTTGTAAATTTCACATGCTGCCATCAGGAATGCGCCCGGGCCATATAATTCCGTCATCTCGCGTGTCACCTTCTTCGGATCGGCTCCTACAGGTTGTACCCAACCTAACTTGCCGTCTGCTTCGACAGCGGCCACCAATGCTTCCCAACCTTTTTTGACGATAGGCAGATATTGGTCTGCCGGCAGATAGCCCTGGTTGATTCCGTAGGCCAGGCCATACACGACAAATCCTGTCGCGCTTGTTTCGGGTGAAGGATAGCTGTCCGGGTCCAGCAGACTGGCATGCCAGTAACCGTCCTTACCCTGCAATCCGGCGAGGCGTTCGCTCATTTCTTTGAAGAGGCTGAGGTAGAAGGGGCGATATTCGGTATCGCTGGCCGGAAGCGTTTTCAATATCTCGGCCAGGCCGCCGATCACCCAACCGTTACCGCGTCCCCAGAATACTTTTTTACCATTGGCTTCCCGCTGGTCGAAATAGCGGCTGTCGCGGTAGAACAGATGTTCGTCTTTGTCGTACAGGTAATTATAAGTCGCACGGAATTCGCCGTCTGCGAAGTGCATATATTTACGGTTGCCGGTCAGCGTGTAGAGGCGTGTATAGACGCCCGGTGCCATGAAGAGCGCGTCGCACCAGGTCCAGCGTTCGATCGTGCTGCCCTTGCTATAGTCCAGGTCCATGCTTCCGTTAGAAGGGTTGTTTACGACCCAATCCGCACGGGCAATGGTCGGCTTCAGCATGTTCTCATTCTTTTCCTTGTTATAGAAATCGATATAGGTTTGTGCGATACAGACATCGTCGGCATGGTACATCCTGTTGGCGACCTGCCAGCTCTGGCGGTTGAATATTTTCCGCAGCCAGTCGTAATAGGTATTGTCGTTGCTGAGCTCCGCCCAGTCGTACATTCCCATGTAGAGTGCGCCGGGCACCCAGCCGCGCGGTTCGCTCTTGGCGTATTGATTATCGGGATAATCTTTGATCTGCCAGTCGGCAACCTTGCGGGCAACGTCCATTACGCTTTGCCGGTTCCAGTTGCCGGTAGTGACAGTAACGGCCGGGCTGGAGGTTTCTGCTTTCGTTGGCATATTATTTACTAAACAGGTGCAGGCACAAATAGATAAGCCTGCCGATAGATACTTGATTGTTTTCATGATACTGTAATCTTGGTGTTAATCATTTTAATTCTGCATCAAAAATAAGAAAGATAAGGCTCCTGGTATAATAATATCATCTCAAAATGATTCAAAAACGTACCAAACCCCTTCCGCCTATAAAAAGAAAGGGAGCTATACCCTGCGGCATAGCTCCTTTCAATATAAGTGTGTAGGTATTGGAATCCTATATTAATACCCAGGGTTCTGCGGGAATTCAGCGCCTGTGTTAGAATCGATGATTGTCTGCGGAATCGGCCACAAAGTGTTGTGCTCATCCATCGTGCTGCTATACGGATTGTATTTCTTTACGCGTTCAACGAGCTTGCCTGTGCGGACTAAAGTGAAGCGGCGCAGTTCTTCTCCGACCAGCTCACGGATACGTTCATCCAGCAGGAAGTCGATTGTTGCTTGGCTTGCCGTAATCTCAGGGGCATTTGCACGTTTGCGGATCACGTTGATTGCTTCTGCTGCACCTTGTGCATTGTTTTGCATCAAACGAGCTTCTGCTAACAGCAGGTATGTTTCAGCTAAACGGAATTTCATACGGTCTTTGTTGTTACCACCATAGCTCAGGTTATCTGCTTTTCCGTAGAAGAACTTGGTTACAGCCGGGAATAAGGTAAGTTTCGACCAGGTATCATCTGTAAAATCAGCCTTCTTTCCATATTTATCAGAGGTGACATCGTTGTAATACCAGTTTCTCTTGATGTTATATTCAGAGTTACGGATATCAGTTGCAGCAAAGAAATCACTGCTTTCGATCCACCATTTGAACGGAACGATCTGTGCCAGGCCGCGGCCTCCTAAAGTATCAGCCAATACGAAACCGTCTTCATTGTAGTATTTGGGAACCCAGGCGCGTTTTGTCCAGTCTTCATATTCTCCACCACCACCGGTTGTATTATATTCAAGCTGCATAACCCAGATACTTTCCTTGTTTCCGGAAGTACGGTTCTGGTTATACTCTTTGAACATATCGGAGAACGGATCTCCCTGCTGATCTTTATCGGCACCGAAGCGTGAAGTCATCAGATTGAAGTAACCACAGTCGATAACTGCTTTGGCTGCAGCTTCTGCTTCAGCATATTTACCTGCCATAAGATAAACTTCCGACAGCATGTGTTGGGCGGCCCATTTTGTCAGCTGGCCGACTTCCACTTTGTCCGGATCTTCCGGAAGATTTGCGATTGCAAATTGCAAGTCTTCGATCATCTTGCCTAATACTTCAGTTTTAGGAGTACGGGTGAAGTCTATGCGGAAGTTTTTCTCGATTTTGTCTACATAAGGAACATCTCCGTACAGATATACCAGGTATCGGTATGCATAAGCGCGGAAGAAACGGGCGACAGCCTGGTAGTAGGCTTTGTCTGTCGGTTTATCCCAGCTTACATCTCCTTCCGAATATTCAAGGATTTCATTTGAGGAAGCGATCAAGCCATATCCCCAGTTCCAGTAAGACGTAACAAATGTAGTGGACGGTGTGTAGGATAAGTTTTCAAAAGGAACTAACGAACCGTCACCATGACCGGCATAAACGATATCTGTTCCAACCTGGAATGATTCGTACGGACAAGCCTGTCCTTGGCTTGTTGTACCACTTCCTGTAGTACCGCCTCCCCAAGTGTTAAACTCGGAGCGTGCCCAACCGTATAGGCCGGTTACACCGACTTCAAAGCCATAGCTGCTCGTATAGGTATTGTCCGGAGCCAGTGAACTTTTCAGATCTTCATCCAGGAAGCCGGAGCAGCCGGTGGATGTTACTAATAAAAATGTTGCAGCAGCTGCCGCTAATATATTTTTCATAATTTATTTCTCTTTAATAAGTTTAGAATGTAAGATTTAATCCGAACATATAAGAACGGGCAGTAGGATAGGTTACAAGGATATTCCTGTTAACATCGTTATCATCCAGATTCAGGAAATTGTCGATATTACTGAATGTATAGAGGTTATTGACACTGACATTAACAGACAAGGCACTGATTCCGATCGCATTTAAAGTTGTTTTCGGGAAAGTATAGCCTAATGTGATATTCTTGACATTTACATAATTTGCCTTTTTATAGAATGAATGTTTGTCATAAGGAACATATGACGGCGATGTCATTTTATTAGTCGGGTTTTCCGGTGTCCAGTAATCCATTCCACTGATATAGTTGAATGTCGGCATCCAACGGTCGAAGTTGTAATCGTGCAACTCTTTTGTTTGTCCGAATACACCGTTCAGGAGGAATGAGAAATAGATATTCTTGTAATCGAAACGGTTACCCATTGACAACAGGAAGCTCGGCAGTTTGGAACCGATAATTTTCTTGTCGTCGGCAGTGATTGAACCGTTTCCGTCTTTATCTTCCAGTTTGGCAGAACCCGGAACAGCGCCTTTCTGATATTCTTTACCTTCTTCATTCAGATATTTTCCGCTTGCGGCATCCCATTTGATTGTATGTCCGTTTTCAACATAAGTTTCATTTTCCTGCCATGTACCGATAACGTCGTAGTCATAGAACACGCGTAAAGGTTCTCCTATAAACCATTTGTTCGTGATATCATCTTTTCCGTCGCCACGCAGTTCGATAATCTTGTCGCGGTTCAGGGAGAAGTTCACGTTTGTGCTCCAGCTGAATTCCTGATTTTGGATATTGATCGAATTTAAAGCGATTTCAACACCCTTGTTACGGGTTTTACCGACGTTGTCCATGATTGATTTGTAACCGTTCATATAAGGTACGGTACGGCTCATCAATAAATCTTTCGTATTTACCACATACATATCGATATTACCGGAAAGGCGGCCGTTGAAGAAACTGAAGTCGATACCGGCATTGATTGTACGTGAAGTTTCCCATTTCAGGTTCGGGTTACCGACACCGTTCGTAGGCAGGAAAGCACCGTTTACGACTGTTCCGTTGTCACCCCAGATGTAGTTGGTCAGTGTCAGGCGGTCGAGTGTCTGATAAGCATTGATAGCCTGGTTACCGTTGGAACCCCATGATAAACGGACTTTCAACATATCCATATAGTTTGACTGGCTTTCCATGAAATCTTCGGAAGAAATGTTCCATGCTGCAGCCACAGAGGGGAAGAATGCATATTTGTTATTCGCACCGAATGCAGAGTAACCGTCCGAACGGCCTGTCAACGTCAGTAAATACTTGTTGGCATACGAATAGTTCAAACGTAACATATAAGATAACATGGCTGTTTCCGTCAGTTTGGATGTGATTTCCTTATTCTTTTCGGCACCGGCCATATTGTGGTATTCGGAATCATCGTTTACAAAGCTCTCGCCTGATTCTTTAGCTTCCTTCTTAGTTGTTTCCTGCATACTGAACAAAGCTGTTGCATCGATTTTATGCAAGCCGAATGTCTTGTTATATTTCAGGAGGTTTTCCCATGTATAATCATAATAATGGATGTTCTCGATAGAGGCAGACCCATTCACCTTCTTACCGGAAAGCGTATTTCTTCCGTAGTAGGATCCGACAAAGTTGTTACGGTAGTTGTAACCGAAGTTTGTACGGAATGACAAGCCGTCGATAGGGAACTGGATTTCTGCGAAAGTGGAAATAAAGACGTTACGGTTTGTTTTGTCGCTTGTTGCGTCGATGTTAGCCATTGGATTGTAGAACAAAGTCTGGTCCATCGGATAGTCGACGTAACGGTCGTTTTCATCTTTGTAAATACCGTAAGGACTCATTTTCAGTCCGGCTTCCAAGTAAGGCTGTTCTCCGCCGAATTCTTTTTGAATGGCTTGTGTTCCCATTCCGACGGTTAACCACTTGTTTAATACCTGTGTGATGTTCAATGCGATGTTGGTACGTTTTAATCCGGTGTTCTCCATTACACCGTCTTCTCTCAGGTGAGAGATCGATGCCATGTAAGTTGTTGCATCCGTACCACCGGAAATACTAATCTGGTGGCTGGTTGTCAGCGCATTGCGGAACATGATGTCCTGCCAGTCCAGTTCAGACCCATTCTGGTAGTTAGTACGTTCGCTCGGGTTGAGCAGCGTCAGCGGGTCGAGCTGATCTCCGGAATAACCGTATTTCATGCGGTTGTAGTCCTGCGTATATTTTACATATTCATCGCCTTTCATCATGTCGATGCGGCGCTGTGCCTGTTGCATACCGACTTGTCCTTTGTATGTTACGGTCGGTGCGCCTTTTTTACCTTTCTTTGTCTGGATCAGGATTACACCGTTGGCACCACGTGAACCGTAGATGGCAGCAGAAGATGCATCTTTCAATACGGACATGTTCTCGATGATATCCGGATCGATATCTCCCAAAGAACCGCTGTAAGGAATACCGTCCATAACGATCAGCGGAGAGTTGTCTGCACTCAGTGAGTTTTCACCACGTACACGCAGAGACTGGTCTTCACCCGGCTTTGCATTGCCGGTTGTTACGTTCATACCCGGAATCTGGCCGGCCAGCTTGTCCATCAGGTTGTTTGTTGAAACCATTTTCAGCTTGTCTTCGCCCACAGCGACGATGCCGCCTGTCAAGTCTGATTTACGCTGAGAACCGTAACCGATTACCACAACGTCATCCAAGCCGATGGCATTGTCTTTTAAAACAATGTTCAGCGTTTTGGCTCCTGCGATTTTGATTTCCTGCGATTCACATCCGATGTATGAAACAACGATTGTGGAGTTTTGGGGTACGTCAAGGGAGAAGTTTCCGTCTGCATCGGTAACAGTACCGATAGTCGAACCTTTTACCAGAATGTTGGCTCCGATAATCGGAAACTTGTCGGCTTCAGCAATTACCGTACCGGTGATTTTTACTTCTTGCGCATATACCTGTACGGATATAAACGCCATAAAGATTAGTAGCAAAGAAAGAAACCTGTTCTTTCCGTTAGCCTTTTCATTGGGAGGCAAATTCCCTCGTAGTTGTCTGTTCATGCCTTTCATAATTTATTAGCACATTAAACAATTAATACTTAACCTGTCGGTCCTATTTGTTTTTTGTGTCAAAAGAATGAAAGATGCAAGGCAAGAACGAGTAATTTCATTCCAAAAGGGGATAAAAATATACCAACGTGCTAAAAAACATTTATTTTGATGAATTTTGAGACTCTGTTTCCTGATATTCTGTCGGCGACATTCCGTAGACGGCCTTAAAACTGCGGGCAAAATAAGAACGGCTACTGAAACCGACATGTTGCGCGATCTCGGAAATATTCATGTCCGACTCTTTTAACAGTTTAGCTCCTGCCTCAAGACGAATATTCTTTATCAGTTCGATAGGAGATAAACCGGTTACGGCTTTTACTTTTCTGTAGAAATTAGTCCGGCTCATGTTTAATGCTTCATAGATGACGGATACATCGAGTTCCGGATTGGAAATGTTGGCCTTTACAATATCGATGTACTGTTTGAGAAAATCATTGTTTTCCTTCGGCTCTTCCACTCCGAGTTGCTTGAGCGAGAGCGATTCCCCGTAGATCGTCTTCATCTTCTCGCGCAGGGAAAGTATGTTCCGGATACGCGCTTTCAACAGGGATACCTGGAACGGCTTCACGATATAATCGTCGGCACCGGCTTCCAACCCTTCTTCTATCTGGGATACCATAGACTTGGCGGTAAGCAGTATAACCGGGATATGGCAGTAATTCTGGTTTTCTTTGATACGCTTACACAGTTCCAGCCCGTTCATTTCAGGCATCATGACATCACTGACTACGATATGCGGGAATGATTCTTCGATTACAGTTAATGCCTCTTTCCCGTTGAATGCTTTCAGTATGATGTAATCGAGGCTGAGTTGTTGCTCCAGGTATTGGAGCACTTCCTGGTTGTCGTCCACCAGCAGAATTGTTTGCTTGTTCTTGTTTTCTGTCTCTTCGACCAGCAGATTGAATTTCTTGCTGATTTCTGCGGACTTCGACAGGACAGGTTCCTCTGATATCGTGACTTCCTGTTCCTCTGTATCGGGAAGGATAAACATGAAATGTGTCCCCTTCTCTTCCGAGCTGACTGTCCAGATACAGCCGTTGTGTTGCAGGATAATGGAACGGGTCAGGCTTAAACCTATACCGGTACCGGATATCTGCCGGTGTATATCTTCCTGCGAACGATAGAAAGGCTCGAATATTTTTTCCGCTTCCTGATCGCTGATACCTTTTCCTGTATCGATAACCTCGATAAACAGATATTTACCTTCTACCAAAATCGAATTGTATTGGGATGGGAAATTCGGGAGCAGTTCGCATTCAGCCTGCAAGACAGTGCTGACGCGAAGGGTGATATGTCCCTCCGAAGGTGTAAATTTGAATGCATTGGAAAGCAAGTTGAAGAATATCTTTTCGATTTCGGCTTCGTCGAAGCATACCCGGTAAGAATCCGGCAATTCATTTTCCAAAGTGAAAGTAATCTCCCGGTTGTTGGCGACGCTTTCGAATGAATGATACATCTCTTGTATGAAAGCAGAGAAGTTGAAACATGTTTTTTGCAAGACCGTTTTACCGGCTTCGTATTTCTGAATGTCCATTAAGTTGTTGACCAGAAGTAACATGCGGCCGGTATTCTTTTTAATCAGTTGCAGGGCCTTTTTGACTTCCGGGGAGAAGGATGCATATTGCATCAGGTCGTTCAACGGATTGATAATAAGCGTTAAAGGCGTACGTAACTCATGCGAGAAATTGGTGAACATACGCATTCGTTCTTTGTGCAATTCGTTGACCTTATCCTGTTCCATCTGTTTATAATGCATTTCCCGCTCCCGCTCATGTTTGTTGTGCTGGTAACGGATAACACGGATGATGATGAAAGAGATAAGGCTGATGTACAGTAGATAAGCCCACCATGTCTTATAGAACGGCGGGTTTATGGTGATGTGCAGTATGGCTTCTTCCGGATTCCATACAGCATCGTTGTTGGATGCCTTAACCCGGAAAGTGTAAGTTCCGGGTGCCAGGTTGCTGTAGTAGGCTTCCCGGCGATTGCCGACCGTGTGCCAGGTTGGGTCGGCTCCCTCCAGTTTATAGGCATATTGATTCCTTTCGGAATGAATGAAATTCAAAGCGGTGTATTTGAATGTGATATTATTCTGGTTGGCCCCGAGCGTGATCGACTGATTCCCGGTCTTACCGATAACCTCTTCCTTGTTATTTAAGATCATTGAAGTAAGATGGACTTCCGGGATATTGGGGTTGAACATTATTTTGTCCGGATCGAAAAATAGGATTCCTTTATCTCCGGGAAAATAGATGTTACCGTCGGAAGAGACACTGTTACCCGAGAATAGAGTAAACTCCTGGGGCGGTATATCTGCAATTTGCAATTCACTGAAAGTATCTGTCTCGCGGTTTAGTTTATATAAAGATCTTCCGGTTGCGACCCATAGATTCCGGTTCTTATCTATAGTCAACGAACTGATCTGGCTAACGGACAGGCCGTCCTCCTTCTGATAATGTTTGAGGAGTTTCAGATTAGTATCCAGACGGTATAAGCCGTTCTTACCGGTAGAAATCCAGATATAACCATTGGGATCTTGCAGGATGGCCGTAATATTCCCCAATCTCTCCAGTTGAGGGTCGGATTGCAGTTCGGGAGTAAGGTTACGGACAGTTTCTCTTTTCATATCATACAGATAGAGGCTGTCGGAGAGTGATCCGAACAGGAAAAGATCAGGCTGGACTTCGTTGATCATCGTTATCCGCTTAAAGGAACGGATCGTCCCGTTTGCTGCAAACGAATTGATTTGCTTGCCTTTGTCTATCATGACGAGATCTTCGTCGCTGTTAGTCGGAATCCAGAGTCGCTTGTTGCTGTCTATATATAAGGAATAGATGTCATTATGCCGGAAGTTATACAACATTTTGTATTGTTTGTCCCGGATAGAGAACAGGTAGACCGAACCGAAGTGGGTGGAACACAAGATTGAATCACCCTGTATCAGGATCGATTTAATTATATTGGTTTCATAATTCCCTTCCTGAATCGGTTTGATCGGATAGAGCTGTTTCTTTCCGTTCTGCGGGTTATAGCAGAATAATCCGGCTCCTTCCGTTGCGAACCACATATTTCCGTATTTGTCTTCTTGTCCTTTACCGATGATCCCGGCATATTCGTTTGTCGTGATATAAGAGACCGGCCGGTAAAAAGGACTATGGTAATTGATCCCGGCGGAATAGGTCCCGATCCAGAGTGTTTGATCCCTGTCGATCAGCATGCTGTGGATCGAATAGTGGCTGAGTCCGCCTTTGCCGGATATATCGATGCCGGCTGGCGTTACGGTCAGATTCTTTTTATTCAGGATACTTAGCCCTCCGAAGGTACCGGCTAAAATGGAATCATTGTTATAAAAGACAAGCGTACGTATGCTGTTGTTGTTCAGGCCTGAATTATCTTTATGCAGGTGGGTCAGGGTTTGTGTTCGGGTATTGAAAAGGCAGATCCCGTTTTCATCCAGGCCGATCCATATATTCCCGTCCTTATCCGGCAATATGGCCATGATCGTGCCGGCAGGCAGTTTGTTGTTTTCCCCATTATTGCCGGAGAGAACGTGATGTTTTAATTTCCAGTCGGCGGAATAAATATATAATCCTGTGTTTTCGGTCCCGACATAGATATCTCCCCGTCTATCTTGGGCAACAGAGTAAACCGGCGATGCGATTGCCTCGTCTGCAGATATAGCCTCGACTGTCTGGTCTGTTTTACATTTAAATATATAGCGGCTGCAAAAAGCATAGACATTCCCGTCCGAGTGTCTCAGTAACTTGTTGATGACATTGGAAGTACAATCCTTATTAATGCTACGGGGATAGAAACGGGTTATATTCTTTGTTTTATAATCGATACAGTTGACGCCGTTTGAGGTCCCTATCCAGATGTTTTTCCGGCTGTCTTCGGCAAATCCCCGGATATAGTTGTCGCTTAATGTCGCGGTGTTGTTTACTTCGTTCTGGTAGATAATGAATTCGTAGCCGTCATAGCGGTTGGCTCCATTGCGTGTTCCGAACCAGATATATCCGTCCGAGTCTTGAAAAATATCCAGAACTGAAACTTGCGACAGGCCGTTTTCTACTCCCAGGTGGGAGAAGAAAAAATCGATGCTATATGCCGGGTTTGCATATAGCATCGCCAGTATTATATAGAGAATATAGAGTCTGTTTATCATTTGTAGTTTTCAATTAAGTTAGACCTGGTAAAAGTAGAGACGCACGGCCGTACGTCTCTATTCTGCAAAGATAACGATTTGGAGACGATTTTTAACAGGATTGAGATGATTTTACACGGTATGAAAGGGTTATAATCTTATTTTTGCACTTCAATCAATAAAAACATCATGAATAAACGAGTATTGAGTTTAACCTTATTGCTGGCCTGCGTATGTTTTGCCTTGCAGGCTGAAGGCCGGATTGTGGAATCGTTTAATTCCGGCTGGGTATTTAAGAAAGCGCCGGCGGGTAAAGAGTTAGCGGTGAATGCGCCGAAATGGGAGAGTGGATGGACGGAAGTGGAGATTCCTCATACCTGGAATGCGAAAGACATGCAGATGCAGTTCAATAATTTCTACGAAGGAGCTGCCTATTACAAAAAACAATATTTCTTTCCGGCTGAAATGAAAGGGAAACGCGTGTTCCTCCGTTTCGAAGGTGTGGGAGCTACGGCTGAAGTGTATGTGAACGGTTCGCTTGCCGCCACGCATAAGGGAGCTTACTCGGCTTTTTCCTGCGAGATCGGGACGCTGCTGAAAGCGGGGGAGAATAATGAGATTATCGTGAAAGCCGACAATGCGTCGCGCCCGGATGTGATTCCTGTCAACCATGTGCTCTTCGGTGTGTATGGCGGCATGTATCGTCCGGTGTGGCTGATCGTGACCGAACCTTATAACATATGTGTCACCGATTGCGCCTCTTCAGGTGTTTATATTACCCAGAAGAATGTATCCCGGAAACAAGCCGATGTAAAGATTAAAGTGAAGCTGGATAACGGGACTTTGCAGCCTGCTCCGCTCACGTTGCAAAACACGGTTTATGACCGCGAGGGCAAACAGGTTGCCTCAGATAGCCGGTCGTTCGACCTGACCGCACAGGGCGTCCAGACATTCGAGGCGGATTTCAAAATCAAGAACCCGACCTTGTGGCAGGGACGCAAGAATCCTTACCTGTATAAAGTCGTAAGCCGCCTCGTTCAGGACGGGAAAGTGATCGACGAAGTTGTCCAGCCATTGGGTTTGCGTAAGTATGAGATCGTGGCCGGTAAAGGTTTCTACCTGAACGGTGAGAAATATCCGATGTATGGCGTCACCCGCCATCAGGACTGGTGGGGATTGGGCAGCGCCTTGAAGAATGAAAACCACGACTTCGACCTGGCTACCATTATGGATATCGGGGCGACAACCGTCCGTTTTGCCCATTACCAGCAATCGGACTACCTGTATTCCCGTTGCGACAGCCTGGGACTGATCATTTGGGCGGAGATTCCTTTTGTCAACCGTGTGACGGGACAGGAGGCCGAGAATGCCCGCAACCAGCTTCGCGAACTGATCCGCCAGAGTTTCAACCACCCTTCGATCTATGTCTGGGGATTGCATAACGAAGTCTATCACCCGCATGAATACACGAAGGAACTGACCAAGTCGCTGCACGATCTGGCGAAGACGGAAGACCCGGACCGCTACACGGTTTCGGTGAATGGCTACGGACACATGGAGCATCCGGTCAACTTGAATGCCGATATCCAGGGAATGAACCGCTATTTCGGCTGGTACGAAAAGAAGTTGCAGGACATCGAGCCTTGGGTGGAAGGCCTGGAAAAAGAGTATCCGGATCAGAAACTGATGCTGACGGAATATGGAGCGGACGCCAACTTAGCTCATCAGACGGAATACCTCGACAATTCGCTCAACTGGACAAAACCGTTCTATCCGGAAACGTTCCAGACGAAGACGCACGAATACCAGTGGAGTGTGATTGCCAAACATCCGTATATTGTTGCCTCTTACCTGTGGAATACGTTCGATTTCGCGACACCCCTGGCAAACCGCGGCGACCTTCCGGCCCGCAATATGAAAGGTCTGGTGACGTTCGACCGCAAGACGAAGAAAGATTCTTATTTCTGGTATAAGGCAAACTGGAGCGAAGACCCTGTCCTCTATTTGACGCAACGCCGCAATGTGGACCGCGAGAAAAAAGTGACTTCCATCACCGTCTATTCCAATATCGGTGAACCGAAAGTCTTCCTGAACGGTAAAGAACTGTCTGGCATCCATAAGGGCTATACGGACGTACATTATATAATAGACAATGTTACGCTGGCAGATGGAAAGAATATTGTGAAGACAGTCGTTAATAAAGATGGCAAACCCTATGAAGATTCTATCGAATGGATATATACAGGAGAGAAGAAACGTGAAGCCGACTCTTTCTCCATCAAGGGGGAGCATGCAGGATTCGAATAGATAAAATAAGTTTTTGATGTAGGGACAAGTTGTCCCCAGGTAATACGAGGTTGCCCGCTGCCCGGTTATAAAGCCGGGTGATGCGGAGCAACCTCTTTGTTATGGAAAGTTTCCATGTTTTTTATTTAGCTTGATACTTTAAATAACTATCTTTACCAAAATACAGATATAAACCGTCATCAGATTGGGAATAGGAATATACCTTCTTAAATAGATAATCAAGATACATCTCTTCAAAATCGCCATAGAGGATATCTAAGACCTGAGTTAGCATTTCAAGTTTAAGTTCGATTTTTCCTGTCTCCTTATTAAAAGCATACGAACCGTTTATCTCGTTTGCAGTCATGCGTCCATCAAAAGTACCATCCTCCTTAAATTGGATAACACATGCTATCTCAGACTTTAGCAGTTCTTCCGGTATTTTTATTTCGTCCCCAGCTTCTACAAGTTTAGCCAACTTCCAATTGAGATTTGCTTCAATTGCTTCTGTCGGTTGGTTGGGCCTTTGTTCTGTTTGCTCTATTTGTTCTTCGCTATCAGAATTGCTGTCGCAACCAAAACATACAGCTAAACATAAGAACATACAGACTCTTTTTATAAACTTAAAACTACTATTTACCATCATTCTTAAATTAATCGGTTAAAATTATTCAACACACTTTTCTTGTCAAAAGCAAGCTGCCAGAATACAAATACAACAACATTACCATCTCACTCTCTGTATTTGTTGGGAACAGAGCAAATGTTCTAAAGCTAACAATGTTTCAAATGTAAATACTTATTTGTGATAAAACAATAAATTTACAAAATATATTTCCATGCCCATCCATTCTGCCTTCCATGCCCATGCAATTCGATTTTCATGGGCATGGAAGCGAATATACAATAACCCCCTGTTTCGACTGTTTTTCTATTTCGTCCGAAATCTTGATCGATTTTGAATTGACTCTTTTCACGGTTTTAACCTGTTTGACTGACAACAGATGAAATGAGGTGCGCAGCCCATTTCAAAAAGTGTGCAATTTGATTGTCGAAAGACGGAAACACCGACAAAGTGATAAACCTTAACTCCCGGAGAATCGAATATTTGCGGACGAAGACGGGCTGCGTTCCAAATATCCCAAGGAAATTTTGGAGGCTTGTTGCTGTGAGGTGCGCAGAAAATTCCCTTGAAGTAACGCTTCGTCGCTCTGAAGGTTGATTTCGTGCTATATGAAGTCCGACTTCAAGGCAACAAAGTTCCGGATCAGAGCAATAAAGTCCCTCTTCATGGCGATAAGGTGCCGGATCATAGGAAAAAGCCCCTTTTTGGCAGCTGAAAAGTGGGTTGATATTTGTTCGGTTTCGGATGTCTTTCGGGCCTGAAAAATACGTTTTTTACAATAAGTCCCCCTGCCGCAGGCTCTCTTTTGCCGTTTCGTTTCAACGAACGGTTTTAGAGCTTAGGGATGTGTCAAAACTGCCC
>NZ_QREV01000037.1 GCF_003363715.1 Parabacteroides acidifaciens
ACAGAGTCCTATCGGAACTCTGTCTCTTTCTGTATTTAACTTTACGTTGCAAAAATAAAGTAGATATTTGTTAGCGGTAATAGGCACAACTTTCATCTTTAAGGGGTAAATGTGGCAAACAGTCAAATTGAGAGGGATACCCCTCGAAAAGATAGAAACTTCAAGGTTTGGGAGAAATTTATTTCCAAAAAGGCCCTTCCAAAAATCAAGGCTTCGTGATAATCAACCAGTTAAGCAGCAGAAAGAAGGAGACAGCAAGCCATAAAGATTGGAACTACATGAAAGTCATAGCCGCAATAAAAAAACGCATTCTTTTAGCTATAATACAGCAAGTTGAGCCACAAAACAGTTAACAATTATAAAAAAACGGTTCACTCCGGAAATAGATATAATTATAGTACCCATAAGGCATGTTTCCCTAAAACCAACTAAAAAAGCAATGAATTTAAGAGCAAATTTTTTGTCACCGAAAATCAAGGTGGGTATTGCTCTCGCATATTTGGCACTTTATCGGTGCACCTCTCAACAATCAATAGATTGATATATTTGCCGCTAAAAATTGAAAGTTTCGCTTATCATCCGTTAATTTTACTAGCCCTACTTTTGCAGTGTAAGTTAAACGAAAAAATATTAGGGGTATGAAACTGAAGAATATATTATCGATTCTTTGTGTCTTCTTTGTAGCAATCTCTTGCTCGATGGAAGACGATTTTACGGGAGAAAATTCCGGACAATTCACAAAAGACACTTATTTATCTGTAAAAGTAAAAACTGCAGGTGTTACTACCAAAGCGGGTGAATCTCATGCTAATGGGACAGCTGAATATGGTACTGTTGACAACTGTTACTATTTCGTTTTAGATGGTAGCGGCCAGGTACTTAACAGCAGATATATGACAGGCACTGATGCTTCTGCTGCAAATATCCTTGTAAAAATGGAAAATGCGGCATCTGTTTTGGCTATTGTCAATTGTGATGATTTGAAAACTCAGTTAGAATCGAAGACAGATAAAGCAGGTATTTTATCGGTTGCAAGTACAGATGCCACAAAAATGGTGAAAGTTGGCGAAAGCAATATCAACTGGGAAGGTGTAACAGGTTCTTCATCAACGGCTCAAACTCCCGAATCTACAGTAAACGTTTCTATTACAGTTGATCAAAAAACATCGTTAGTAAGTTTTGACGGCTTTTACGTGAAGTATAAGGATAATATATACGAGACACAAGTTCGTTTAACTAAAATCACACTGTCCAATTTAAAAAGTTCCGTTGCTTTGAATGGAACAGAAGGTACAATTAAAACAGACGAAGAAACAATCCTTTCTAACGGTGCAATCATTCCTGTAGCACTTAAAAATGATGCAACAATCTACAATTATAAAGATGAAAGTTCTAAATTGGTAGTAGAGAATGGTCCGGAAGACGGATCTATTATTGAGAATCTGCTTGCTAATGTTTTTCCGAATGAAATAGGAAACGATCATTTGACCATGAATATTACATTTACGGTTAATGGCAAAGCAGATACACGCTCCTATACGATTAATCCGAACAGAGATACAAATACGAGCGGACATGATTATGTGAAAGCCGGCTACTGGTATAAAATGAATCTGATATTGAATGTTACGGCAGCAGGTATCGAATCACTCGATGTAGTTCCTTGGAGTGATGAGATTCTGATTGGTGGAAATAATGGGGTAGAATTTAAATAATAAGAAAAAATTAATAGGTATGAAAAAGTATATCAATTTATTGTTTCTGTGGTTGTTGGCTTTTTCATCTTGCGTGGATGAAGAGATGATACCGCAGGTGAATAACGGGGAAGATGTGAATGTCAGTCTGAATCTATACTTGCCCAATCCTTCACAAGTTACCACACGTGCAATAACTTCGGCAGAAGAGGCCAAAGTGGAAGTCCTGAAAATTCTGGTTTTCGATCAAAGAGGTAATTATATGCAGGAACGTTCTATTTCATCAGTACAGGTTGCAGATGCAGAACAGGCTGTCGATGAGAACGGAGGTGCGCTAATATCTAAGAATATCTCGATGAAAACAACCAATGAAAATCTTTCCATAGTGGTTTTAGCAAACGTGGTAAATGAAGGTGAAGCCAACGACGGGACGTTGACGACTATCCCAGCTATCAACAATGAAACCAAGAACGCTTATCTGGCTCGCCTGGCTTATGAGGTTAACAATAAGTGGAATGCCTCCAGTACGGAGAACTATCGCCGTTTTCCGATGTGGGGCGAATATTCCGGAGCGATTACAGCTGAGCCAATAGTAATTGACCTGTTGAGAGCTCTGGCACGCATCAATGTCTCTTTTTCAGAAAGCGCAAGCAGTAAGTTTACATTGACATCCGTACAAGTAAATAATTCATTGACTAATGGTTTGATCGTTCCGACCTCTTCTTTGAAAGACAAGAATGTGACAAAACCAACTTTGCCTGCATCTCCAAACGTTAATTCTTCATTAATATATGATGGAGACGCTGTAAGCAACAATACCTGTATAAACGAAATATATATTCCGGAAGCAGCAAAATCGACTTCTTCGACTTCTTACGATGGTGTTTATCTCACTATCGCAGGTACAATCGGAGGTGTAGACAAATTGTATCGTGTGTATATGACCAAAAGCGGTAAGGCGGATGGTGAAGCCTTGGATATTCTTCGTAACCACACCTATAAGGTAAATGTATCAAAAGTTGGTAACGGTGAAAACGACATTACAGTCGAGATAGAAGAGATGAGCGATGTCTACATGCGCTCTCCATACGAACAAAATACGCTGACAGTCAGTTCAAACTTGTTCTATTTCAATCCGAATCAGCAAGCTCCGGCAACTCTGAATATAACGACAACGTGGGGAAGTTGGGAAATTGTTGATGAGAATCTGGATAGTTTTACTATAGAGCCAGACAAAGAAAACAATAAAGTTGTCATTACGCCTTCAGACTTCAATAAGTTAGCATCCGGACATTTCTACGTTCAATCAGGCCAGCTAAAAAAGAAAATCTTGGTAAAGATTGATCCGGAAGAAACAGCTAACTGTTATATCCGATTTGAATCAGGCAGTTATCCTTTAAATGTAAGCGTAAAAGGAAATGGGCGTGATGGTATGACTGCTGATGGTAAAACATTGATATCAGAAGAAGGATTGAAGTTGCGACCTGCACGAATCGGCATTATTTGGGAAACTTCTGAAGGGTTAGTTCGTTTGGATAATGGAAATGGAATGCACGATAAAACAAGTATAAGTATAAATTCGGATAACACGTTCAGTGGCGTTGTCAATTATTATATTGATATAGATAAAACTCCAAACAAGAAAGGCGGTAATGCTTTAATTGGAGCGTTTAACAGTGCTAATGAGTGTATTTGGTCATGGCACATCTGGGTTGTTCCTGATTATGCAACTGGAGTTAAAACAGAAAACTGGAGTGGAAACTCAAAGAGCTATACTTTTATCGATCGATTTATAGGAGCTCTATCTAATCGTCCGGGGGATGACGCGTTAGGTTTGTTATATCAGTGGGGACGCAAAGACCCGTTTATTGGTGCGAATGGACCTAAAAACCAAACAAGAAGAACTACATATAATTACCAACCTTGTGGCGATGGGACACGGACCTATACTTGGGGAGTTACAGGAACCACCACCCTAGAACAATCAATTAAGTATCCGACAGACTTATTAAAGACAGGCTTATGTAATGTGGATGAAAATGGAACTTATTTATGGGGTACTCCTTCTGGTATGGAAATGTTTTCGGGTAGCGCTGTAAATGAGGGGAATAAGACAATTTATGACCCGTGTCCGGTTGGATATCGCGTACCTCCTTTATTGGCTTACTTATTTAACAATGATCGTAACTATAAAAATAATTATAATGGGAATAATACCTATATACCAACAGGTAATAGTTTTAATGACAATGCATCTCATTATGGTTTCTGGATTAACTATACGAAAAATAGCCAACCAAATGTTTCCAATAACTCGACATCTGCAACGAGCAGTACATGGTTTCCGTTAGCAGGTGTTTATGATCCTGGTTCATGGCAGACTGGTGAGAATGTTAACTATTCTTTTTCTCAAGTAGATAATCAAAATTCATTAAAGGTAAATAGTATTGTTTGGACAAATACGCCTATTAAATATGGAAAAGATGGGGATGATTTTAGACCGGGCGCAATGTTCTTACATGGGACAGAAAAGGGTAATTCAAGTAATGGCCGTCATCTTCATAAATTTATAGAAACGCAATATGATCTTTATGCCCAGACACAATTTGCAGGTTCTGTACGTTGCGTGAAAATTCAGGAATCCCAGGATTTTAGTGAATTAAATGAGTTTCCTGAAAGTGTAACTTTAGATGCTGCCAACGGTTCAACAAAATCAGTTACAATTAAGGTAGTTAACGAAACCTGGGAAGTTACAAATCCGGGGGCACCTTGGTTCTATCTGGATAAGTATTCCGGAAATCCGGATGGTGGTGAAGGACAAACTTTACGCTTTACAGCATCGGAAGATAATCCTGGCAAACAGCGTGATGCAATTTTAAAGGTTAAAACATCAAAAGGGAATGAGTACTCAATTACGGTAATTCAAAAAGAAGCGTCTTACACTTTTAGTGCAAGTACTAACTCACTCAAGTTTGATAGGAATCCAAATGGTAGTACTCAAACAGTTACTATAACAAATGATAAATATGGTTGGACTGTTCAGTCTGGATATAGTAATTGGTTAACTGTAAATAGAAATGGGAATCGTTTAACGGTCTCTGCAGCTAATAATGACTCTACGTTAGCAGGTGCACGTAGTACAACTATCACATTGAAAGATGATAATGGTAAAACTATTACAATCAGTGTTTCTCAAAAGGGGTGGAGAAATTAATTATAAAAACGGAAAGATATGAAAACAAGTAATTTAATTTATATATTGACTTTCCTTTGTTTATTAGCCTCTTGTTCGCAAGAAGACATTGTAAAAGGAAGTAATGATGATGTAGTTGCCAAGATTCAGTTGGAATTGCCCAGTATGCAATTGCCGACTGTAACGAAATCAGCCTCTGTCGAAGAGAATCAGATCAATGATTTATGGCTGTATATGTTTAATGAATCCGGTCAATTGATCTATCAGGTTCAAGGAACCGTAGGAGCAGGAGACGCGACAAAAGCTGTGACTGCCAATCTGAAAGCAACCCAGGAGGCTGTAACATTGATGGCTTTGGCTAATGTATCTTCTATTACACACGAATTTGCGGTGAACACATCTAAAGCTGATATTCTGAAGAGTTTGGTTTTCGATGTTCCGTCACAGGAAGGCGATGTTTCTATTCCGATGTGGGGTGAAGTGAGTTTGCCGAATGGTCTGTACACGGATGACGCTGCAATAAAAATCCCGATGACACGTGCTCTGGCTTGTGTGGAAGTTCTTGTAGACGAAAACCTGGTGATTAACTTTGAGATGACAGATGCTTATCTTGTTGGTACTTATGATAAAGGCTTTGTGGCTCCTATCGATGCGAACGGAAACCTGCAAAAAGGGACAATGTCAATTCCGGCTGAAGCAACAGGCGAACGCTCTCTGAAAGAAGAGTTTCATAAAGATGGGTTGACAAATGCTGCAGGTACTAAATTTTATGTGCCGGAAAGTCTCTTGGAATTAAGTAATTCCTCGGAAGGAGAAATATATCGTAGTTTATGCTTGATAGTCGGAGGCTATACGACAATCGACGGAATAAAACGACATGGTTATTACCGGTTGGATTTTCTGTTACAAAATACGGTGAATAAAGATATGGATATTGAGAGAAATACCCGCTATATCTTCAAGATCGATGCTGTCCATGAATATGGGGAAGAATCAGCCCTAAAGGCATTAATGAAATCTATTCCGGATAATGCCTCACATCTTACTGCATCGACAACAATTATGGTTGTTGGTGACAAGACGGAAATTAACAAGGAAGATTGTATAGAAAAAGGGTTGAATGACATTACAACGGATGGTATGGATTATTTAGCCGTAAATGCTTCTACGCTGACTGCTACAGCTACATCTTATGAAAATAGAACAATGTATTATGCAAAGATTCAAATCTTTACTAATTGCGCAAGTGGATGGAAGATGATCGATATGCCTGCCGGCATTATAGCCCAGCAAAAAGAAGGGGAGGTAGGTGTATTCTACGAAACATTTATCTGGATTGATCCGAATATAGTAACAAGTCGGAATCCTTTGTTCTATATCAAGGCCGGCGGAGTCTGGAAGACGATTACGATTACATGGTAAATATTATTATTCAAAGCCCTGCAAGGACGACACATTGTTTCTAAAAGCATTTCAGGTGTTGCTCTTGCAGGGCTTTGACATTTCCAGTTCACAGTCTTCAGCATTTAGGGAGATTTCTTCGGCAAATCCCTCTGATTTTCTTTCGATATTCTCTTCCCTTTTAGCCATATCAATGACGCCGTTTTAAATTCTCTGATAGCGTCGAAGTATTTATCATAGCTAAGGTCTCTCTAAGGTGGCATGAGATAGTTTTTCATTTTTCAGCAAGGACCTTATTGTATAAAACGTTTTTTTTAATCTCCAAATATCCCCGAAACAAAACAAATGTTAATCCACATTTCAGACGTCAAAAAGAGACTTTTTCCCCTTTTTCGGGAGTTTTTCGCCATCACGACCGTCCTCTTTGCCATTACGACCGTTCTAATCTCTGCGAGGTGCCGAGTGCATCACCCATGAAGACGGTCGTAATGGCGATGACGACCGTCCTCTTTTGAAAAGCGACCGTCCTCATGGTAAAAAACCGCCAAAATTTCCTTGGGATATTTGGAACGCCGTCCGTTTTATTTTGCTACAGGCGATTCTCCGGGAGTTAAGGTTTATCACTTTGTCAGCATTTCCGCCTTTCTGTAATCAGATTGCACATTTTTTGGAATGGGCTCGGCACCTCATTTTCTCTGTTGTCATCCGAGTCGGTTAAAACCGTAAAAAGAGTCAATCCAAAATCGATCAAGATTTCGGACGAAATAGAAAAACAGGCAAAAAGAGGGGTTATTGTCTTTTTCTTTATTTGTAGGATGTCAGAATTTGGCATATATGAGTGCGCTCCGACGCGGTTCATATACAGAAAATCCACTTATCCGGCTATCTTTACCCAGACCCGCTTGCCGTCGAAAGTGATAGCCATTTTGAGGATGTCAGTGAAACCATCCTGGCGCAGGACGGCATCATACTGCTTGTCTTCGATTTGCTGCAAGGCTGAACTCAACGCTTTCTCGACTGTCTCTGTCGGGCGCAGGCGCTTCAACTCCATAATCACCGCTTGCCCCTTCCCGTCTTTCGGACGCAGAAGGATGTCGTAGCGCCCGAAACCGGATTCGCGGTTACTGCTGACCTCGTAGTCCGACATGCCCGCCAGCAATCCTAACAGGAATGCCTGGTAAACTTTTTCCGGCTCACGGCCGTTGGTGTCATAATAGGAAAAGGTATTGACGACAAAGTCATTCAACAACTCTTCAAAATATTCGATGTCGCCCGCGCGTAATGCCTGCAACATCAACTCTAAGCGGTCGTTCTTCACCGGACCGTTATTGATCCAGCTACGGATTATGGTGAAGAAAACAGTTCTTACTTCGCGATTAGGAACCTGTAAAGTGTATTCCATCAAATCGTCGCTATTCTTTGCCGGATCGGAGGCCTTCAGGTAGCCGCTGAAAAGCATAAATGACCAGATGTTAGTTGTTTCTGCCAACAAATCCGGAAACGCTAACTTGTCGTTTATCACACTGCGGATCGGTTCGCCCTGTATCAGCGACTCCACTCCCATACGTATTTGTGACGGGCCGTCGGCAAGCAGGTGACGCAAGAGGACATCAGAGCCGGTGTTTACCCAGTAAGGAGCCAGGACGCCGCCTTTATTTATAAAGGAAAGCACAGACCAGGGATTATAGACCGTTTGATCTCCGAACAGGTAGCCGTTGTACCAGTTCTTCACCTCGTCTTTCTGACCGCCGAACGAATAGTCGGTTAGCATTTGGTCCGTTTCTTCCTGCGTAAAACCGAAAGATGTACACATCGGGAGTTCCAGGATCGTATCTACATCTATATTATTTAATCCGCTGAAAATAGACTCCTTGCTGACCTGCAGGATACCGGTGATGACGCCGCGAAAGATATCCGTATTGTCTTTGAACACTAAGCTCATAAAGTTACGCATAAAGCCGATCATGCGGTCATAATATCCTTTGTCGAAAGCGACATGAATTGGCGTGTCATACTCGTCGAGCAGCACGAGGGGCGGCATGCCCCAATGAGTCGCCAGCAATCCGGATAAAAAAAGTAATGAGTTTTGGATCATGACCTCGTCTGCCTGTAGCATGAGTATCTGATTAAACCACAGGCGGTCCAGCTCGGACAGCTCGTCGTCCAGCAAATAACGGTGACGGGCAAACTCCTGTTGCATCTGTATCTTGATTTGAGACAGGGTCGCTTCAAACGTATCGCCCTTGCAGTCTTTCAGCGTGACCAGGATCACCGGGTATTTACCTTGATACTTGTCGAAGTCTTTCCATTGCTCGATATTTTTCCCGTTGAACAGCGGACGATAGACGTTACCCTCCGTCCTCTCGAAGAAATAGCGGAGCGTGGAGAGGTTCAGTGTCTTGCCGAAACGGCGCGGACGCGGAAGAAGCGTAATTTTGCTTCCTTCTTCTATGATCTGGCGGATAAAATCAGTCTTATCCACATAATAATAATCTTCGTCTATCAGTTCTTTATAATCACTGATGCCTATCGGTAACTTTTTCCGGTCCATATGTCACTGTTTTTATCGTGCTTACAAATATAGGAATAACGGACCGATATTCATAATTCTTTCCTGCCTTTGTGAAGTTACCGGCTCCGGAACATATACCCCAGCGACAACGTTACATTATTCTGATAAAGGGAAGACTCGCCTTCACGCTCAACAGCGCGGCGGTCCAGCGTGCCGCAAAGGGCGCCGACGGAGAAGAAATAACGGCTGTAGTCGACACGTAAGCCGACGTTTACACCTAAATCGAATGTTTTGAGGTCTGTCTCCTTGTCCTGGCCGAAATGGATATCCACATTCTGGTTTTGGGTTTTCATCTTGCCGAACAAGGAGAAATCGAGGGCGGGACCGACATAGACACCCAGTTGAACATCATTTATATTAAAGGTATAGGCCAGGTTCACCGGAACCTGTATCGAATAGTAACTACATTTATTAAGGGAGTTCTTCGCCCCTTCCACCTGGAAGTTGGATATGAAAGAACCACCCTGGTTGGCAAAAGCCACTTCGGGACGCAGAGACAATCCCTTATATAAAGGTATGTCGGCAAGCCCTGCCACGCTAAAACCGAAACGGGCACCTGCCTTATACGTTCCTTCCACTTTTTGCACCAGAGAAGAGTAAGCGCCACCCACACGTACGCCGAAAGCGACCTGACTCACTGCCGGCATAATCATCCATACACTTAAAAAGACAATAAATATAATTTTTCTCATATTGCAAACCTTCTAATTCCTATGAGCAAAGATAGAGTTTTTCAATCGGATTATAACAGGCGATAGAAGAAAATAACAAAATAAGCCGTATCTTTATAGGCCAAATAAACAGGATCAAAAATTGATATGGAACCATTTATACACCTCCACGTACATACCCAGTATTCACTTCTGGACGGACAAGCGTCTATTGACGCTTTGATAGACAAGGCGCAAAAAGACGGGATGCGGTCGATTGCCGTCACCGATCACGGCGTGATGTTCGGGATAAAAGAGTTTTTCAACAAGGTATCCAAGAAAAACAGCAAACCTTTAGATGCGATCAAAGGATATGAGAAAGAGCTGAAGGAGCTGAAAGGCAAAACGGAACTTAGCGCAGAAGAGCAAACCCTCCTGGAAGAAATACCGGCAAAGATCGAAGAAGAGAGAAAAAAGATATTCAAGCCGATCTTCGGTTGCGAGTGCTATTGCGCCCGGAACGGACGGCATAGCAAACTGGCATCGCAGAACGACCGGAGCGGCTGGCACCTGATAGTCCTGGCAAAGAACCTGAACGGGTACAAGAACCTGATCAAGATGGTCTCTCTCTCCTGGACGGAAGGTTTCTACGGACGGCCGCGTATCGACAAGGAACTGCTGGAAAAATATCATGAAGACCTGATCGTCTGTTCCGCCTGTATCGGTGGGGAAGTGCCGCAGCATATCCTGAACGGACGGATGGACAAAGCGGAAGAATCGGTACTCTGGTTCAAGAACCTGTTCGGGGAAGATTATTACCTGGAGATACAACGCCATGAGACACATGACCCGTCAGCAGCCCAGGACACCTACCCCCACCAGGTGACAGTCAACAAGGTTATACTCGAGCTGGCGAAAAAACACAACATAAAGGTAATCGCAACCAACGACGTCCATTTCGTCAATGCAGAAGATGCCGAAGCGCACGACCGGCTGATCTGCCTCAGTACAGGCAAAGACCTGGACGATCCGAACCGCATGCGTTACACCAAGCAGGAATGGATGAAAACGACGGCGGAGATGAATGCGATCTTTTCGGATGTGCCCGAAGCACTGAGCAACACGCTCGAAATAGCCGATAAAGTCGAATTCTATTCCATCGACCACGGCCCTATCATGCCGACCTTCGCCATTCCCGAAGATTTCGGGACGGAGGAAAGCTACCGCGAGAAGTTCAGCGAACAAGACCTGTTCGAGGAATTTACACGCGACGAAAACGGAAATGTGGTGCTGAGCGAAGAGGCGGCGCACGACAAGATAAAGAAGTTAGGCGGTTATGAAAAGCTGTACCGCATCAAGTTAGAAGCCGACTACCTGAAAAAAATCACCTACGACGGGGCTAAACTCTGCTATGGGGACGAGCTGACCGACGAAGTGAAGGAACGCCTGAACTTCGAATTGCATATCATGAAGACGATGGGTTTCCCGGGCTACTTCCTGATCGTACAGGACTTTATCCGTGCCGCCCGTGAGGAGTTAGGTGTCTCGGTCGGTCCCGGCCGTGGTTCGGCTGCCGGTTCGGCTGTGGCTTATTGCTTAGGGATCACGAAAATCGACCCGATTAAATACGACTTGCTGTTCGAACGTTTCCTGAACCCGGACCGTATCTCCCTCCCCGATATCGATACCGACTTCGATGATGACGGACGAGGCGAAGTGCTCCGGTGGGTAACGGAAAAATACGGTGCCGAGCGTGTAGCGCATATTATCACTTACGGCACGATGGCAACCAAGTCGGCCATCAAGGACGTAGCGCGTGTGCAGAAACTGCCGCTTTCCGAATCGAACCGCTTGGCAAAGCTTGTCCCGGACAAGATTCCCGATATGAAAAAATTCAAACTGGGAGACGCCATCAACTATGTACCGGAACTGAAAGAGGCGGCTACAGGGAATGATCCTTTGGCACGCGATACGCTTAAATACGCACAAATGTTAGAGGGCAACGTTCGCAACACCGGCGTACATGCCTGCGGCGTTATCATCGGACGTTACGACATATCAGACGTCGTACCCGTCAGTACGGCCAAAGACAAGGATACGGGTGAAGAAATGCTGGTGACCCAGTATGAAGGTTCCGTGATCGAAGAGACCGGATTGATCAAGATGGACTTCCTCGGACTGAAAACATTGTCCATCATCAAAGAAGCAATCGAAAACATCCGCCTGACAACGGGACAGGAACTGGACATCGACCATATCAGTCTGGAAGATCCGGTGACCTATAAGCTGTATTGCGACGGAAAGACCACCGGCACGTTCCAGTTTGAATCCGCCGGTATGCAGAAATACCTGAAGGAGCTGCAGCCGTCCAAGTTTGAAGACCTGATCGCGATGAACGCCCTCTACCGTCCGGGACCTATGGACTATATCCCCTCTTTCATCGCCCGTAAACAAGGGAAAGAGGAAATCAAGTACGATATTCCGGTCATGGAACGTTACCTGAAAGACACCTATGGCATTACCGTCTACCAGGAACAGGTCATGCTTCTGTCCCGTTTGCTGGCAAACTTCACACGTGGTGAGAGTGACGCCCTCCGTAAGGCAATGGGTAAAAAGCTGATCGAAAAGATGAACCACCTGAAATCCAAATTTATGGCAGGCGGAAAGGCAAACGGTTACGAGGAAAGCACGTTGCAGAAGATCTGGTCCGACTGGGAAAAATTCGCTTCCTATGCGTTCAATAAGAGCCATGCGACCTGTTATTCGTGGGTGGCCTACCAAACGGCATACCTGAAAGCCAACTATCCGTCCGAATATATGGCGGCCGTCCTGAGCCGAAGTTTGTCCAACATCGTGGATATCACGAAGTTTATGGACGAATGTAAAGCGATGGGTATCCAGGTGCTCGGACCGGATGTGAACGAGTCGATCCTCAAGTTCAGCGTAGACAAGGACAAGAACATCCGTTTCGGGTTAGGAGCCGTGAAAGGTGTCGGCGAAGCGGCTGTCCAGAACATCATCGATGTGCGGAAGAAGGACGGACCGTTCAAGAATATCTTCGATTTCGTGGAACGCGTCAACCTGACGGCCTGCAACAAAAAGAACATCGAATCGCTGGCATTGGCCGGAGCTTTCGACAATTTCGGCATCCAGCGCGAGCAGTTCTTTGCAGAAACCGGAAAAGGTGAAATATTCCTGGAGACGCTCGTACGCTACGGCAATAAGTACCAGACGGACAAAAGCACAGCCACCAACTCGCTGTTCGGTGGAGACGTACAGGTGGAGATCGCCAAACCGGAAATCCCGAAATGTGAACGCTGGAGCGACCTGGAACGTCTGAACAAGGAAAAAGAGCTGGTCGGCATCTATCTTTCCGCCCACCCGCTGGATGAATTCCGTATTATATTAACATATGTATGCAACACCGGCATGGCGGAAATCAACGACAAGGAGAGCCTGGTCGGGAAAGAGTTGTTGTTCGGCGGCATCGTGACCGATTTCCGGGAAGGCATGACAAAGAAAGGGAATCCGTACGGTATCATCAAGATAGAGGACTTTACGGGCAGTGGCGAGATAGCCCTGTTCGGGAAAGATTTCATCGAATACGGGAAATTCGGGAAACGGGGGATGTACCTGTTGATCAAAGCTCGTGTGGAAGACCGCTACAACTCCGGCCGGTTGAGCCTGTCGATCGGTTCCATCCAACTGTTGCAGGAGGAAAAAGACCGGATGATCGAAAAGATCAGTATCACGGTTCCGATCCACGACCTCGACGAGCCGACCATAAACGAGCTTTCGACCTTGATAAAGAACAATCCGGGGCAAAGCCTGTTATATTTTAAAGTAGTTGACGGGGAGCACAACATCACGCAGAACTTCTTCTCGCAGAACATACGTCTCAATGTCACACGTAATCTGGTCGAGTTCCTGCAAACGAATGAAAATATAGACTTTAAAATTAATGGTTAGTATTTGTTGGATGCAGAAAGAATTTGTACTTTTGGCGACTCTAAACAGAAACAAATTAAATACATATAAAGATTATGGCACTACAAGTTACAGATGCAAATTTTGAAGAGTTGGTAAACTCTGGTAAGCCTATGGTCCTTGACTTTTGGGCAGAATGGTGCGGTCCTTGCCGCATGGTCGCTCCGATCATCGACGAGTTGGCAACCGAATATGAAGGCCGTGTGACAATCGGCAAAATGGATGTAGACAACAACAACGATGTGGTTGCACAGTTTGGTATCCGCAACATCCCGACCGTTCTTTTCTTCAAAGACGGACAGGTAGTGGACAAACAGGTCGGAGCTGCTCCCAAACCTACATTCGTCTCTAAAATCGACGCACTTTTATAATTTCATAGCGCGGAGCATTTCGCGTTTTCCGGGAGGGCCGGGTATTCTTTCGACAGAATATCCGGCTTTCTGCATCATACGGCGTACGGCACCTTTGGCACAGTAAGTGGTCAAAATTCCTCCTTCCGCCATATGTCCATACAATTTGTCGAATATTTCCTGGTTCCACATTTCCGGCTGCTTATCCGGGGCAAAAGCATCGAAATAGACAAGGCCGATCCCTTCGGGCAGGTCGCAGGTATTGCTGTCCCCCTGTATCTTATGTAAAGTGAAACGTTCGGTAATGGCAACCTCCCGGTTCCAGGCAGCGGCATGCAAAGCACGGAACAGTTCTTTCTTTTCGGGACAGACGACCTCCCCATAGTTCAAAGCCTGTACAAGCCCGGGTTCAAGGGGGTATAACTCGATGGAATAATAATTGACGACACGCCCGTTCTTTTCCGCATCCAGCAAGGTAAGGAAAGCATTCAAACCAGTACCGAAACCGATCTCAAAAACGACAAGCTCTTTTCCCGTATGATGGTGCAACCCGGCCTCAATAAACACATGGCGCGATTCCTGCACCGCCCCGTTTACCGAATGATAGTGTTCATCCATTTCCGGAATAAATAATGTATGGCTGCCGTCGGCCGTCTGCTGCAATTCCCGCTTCATTTGATTTTCGTCTTATTTCGTCATTATTTTGATCTTGCAAAGATATAAAAATATAGAATTGATTACTTTTGTAACCTATTATTACAAATTCCCGTAAGACTGGCTACAACTTATGAATTTAAGACTCTTTCTTCTCTTACTATTCCTGACCTGTATTCAGATCATACAGGCTCAAAAGAATTATTCCATAAAAGGGATCGTGAAAGAGGCGGCAAGTGGCGAGCCAATACCTTATGCTACTGTCGTTATCTGGAATACGACACAAGGAACGGCAACAGATTCCACCGGAAATTTTGAAATAACAGGAATTGCCCCGGGCAGTTACCGGCTACAGGCTTCATTTATCGGATACAAGCCGACGGTAACGGCAGAATTCCGCGTGGCCAATAAAGATATCTTCTTCCCGGTCGAACTCGAAACGGCCAGTGAGAGCCTGCAGGAAGTAAGCATCGTCGCCTCCCCGTTCCGGAAAACGGCAGAAAGCCCGTTGGGACTGCGCGTTATCGGTTTTAAAGAGATAGAGAAAAGTGCCGGAGGAAACCGGGATATCTCGCGTGTCGTACAATCCTTTCCCGGAGTAGCCTCTACGGCAGCTTTCCGGAACGACCTGATGGTAAGGGGCGGCGGACCGTCTGAGAACCGTTTCTTTCTGGATGGAGTAGAAATCCCCAATATCAATCACTTCTCTACACAGGGGGCATCCGGCGGACCGGTCGGAATCATCAATCCGGACTTCATACGTGAAGTCAATTTCTATTCTGCGGCATTTCCTGCAGCCAGGGGGAATGCGCTCAGTTCCGTGCTCGACTTCAAGCTGCAGGACGGAAACAAAGAAAAATTCTCCCTGCGGGGAGTAGTCGGCGCCTCAGATGTCGGTCTATCGGCAAACGGTCCGATAGGCGACAAGACGACATACCAGGTTTCCATACGCCGTTCGTACCTGCAATTCCTGTTCGACATGATCGGATTACCCTTTCTTCCGACTTTTACGGATGCCCAGTTCAAAATCAAACATGCTTTTAATAAGAAAAACGAACTGACCGTTATCGGATTGGGAGCCATTGACGACATGAAGCTGAACACCGGGAAGGACGATCTTAGCGAGAAAAACCAATACATACTGGCCTACCTGCCGGTCGTAAAACAAAAGACTTACACATTGGGTGCCGTTTACAAACATTTTTCAGGGCGTAATATACACTCCCTGATCGTAAGCCGTAGCCAGATGAACAATAAAAACATCAAATATCAGGATAATGATGAAAGCACACCTGAAAACTTAATGTTGGATTACCGCTCGGATGAAATAGAGAATAAGTTCCGCAGCGAAAATATCTTCCGTTTGCCCTATATCCAGTTGCAAGCAGGAGGAAACATCGATTATTCGGAATATACAAACACAACTTTTCAGAAACTATATACCACCATCCCCCGGGAACTCCATTATCAGACAGACCTGGGCATCTGGAAATGGGGACTGTATGCTACAGCTATATACGAAAGCAATAACGAACGCTTTACGGCATCTTTGGGGGTGCGGGCGGATGCCAACGGATATTCTTCGGAAATGAACAACCTGCTGGATCAGCTCTCTCCGCGCCTATCGCTCTCTTACCGCCTGTTCGGAGACATTTATCTGAATGCAAACGCAGGAAGATATTACGAATTGCCCCCTTATACGGTCCTTGGATTCAAAGACAACCAGGGTAATTATGTAAACAAGGATAACCGGTTGAGCTATATCCGGAGCGATCAGGCCGGAATCGGATTGGAATATCGTCCTTCCTCCTATCTGAAATTTACGGCGGAAGGATTCTACAAGAAATATGATCACTACCCGATGTCACTGACCGACAGTATTCCGCTTGCCTCAAAAGGGACCGATTACGGCGTACTGGGAAATGAAGCCGTCAATTCTACTGCAACCGGAAGAGCTTACGGGATGGAACTGATGGGACGTTGGTATAATTATAAGGGATTGACATTTATTGCCTCCTATACTTATGTCCGAAGCGAATTTAAGGATGGACGGGGCAGTGACCAATACATTCCATCCGCCTGGGACAACCGCCATCTTTTTACTTTCAGCGGGACCTATGCCTTACCCAGGAATTGGGATATAGGAACGAAACTACGGATAGTGGGAGGCGCGCCCTATACACCTTATGATGTCGAGAAGAGCAGTTTTGTCGATGCTTGGGATGCCAGTGGCAACCTTTATTATGATTACAGCCGGTTCAACAGTGAACGCCTGAAGCCTTTTACCCAACTGGATATCCGGATAGACAAAACATTCTATCTGAAAAAGTTTATGATAGGGGCTTATATCGACTTGCAGAACGTGCTAAATTCAAAATACAAAGAGCAGGATGTATATATTAAAACTGGCAAAATATTAAATCCGGATGCCCCTCGGGAACAACAACGTTATGAACTAAAACCGGTTGAACGCCGCACCGGGACGCTCCTGCCCAGTATCGGCCTTATGATAGAACTTTAAAATGTTCTGATTTATGCTTAGTTATATCAAATAATTTTTATTTTTGCATACGAATTCCCAAAAGATTAATTTAGGAGTTTCAGAACAATCTTTATTTCATGAATAAATCATCGGATTACTACATAAAACAAACGTGGCGATTCTTTTTCATGGTCATTAGTTTACTCTTCACATGCCAAGTTCATGCTGATGATAGTAATCCTATTTTAATTATCAGCTCCTACAATCCGGATACCCGCAATACGACACAAAATATTTCCGAGTTCATGGAAGAATACAAACAGCTTGGCGGGACCTCGCCTGTTGTAATCGAAAACATGAACTGCAAGAGCCTCCCCGAAGCTCCCCTCTGGAAAGCAAGGATGGAGAACCTGCTGAAGAAATACCAGGGGGAAAACAAGCCTAAGCTGATCGTAATCCTCGGACAGGAAGGGTGGGCCTCCTATCTTTCGTTAGACGACAGCAGCATACGGAATATCCCGATCTTATGCGGCATGGTCAGCCGGAACGCGGTACTATTGCCTGACAGCAGCATCAACCTGTCCGAATGGGACCCCGAAAGTGTAGATATAGATGAGCTTAAAAGCAAAGAGCAGAACTTAGGCGGATTCGTCTACAATTATGATATTAAAGCAAACGTTGAGCTGGTCCGCAAGTTGTATCCGAGCACGAAACATATTGCCTTGGTTACCGACAACAGTTACGGAGGCATTTCCCTTCAAGCCTTAGTCAAAAAAGAAATCAGCCGGATAGACGGTATAGACTTCATCCCGCTGGACGGACGGAAAAACGACATTTATAATATCATCGAGGAAATCAAACGCCTACCTTCGGAAAGCGCCATTCTTTTGGGTACCTGGCGTGTGGATGTAAATGACGGGTATTATGTCGGAAACGCCACCTACACCATGATGCTCGCCAATCCGAAAGTCCCGGCATTTTCGTTGACATCCATCGGATTAAGCCATTGGGCAATCGGTGGCTATATACCTAAATACCGTTCGATCGGAAAAGACCTGGCCCATCAGGCCGTACATGTTTTAGCGAATCGATCGGCCAAGTTCAATCCGGAAACGATTCCCAACGTATATACGTTTGATGCTAAAAAATTAAAGGAACGGGGGATCGCGACAAAAAGTCTGCCACCCCATTCCGTATTGATCAATACGGAAGTAGGATTGTTCGTGCAATATAAATTTGAAATCCTGTTAATCATTTCCGTCGTCTTGTTGTTGTTCCTGATCATGGTGCTCTACTACTATTTGCGCACCAGCAAACTGAAAAACAGATTGCTGATCCTGATCGAGAAACAGAAAGAAGATGAAATCGAGCTCCGGAAAGCAAAAGACAAGGCGGAAGAATCCGACCGCCTGAAATCAGCATTCCTCGCCAACATGAGCCACGAAATCCGTACGCCGCTGAATGCCATCGTCGGTTTCTCCAATCTGTTGACAATCGCAGAGAACGAAGAAGAGCGGGACGAATATATCAATATCATCAGCAGTAACAACGAGCTGCTCCTCCAATTGATCAATGACATTCTGGATGTGGCCAAGATTGAAGCCGGGACATTGGAATTTATCGATTCGGAGGTGGATATTAACGCGTTATTATCCGACATCGAACAATCCTCCCGCCTGAAAGCATCCGAGGGCGTACAGGTTTCCTTTGTCGAGAAAATGCCTCACTGTGTAATCATGACGGACAAGAACCGCTTAGCACAGGTTGTTACAAACTTCATCAACAACGCCATTAAGTTTACCGAAGAGGGCAGTATCCGGTTCGGTTACCGTCGCCAAGACAACAAACTGCGATTCTATGTTACCGATACCGGATGCGGCATCGAGTCTGAAAAAATAGATATGGTTTTCAACCGTTTCGTCAAACTGAACAGTTTTGCACAGGGAACAGGCTTGGGGCTTGCAATCTGCCAGATGATTATAAAGAAATTAGGCGGCGAGATCGGTGTGGAATCCGAATTCGGAAAAGGTTCGACCTTCTGGTTCACGCTGCCCGATTCGATCATTCTCAACGTAAAAAAACAGCCTAAAAAAGAAGTGGAGGAAAAGACAGAGGAACCTGCAAGCGAAACTCCTACAAAAGCGACGTTATTGATTGCCGAAGACAACGAAAGTAACTATATTCTGATTCAGGCAGTCCTGAAAGACTACAATTTACTGCACGCCCATGACGGATGTGAAGCGGTCCGGTTATATCGTGAACACCAGCCGGATATGATCCTGATGGATCTTAAAATGCCGAATATGGACGGGTATGAAGCGACTGCCGAGATAAGAAAAGAAGACCCGCATGTCCCGATCATAGCAGTTACCGCTTTCGCCTTCGCCGAAGACGAACAACGGGTAAAGCAAAGCGGCTTCAACGGATATGCAGCAAAACCGATCAAACCGGCAGAGCTGAAAAACCTCATCAACCAATATCTCTCGTAAAGGCTATCCGTAAACCGTTCCTACAGGACGCGGGTTTGGGGAAATTGCAAGGTAAAAGTCGTCCCTTTCTCTTCTTCCGAAACAACGGTAATACTTCCCCCGTGGCGGTTCATGATCTGCCGGCAAACGCTCAGACCGATGCCCGAACCTCCCTGCTTAGTCGTAAAGAACGGGACAAAGACCTTATCCATCGCTTCCGGCACGATACCGCAGCCATTGTCGGAAACGGTGATAACCGGAACCCCTTCACGCCTGAAAGCATTCACCCGTACTTCCGGAAAGGAACAATCTTTACAGGCTTCGGCTGCATTCTTCAATAAATTAATAAGCACCTGCTCGATCATCGAGCGGTCGGCATAAACCCGCAAATCAGTCGGACGGACAGAAAATGAAAACGAGACATCTCCGGCAGGATACAAGCCCCGCAAATCGTCGAACAGGGTGGAAATCGGAAACAGTTGCTGTGTAGGGGCCGGAATACGTGTCAGTTTCCGGTAGTTCTCGACGAAATCCAACAAGCCTTTACTCCGGCGGTGTATCGTCTGCATAGCCTGAAGCATGATTCCGTAATCCCGCTCATTCAGTCCGTTGGATGCAGCCCGCTCCGTCACCGTCTCCGACAAAGAGATAATCGGAGCGATCGAGTTCATGATCTCGTGTGTGAGAACCCGGATCAATTTCTGCCAAGCCTCCGTTTCCGCCTCCGACACCACTACATTATATAAACGGGTACGAAAAGCGGACAACGCTTCATTCATGGCACGCGTCAGGCTGGCCTCCGCACCGCCCGCCGACGGGACCGGAAAAGAAAGGTTCATATCTCCATACCTGATATTGGCGATCAGGTGCTCCATCCGCTGCAACATTTTCCGTTGATCCAGATAGAGGGAAAAAGCAATACCCAACAAAATCAGAAAGCACATGACCGCCGTAAAATACAATCCTTTCAATAGCAGAAATGCAATCGAAAGAGACAACAATATCAACAATCCTATTTTCAGAAAAAGAACATAGCGTTTCATAGGCCCAGTTTATCCAGTTTCCGGTACAGGGCAAAACGGGTAATCCCCAACAGTTCGGCAGCACGGGTGATATTCCCGTCGGCACGGCGCAGGGCGCGTTCGATCGCTTCTTTCTCAAGCACGCTCAGATTCAGTTCATCGGACAGTTCCCCTTTTTTATGAACGGGAGCCGGATGAAGCATAAAGTTTTCAGGCTTCAGCATGGAGCCGTCCGACAGGATAACAGCGCGCTCGATGGCATGCTGCAACTCGCGGACATTACCGGGCCAGGCATAACTTTGGAGTTTCGTTTTTGCATCCCGGGTAAGCCCCGTCAGTTTCTTCTTATACTTGCGGGCATAGCGGTTCAGGAAATGGTCGGCCAACAACAGGATATCATTGCCCCGTTCCCGAAGCGGCGGGATATGCAGCTCGATCGTATTGATGCGGTATAGCAAATCCTGGCGGAACGTCCCTTCCTGCACCATTTCCCGGATATTCATGTTCGTCGCGGAAATCAAGCGGACATCGATCGGCACGGAACGGGTCGCTCCCAACCGCAGGATCTGTCTTTTCTCGATAGCCGTCAACAGTTTCGCCTGCATCGGCAGACTCAGGTTACCGATCTCGTCCAGAAACAAAGTACCCCCGGAGGCCACTTCCATACGTCCGGGCTTATCGCGCCGGGCATCCGTAAAAGCACCTTTCTCATACCCGAACAGCTCGCTCTCGAACAGCTGTTCCGGGATGCTTCCCAAATCGATACTGACAAAAACCTGGCTGCTTCGGGGAGAATGATGGTAAAGGGCGCGGGCAATCAGATCCTTCCCGGTTCCGTTCTCACCCAAGATCAGGATATTGGCATCCGTATCCTTCAGCTTGGAAACAGTAGCAAACAGTTCCTGCATGACATCGCTCTCGCCTATAATCTCAAAACCGGTCTCTTCGGAACTTTCCAACACCTCGACGCGCTGTTTCAGCGTGTTGACCTCCGTACGGCTTTCACGCAGTTTCAAAGCAGCCGAAAGAGTTGCCAACAGTTTTTCTTTTTCCCAGGGTTTCGGGATGAAATCCGTAGCACCGGCTTTTATGGCACGTACGGCTTTTTCCGTATCGGCATAAGCCGTAATAAAAAGGACCACCGCATCCGGATCAGCCGCCTTTATCTTTTCCAGCCAGAAAAAGCCTTCCTGCCCACTGATTGCATCCCGCCGAAAATTCATATCCAACAGGATGACATCCGGCTGGAAAGTCGACATAAAATGTTCGATCCGCTCGGGCTGTGTCGTCACCTTCACCTGTTCGACATATGGCTCCAACAACAGATTTAAGGCGAAGAGGACATCTTCGTTATCATCGATGATTAAAATCTTTCCGTTCTTCATATTTTACCAATCACTTCAATATCGACAAAGATAGTGATTATAAGAACGGGATGTATGTGCGCTTATGCACGTTTTTTGTGCGCGAGAGCACAATGTATCTGCATAAAAAGCGGGAAGGTCCTGTAGGAATCAAGATCCTCTGCAAAGCAGTTTACTAATCCAGCACTTCATGGGAATATAGTGCCGTACAGGAAGGGACAACCCGGCAGATAGAGTGAGTCATACAGAATGTGCGCCTCTTCCATACTTACCTGCTATTCATGTCACAGCTGTAACACAAAAGAAATCCAATTGTAACACAGAAAGAAGACAGTTGTGACATGGAAAGAATACGGTTGTGACATACAATAGAAGACTGAAAAAAAATCAAATCGATGTGCAAAAACACAAATATGGAATAATAAAAATATTTTAGTTATATTTGTTGCATAAATAACAGTTGATGTTGTTTTGATTGATGATGATTCACTAAAAATTATCAATATGAAAACATATCTATTCTTCCTATACTCATTCTTTCTATTTGTTTCGTGCCGTCAACCATTCGAACCATACCGATTTGAAAAAACAGAAGCGATCTCTTTCCATGAGATTGAATATCCAGAGTTATTAGGATTAACCATACAACTCATCAAAACTGGAGACCATCTGTTGGTAAGTGATTTTCATGGAGACACACTGGTATCGGTTTTTAATCTGAAAAGCAATCAAGTGGAACGCAAACTCGTCTCTGTCGGTAATGGACCGGGGGAACTGAATTCACCACTTGATCTTCAAATAGCAGGCGACAACCTCTATATCCTGTGCCGTCCGCAATTCCTGCTGAACCATTTGCCGCTCAAACCGATTACCACAGGCGACAACCTGCCCATGCTGCAAAAAGACCTGCAACTGCCACAGAAAAGCGACCGGTTCCTGCCGCTTTCGGAGACACAGTTCGTATTTTCCGGCATGTGGAACAAACGATATGCCTGGCTGGACCGGACACAGAATGATACGATCATCGAATTCGGCGATTATCCTGATTTTTGGGAAGAAGAACATGAGATTCCAAGCAATGCGAAAGCGATGTTTCACCAATCCTTCTTTACCAAACATCCTACCCGGAATTTGTTTGCAAGCTGTTCTCCCTATGTATTGGAAATATTTTGTTTCGAGGCGGAACACCCTGCCGTTCCTATTCGCATTTTCCAAAAACAATTAGGAAAATATGCCTACGATTTTACTTCCGGAGAATTCATTTCAACCCAAACCAAGCCCGGCTCCGATCCGGCGATCTACGATATGGTCTGTTCGGAAAAATACCTCTACCTTATAAAAGGCATCACCCGCAAAAAATATGAAATTCTAATTATTGACTGGGCCGGAAAACCTGTTAAATTGCTGACAACCGACAAACAGATTTCCTGCCTTACTGTCGATGAAAAAGAAGGGAAAGGATACGCTTGTATCTCTGACCCCGAAGATAAACTGGTTTGGTTCGAGATCGGAAAATGACGATTATCCTGTGCACATCCGCACGTAGATTGTGCGCTTATGCACAACGAACAGGCGAACTATTTTCCTCATTCACATAAAAGCCAACCACTTACAAGTATGGCACATTATTTGTCTTTCATCAGGCATGAAACAGATTTTATCCATACTTATATGTGTATTGTTCCCACTACAACTATGGGGGCAGAAAACACTTACCCTGACATTGAGCGAAGCAATCGAAATGGCGCGCCAACATTCACCGGAGGCTATTGCCGCCCGGCATGCTTTCAGGGCCTCTTACTGGAACTGGCGCTCTTTCCGGGCCAAACAGCTGCCAAGCCTGACGCTGACTTCCGATCCGAGCCTGAACCGCTCCATCCAGTCGGTGACGCTTGAAGACGGTAGTGATAAATTCGTACACCGGAACCAATTGTCGGTCGACGCCGGGCTGGAAATCCAGCAGAATATCGCCCTGACAGGCGGTACGGTGTTACTGAAGACCGGACTCCAACGGTTAGATATGTTCACCGACAACGTCTCATCATATAAAAGTACTCCGGTGGTCATCGGATATGAACAAAACCTGTTTGGTTACAACGACCTCAAATGGGAACGCCGGATCGAGCCGATTAAATTCGAAGAAGCGAAAAAAGCTTACATCGAAACACTCGAACTGGTAGCCGCCTACACAACCAACCGCTTTTTCAACTTGGCAAGCGCACAGACCTCGTTAGAAATCGCGGAATATAATTTTGCATATGCCGACACGCTCTACCGCTACGCGCAAGGACGTTACAACATCGGGACAATTACTGAAAACGAAATGCTCCAACTCGAACTCAACAAGCTGACCGAGCAGACCAACCGCCTGAACGCGCAGATAGACGTGGACGATTACATCCAGTCGCTACGCAGCTACTTAGGTATTTCGGAAAACATCACGCTGGCGGTAATCCCGGACGACAGCATTCCCCGCTTCACGGTCAACGTCGAAGAGGCCATGCAATTAGCTTTCCAGAACAATCCGGATATCAGCGCTTTCGAACGCCGCCGCCTGGAAAGCGAAAGCTCCGTTGCCGAAGCAAAAGCCAACCGGGGATTCAAAGCCGAACTATACGCCCAGTTCGGTTTGACACAGAGCAACGAGAAACTGAAAGAGTCCTACCGCAACCCGATGGACCAACAGTTAGTGACACTCGGCATCCGTATTCCGATCCTGGACTGGGGCGTAGGAAAAGGACGGGTCAAGGTGGCCAAAAGCAACCGTGACAAGGTCTATACCCAATTGGAACAGGAACGGATGGATTTCGAACTGAATGTCGCCAAGATGGTCAAGCAATTCAACCTGCAGGCCAACAAAGTCATGATTGCAGAGAAAACCGACCAGACGGCACAACGCCGCAACGACGTGGCCCGCCGGCTTTATCTGCTCGGTAAATCAAGTATCCTCGACCTGAATGCCGCCATCTCAGAAAAGGATAACTCACGCCGGGCGTATATCTCGGCCTTGTATAATTACTGGAGTCTTTATTATGGCCTCCGCAGCCTGACGGGCTACGATTTCGAGAAGCAGATTCCGATTGTTGAGGATTATGAACTATTGCTAAAATAAAAACAACATACAATGGATAAACCTATTGCTAAGAAACCCGTTTATTACCGCTACCGCTGGCATATTGCCGGAGGAGTCGCCTTTGTTGCCCTTCTTGTTTATGTAGGGATCGCCGCATCGGGAGGCAGAAAACTCCGTACCGAAGCCGAGAACCTGATTATCGGTGAAGCCACCAGCGACAAATTCCTGGAATATGTGGATGTGGAAGGCGTCGTTCAGCCCATCCTTACCATCCAGATCAATGCCCGCGAGGCTGGCAGCGTAGACCGTATCATTGCCGAAGAAGGAACAATGATGAGCAAGGGAGACACGATACTGACCCTCAGCAATCCCGATCTGATCCGCACCATCGAGGATCAGCAGGATGAATGGGAAAAGCAGTTGATCTCCTACCAGGAGAAAGAGATCGAAATGGAACAGAAGAGCATCGACCTGCAACAAAAGACCTTAGAGACAACCTACGAACTGAACCGCCTCAAGAAAAGCTATGCCCTCGACGAGGAGGAATTCCACATGGGTGTCAAAAGCAAGGCGCAGTTAGAAGTAGCCCGCGACGAGTTCGACTATAAGACCCGCAGTACCGCCCTGCAACTGGAAGGCCTCCGCCACGACAGCGCCGCCACCATCCTACGCCGGGAATTGATGAAGAACGACCTCGAACGGGAACGAAAGAAGTTCGACCGCGCCCGGGAGCGCATGGAAGACCTGATTGTCCGCGCTCCCCTCTCCGGCCAGCTCAGCTTCGTCAAAGTGACGCCCGGCCAGCAGGTGCAAAGCACTGAAGCGATCGCAGAGGTCAAAGTGCTCGACCAGTTCAAGATACACACCTCCCTCAGTGAATATTATATCGACCGGATCACAACCGGGCTTCCCGCCACCATCACCTGGCAGAGCAAGAAGTTCCCGCTGCGGATCACCAAAGTCGTTCCGGAGGTGAAAGACCGTAACTTCGATGTCGACCTGGTCTTTACCGAGGCAAGCCCCGAAAATGTCCGCATCGGCAAAAGCTTCCGTGTCCAGATCGAGCTGGGACAACCGGAAGAAGCCCTTGTCATCCCGCGTGGCGATTTCTTCCAGACCACCGGCGGACAATGGATCTACAAGCTGAACGAATCCGGCACAAAAGCCCGCAAGACCCCGATCAGCATCGGCCGACAAAACCCGCAGCAATACGAAATAACCGGCGGCCTCCAACCGGGCGACAAGGTGATTGTCACGGGATATAGTACCTTTGGCGACGCGGAAGAATTGATTTTGAAATAAACGAATCTCTACAAATGAAAATTATACTATTAGCATTACGATCGCTGACACGTTTCAGACTTTACAGTGCCATCAACATTATGGGGTTGGCGCTGAGTCTGGCGTGTGTCATTACTTTATCCCGATATATTTATCAGGAAACGACTGTCGATCATTTCCACAAACATTTGGACCGCCTGTATTTTACGACGCTCCAATATCAGAATTCCCCGATGATACGTTTTTCCGGTAGCTCCAATATGAATAACGAACCCGATTACAAGGAGCCGTTAGAAGATATTGCGATTGAACAAAGCACGACATTCATCCCCATGCAGCAATATGATATCTACTCTGAAAACAGGAAGTTCACAGCAGACCTATTCGCTGTAGACACCAGCTTTCTGCAAATACTGGATTTTCCTGTTCTCGCCGGAAACAGAAAAACGTTGATGCTTAAACCGGAAAGTGCCGTAATCACCCGGGAAATGGCACAAAAACTATTCGGGAATGAGAACCCGATCGGCAAAACGATATCTTTCACATTCGGGAATCCTGTTACAATCGAAGGGATCATCGGGACTCCTGCAGGAAAAAGCACGCTGCATTTCGACATACTCATATCTGAATCGATGCAGAAAAAGTGGTCAAGAATGCCTCAAAGTATCGCTCTGCTTTATCCGGGAAGTGACCTGAAACAGATAAACAAACGACTGGATTATTATATGTATATGAAAGCTGGAGACCGCTACCAACAGTACCAGTTCTTCCCCATGAAGAAAATATACTTCGACCACACCATACATGATCTCAATTTATTCAACAAAGGGAATAAGACAAATATCCAAATACTATCGATCGTCACTCTTTTAATCCTGATCATAGGATTCGTCAACTTCACGAATATTTACACGGTACTCATACAAAAACGGTCACGTGAATTCGGAATGAAAAAGGTATTCGGAGCTAAACGTTTCCATCTGTTCGGACAGATTTACATAGAAAATATATTTATCATAGCTTGCGCCCTTTTCGTCGGATGGGTATTTATCGAGTTGACACAAAATTATTTGAGTAATCAATGGGGAATATCCCAATCAAACGATTGGCGGCTGAATCTTTCACTGATGCTTATCTTAATCGTGCTTCTTCCGATAGTGACAGCCTCTTATCCTTTCTTCAAATATGGGTACAGCACTCCTATCCGGTCATTACAATCCGTCAGCAAAAAAGGTAACTCGGTCCTTTCAAGAAGCCTTTTCCTGATTATCCAATACGGCATATCGATCTCGCTCATTATCGTATCGTTGTTTTTCATCAAACAATTGCATTTCATGTTGAACTACGACAATGGATACCAAACGAAAGATATCATCAAAACTCAATTCCTCCGTAGTAATTATGCCCTGGATGACACCTACGAACAAGCAACTGCAAAGAATGAGAAACAAAAACAACTCGACAATATCATCACGACAAAGATGAATGAATCTCCTTTGTTTACAGCTTGGGCCTACGGAGAAAGTCCTTACGAATATGGAGAACCAAATATACAATTCGAATTTCAGGGGAAAAAGCAAATGGTTGTTTATAACACCGTAGACGAAAGATACATGAAGATATACGATCTTCAAACAGTTGAAGGACGCAACTGGAACGACTCTATCGACCATTTCGGCACATATGACCTGATTATTAACGAAACAGCAAAAAAGACTTTTGGCATTACCGATATTGCTACAGCCAAATTACAACCTGAAAACAGATTATGGTGGAGCTCCGATATGCCGGATATGGATAAGAATCCCGCTTATAACATTGTCGGTGTAGTTAAAGATTTTCAAATCGGACATCTGTCTCAGGCCACACTTCCGCTCGTTTTCGCTTACGACATAGGATATCCTTATAGCCGTTTGACGGCACATATCGTTCCGGGCAAGCGGCAGGAAGCAATCCTTTTCCTGCAAAAACTGCATGAAGAAACTGTCGGAGGCGAATTTATCTATTCTTTTGCAGAGGATGAGATAAAAGCCATTTATAAAGAAGACAAGAAAGTAACCAGTATCTATACGGCATTTGCATTGATTGCAATCCTAATCTCCTCATTGGGGCTGTTCGGACTATCGCTGTTCGATGTACAGCAACGCTACCGGGAAATAGCCATCCGCAAAGTCAACGGGGCAACTACAGCCATCATCATGCAAATGCTGCTCCGAAAATACTATAAGCTGCTCGCTATCGCATTTGTCATAGCAACTCCTGTCTCCTGGCTCGCCATCCACAAATACCTGGAAAACTTTGCACACAAAGCCAGTATATCCTGGTGGTTGTTTGCCGTCGCCATACTGATTACAGGTAGTATTTCCCTGCTTACATTGATATGGCAAACCCGGAGAGCCGCACGGATGAATCCGGCGATAGCGATTAAGAACGAATAAATTATTAGACCATGCTATTACAACACTACATTAAAATTGCATTTCGTAATCTGTTAAAATATAAGGTTCAGTCAATCATCAGTATCGTCGGGTTAGCTATCGGGCTGATCTGTTTTACTTATGGCTGGAACTGGTATCGGTATGAGACCTCTTATGACGGATTCTATCCACAGGCTTCCAATATTTACAGAGTGTACGGGATAGATAAACAAACCGGGAAGAAGGTAGAACAGTTGCCACTTATACTGGCACGGAAACTGAAAAAGGATTTTCCGGAAGTGAAAGAGACGACACAGATCTATTCCAAATTCGGCTCGACTTTCCACTACGGAAAGACAAGGCTCGAAGACCCGGACGAAGAGTTTATAGATGAACAGTATTTTCATTTCTTTCCGCGCCCGGTGATTTGCGGCAAGAAAGACGATATCCTGAAAACACTGGATGAAATAGCTTTGACCCGCTCTTTTGCAGTGAAGTATTTCAAAACACCGGAAGAGGCTTTAGGTAAAACACTACGGAACGGATACCGTGAACATATTACGATCGTATCCGTCCTCGAAGATGCCCCTAAAAACTCAATGATGCAAACCGATGTGTACGAGCTCGACAAATTCGACCACGAACGGGAAAACCGTATCACAGAAGAGATGCAATGGAAGCAACAAAGCACAATAATATATCTGATGCTGGAACCCACGACCAACATCCAGGCATTCGAGAAAAAGATCAACGCTTATATAAGCGAACACGATTACAACCGCTCTTTACGGCTGAAGCTGGCACGCCTGACGGAGGTCCGCCATACGTTCGGAAGCGAATTGACTTTCAACCTCTCCTATATCCGGACTTTCACGATTACCGGGCTACTCTTGCTGCTCTGCGTATTCTTTAACTTCACAAACCTGCTTCTCAACCGTATCTATTTACGAAACAAAGAAATGAAACTGAGAAACGCAATCGGGGCGGACAAAAAGAATATGATCTTCCAATTGTTATTGGAACTGACACTACTCGTCTGGATCAGTTTTCTGCTTGCCTGCTGCCTGTTGGAAATAACAGCCGGAGGGTTCTCCCGTATCTTCGAGACGACATTGCAGCAGGATGTACTGCTCAGCCATTTATGTATCATCACCGGTCTTAGCTGGCTCTTGCTGACAGGAATCTGCCTGCCACTTTTCCTGCGCTTCGTCCGGACTCCTTCCCTACTGGTTTCAGGGGGTATTGCACCTACCCGGAAAAGTACTTTCCGTAAAACAAGCATGACACTCCAGTTGGGCATCTGTATTTTCTTCCTGATGAGCACGTTTATCATGTCCCGGCAAATCTCCTTTATGAAGCATAAAGACTTGGGGTTCAAAAAGGATGGTTTGATTCAACTTGCAATGACATTCAACGACCGGGAAGGCATAAGTCGGGAGATATCGACGCTCGCCATTTTAAAAGGATTCACGCAGGCCGGGATATTCTCTATCACGCATGAACCACAGACTCAGAACGAGGTTGAATGGGATGGCAAATCATTGGATTTCGCTCCGAACTTCCAGGTGCTCCAAGTCGGCAGTAACTTCCCCGAAGTATTCGACATACCGATAGTAAAAGGCCGGTTTGTCGATGAAGCTGACATGATATCGGGACACAACCCAAGATTCCCCTGTACGAAAGCAGTTATCAATGAAGAAGCCGCCCGCATCATGAATGTGGGCGATCCGATCGGGAAAAAAATCAGCGTATGGGACTACTCCACCTATAGCGACGGGACAAGAGGGCGTGCAGAAATGGAAATCGTCGGTGTTATCAAAGACTTTCAGTCAGCCAGCCTGCGAAACCCGATCCTGCCACAAGTCATCGTGATTGATGGTAGCAAATGGACCAGTTATGCTTATTATGCCCGTACCGAATCCGGAAAAGAAAAAGCGGCGATCAAGGCGATTCGGAATGTCTTTAAGAAGCACGCCAAGCAAGGCGACCCATCTACTTGCGAAGTGCAGTCCATAAACCAGATACTCGATCAGCTCAGCACCTCCGAGAATGCCAGTCTGCAACTGTTCACGTTGCTGGCCGTGTTCTGTACACTGATCTCCATTTTCGGACTTTACTCTATTTCGTCCAGTAATATGGAACAGCGGCGAAAAGAGATTGCCGTCCGGAAAGTAATGGGAGCTTCGGCCCGGACGATCGTCGAGATGTTCTTCCGGGAATATCTGGCCATTGTACTGATAGCCAACCTGCTCGCCCTACCGCTCGCCTGGCTGTTCATGCAAAACTGGTTACAGCAGTATGCTTACCGGAGCAGTGTGCAGCCCTGGATGTATATAGCAATCATCCTGTTTACAACTATCATTATTATATGTACGGTATTGTATCAGACAATCCGGGCGGCACGGACCAATCCGGCGGAAACGATTAAATCGGAATAAAAGAAACAAACAACATGATACTACATTATATTAAAATTGCATACTGTACCATACTCCGATATAAATTACAAAACGCGATCTCTGTTGCGGGATTGTCCGTCGGACTGCTTTGTTTCAGCCTCTGTTTGTACTGCAGTCGCTTTATGCTGAGTATCGACTCTTGTTTCCGGCATCACAAACGGATTGCCGACATTCAGTTATATCTCGACAACAAACCTTTTTCCGGTACACCAGCCTCTTTTGCCGAAGTTCTGAAATCCATGCAATATCCGGAAATAGAAGATCTTTGCCGCACGGTGTACGCAAGTGAACGTCCGTTCAACGTATGGCTGCAAGAAGAGAAAAGTCTTCCTTATACATTCCAGACAATGGAGGTCGACACTTCTTATTATCATATTTTTACGCCTGATATTCTTTTCGGAAGCTGGCAGCAAGCAGCCAATTCCGCCAATTCGGCTGTCATAACGGAAACGACAGCCCGAAAGGTGTTTAAAAACGCATCCGAAGCAATCGGCAAACAGCTGGAACTAAGCAAACGCCTATTCACGTCTCCCGAATCCACTCCTGAAACAGGCGGCATCTATTACACTATACGGGCCGTCATCAAAGACCTGCCCACCAACACCAGTATGCATCTGATGAGAAACATCGACCTGCTGACTCTTAACGACAGCGAAGGATTATTCACCTTTAAAGGAGATGAGAATATGACCGGGTGCTGTACATATGCCTTGTTACAACAAGGAAAAAGCCCTGCCGAACTGGACCGGCACTTTATCGAGAAGAAACAAACATTTCCTCTCTTTAAAGAAAATGCAAACGTCAGAAGCCTGCAAATCGGACATGACGAAACAATCCGGAAAGCAGCTAATGGTATCTCCTGGCTTACCGGGACTATCGGTCTGTTAATCCTGCTGACCGGATTACTGGACTTCTTTTATTTCATGATCGGGCAGTTTATGAGCCGTACCCACGAATATAGTATCCGGAAAGTAAACGGCAGTAGCAGTTTCCAATTGTTCGTCCAACTTTTTACCCAATCCTTCCTGTTAATCGCCTTAACAGCGGTCCTGACAGGATGCCTGCTGGAGCAAATCGGTTCCGGATTACAAATCGACCTGTTCAAAATCCATTTGACATTCGATTCGAGCCTGTTATTGTTACAAACCGGAGAATATATCCTTCTGATTCTGTTGGCTTGCATGGCTGTTTGCCTGCTGACAGTTCTGCGCATCCGGCGGATATCAATTCAGAAGGGTATCCGTGGCGGAGAACTGCGGGCAGGAAAACATTATCTGCGAAACACCATGTTAGGTATACAGTTTTTTATCTGCTGGCTATTTGTGTCTTTGACATTTGCCCTCTATCTGCAAACACAAACAACGACAAAAGCCATCTTCAACACGCTCAGTATGCAGGAGAAAGAATCCATCTTCAGCTTCTCCCTCGATTATTCGTTTATGAAAACAGAAGAGAAACTGGACATTGTAAACCGTATCAGGCAGCAAGCCGGCGTAAAAGATGTACTACTGGCCGATGAGCCTTACACCGAAGAACCAAGCCATACAGGTTTTTATAAAGACATAGACAATAAAGATAGCGGCATGGAAGTGCAGTTGCTCCGCATCTCACCCAACTTCTTCACATTCATGCAGATTCCTCTACAGTCCGGACGGACTTTCAGTAATAAGGGAGAGATACTGGCAGACGAGACATTCATGCAGAAACATCCGGACATACAATTCGGCACGTCATTATATAACTATGCGGATGCCTATTCCCTGTGCGGCGTCGCGTCTTCCTTCTTCCCAGATATTTACAACGGGAATATAGGGACTGTTTTCCTGCCCGCCGACTTGGATAAAGAAATCGGGCATTGCTATATCAAGACATATCCCGGACAGGAGAAACAGATCAGGGAACATATCTATACCGTATTGCGAGAGGTGTTGCCATCCAGCGTTCAACCTTATGTCCGGACTTTTAAAGAGGATATAAACGAAAAGCAAGCACTCGAAAGCAAGTTGAAAGGCATCATCCTGTTCTTCACGATCGTCTGCCTAATTATCACCCTGTTAGGCGTATATTCCGCCATCACCCTCGACACCGAACACAGGCAAAAGGAGGTGGCAGTACGGAAAGTGAACGGAGCCAGCTCGATGGCCATCATCCGCCTGTTCGCCCTCTTCTATATCAAGCTATTGCTGTTCTCTGCACTCCCGGCACTTGCTTTAGTCATCCTGATCCTGCATTTCTGGAAACAGATGTACATTGTGTTCTTCGAGCAAGGATTCTTCTACTGGGGCAGCATCTTCTTCACGATCCTGCTACTGACAACCTGTACCGTCATCTTCCGCATCCGGAAAGCGGCCAACCAGAACCCGGCGGAGGTGATCAAGACAGAATAACAGAAAGTAATTAATAAACAACAAACACCATGTTATACCACTACATCAAAATAGCGTTCCGCAACCTCCGGAAGTACAGGCTTCAGTCTGTCATCAGCATCCTCGGGCTGGCGATCGGGTTTACCTGCTTTGCCTTGTCTTCGCTTTGGATACGGTATGAACTTACGTACGACACGTTCCGGGAAGGAGTAGACCGGATGTATTATGTACGGGCAGAATCGGAAACCGACGACCAGGGTGTTTCCAGTGTTACGCCTTATCCGCTTTCCAGCTATTTGAAGGAAACTTTTCCGGAGGTGGAGGAATCATGCAATACCGGTGCATGGAATTCCGAGTTTACTTATAAAGGGAAAAAGCAGGAAGCGTTTGAAATGTCGACAGACTCTGCAGTCGAACGTATGTTCGAAATCAAGATTATTTCCGGCAACCGGGATTTCATGATCCCGAAAAGTAATAAGATCGCAATTACAGACAGGCTTGCCAGAAAAGTCTTCGGGAATGCGGACCCGTTGGGAGAGAAACTGAAAATATGGTCCGACGAAGTAGAGATATGCGCCATTGTTGCCGGCCAGAACCGGCACTCCAACTTCCCGTTTGAAATACTAAAGCCGTCCGTTATCATAAATGAATGGGGCGTTGCTAACTGCCAAACATATATAAAGGTTCGTCCCGGCACAGATATGAAAGCATTCAGCCAGAAGCTCTACCAACACGAAATAGAAAAGGGAAGAGATAAACTGACTCATCTTGTCCTGACGCCTGTCACAGCCATGCGTTATGACCGCCCGATAGAAGAACCGACTGTTAAGTTCGATCATATCCTCCTTTTCGCCCTTGCCGGCGGACTGGTGATTTTGTGTGCGCTGTTCAACTACCTGACATTGTTTGCCAACCGCATACGGATACGGAGCAAAGAGATCGGCCTCAGGAAAGTGTGCGGATCGTCCAACGGGAATTTATTCGCGCTTTTTGCCTCTGAATACCTGTTGACACTTTTCATTGCACTCCTGACAGGATTAGTCTTGATCGAGCTCATATTACCAACGTTTCAGGAGCTGTCAAATGTAAAGACAGACGCATCCGGCCTCTATCTGGAAACATTCATTTATTTCGGGATCATCAGCCTATTGGCTTTTCTGTTCTCTCAGTTTCCCATCTACTATTTCCGGAAACGCTCGTTGCAAAAAGCGCTCAGAGGTTCTACAGACGGAAAAGGGAAAAACATCTTCCCGAAAGTCAGCCTGACGCTGCAACTGATCATCAGTATCGGATTCATCTTTTGCTCATCTGTATTTATCAAGCAGATTTATCACCTGCACACAACCGACCTCGGACTGGCGCGGGCAGACCGGGGCTGCGTACGCATATATCCCGTGACGGACGGACTGAAAGAAGAGATCACCAAGCTCCCTTCCATCGCAGAGGTCTATCCGGACAAACACGATGCACTATTCCCCAGCCATTCCCGTTTTTATCGCTACTTTACGGAGTGGGAAGGCAAGCCGGCTTCTACGGAAGGCATCACGATCCAGTCGATCCCGTGCAGCAACCGCTATTTCAAGTTCTACGGCCTGCAACTCGTGAAAGGCAAGCTGCCGGAAGGGAACACACAAGACCATATACTGATCAATGAGGCGGCAGTAAAAGCATTGGGCATCGGCGACCCGATCGGCAAAACGCTCAGCCTCAAAGACTACTCCGGCCATACGATCGACGGTGTCATCAAAGACTTCTACATCGCTCCGCCGACCATTCCGGTCAAACCGATCATGCTCGACTTCAGCCCGATGGGGAAAAACCCCCAAGACGACTATTCGACCACCGTCATCTTCCGCCATCAGCCCGGCAGCAGCAAACTATGCAAACAGCAGATCGAGCAATTGGTAAAGAAGATGCAACCCAATGCGGTCGACACATACATCTCTTTTATGGAAGAGGAATACGAAAAGTTCCTGAAATCGGAACAGGCGTTGCTCAAGATGCTCGACTTCGTAACGCTCGTCTGCATCCTGATCTCACTGTTCGGCGTCTTCTCGCAAGTGACGCTGGACTGTGAACAACGCAGAAAAGAGATTGCCGTCCGCAAGGTAAACGGGGCGACAGCATCGGACATCCTGCGCCTGTTCTTCGCCACAAACCTGCGCCTGTTATGTATCGCTTCGCTCATCGCCTTCCCCGCCGGTTATCTGATCATGAAGTCGTGGATCGAGAACTACGTCTTGCAGACAACGATCAGTTGGTGGCTCTATCCGGCAATATGGCTTGTCCTCGTCCTGCTCCTGACGCTCTGCACCGGCTGGCGCATCCACAGGGCAGCCAACCAGAACCCGGCGGAGGTGATCAAGACAGAGTAAAAATATTTTTACATAAGGAAAAAACGCGAATCTACCGGCATCCCGGCACTGACCTGCATACCCAACTGTTTATCAGCCAAGTATCGATGCCGGCAGATTCGCCAACCCGGCACTGACTCGGCATTTTTCCGGCACAACCCGGCATTTCCCACCCGGCAACCTGCTATAAGCTATCTCATACACAAGGAACAACTATTCCATTGACAGGCAGGCATTAATTCACGGATAGGCAGGGAGTAAGAATTAGGTCTACACCGTATCGCAAATAGGATGTACAGGGTATCGTCTATACAATGTACATGGTATTCACGATACCCTCTACACCGTATCACAACTTTCTGCCTATCCGTGAATTACTTCCTGCTTATCTTCGGATTAGTGCATAAGGAGCTTCGAAATAGTTTGTTCGCATCGTGCGGATAAGAACGCCTTTCGTGCGGAAACACACATGCAGGGCGAAGCGAAAAACCATATAAACAACTATATAACAGAACCATACAAGAATGGCACGTCTTTTGTATCTTTATATCCGGGGGATGTTATAATTTCGCCCTCTGAAATTTAATAACAATCGGATCAACTGCCAACAAACAGAAGTATCATGCTATCACACTACATCAAAGTTTCCTTCCGGGAACTCCTGAAATACCGGACACAATCCGTTGTCAGCATCATTGGGCTGGCAATCGGATTCACTGCTTTCATATTAGGAGGTTATTGGCTGTGGTGGGAAACACATTTCGATAATTTCCACCCGGAAGCCGACCGGCTCTACTGCCTGACGACGGAAGGACTTGTCAAACGGGCCAATGGAACAAACTCGGATCTGGACCAACTGCACGTCGACGACCGGAAGGAGTTGTTTCAGTTGCTTCCCGAAATCGAAGCATCCTGTTCCTTCAATCATCTCAGCTTCACACTCAAACAAAAGGATGAGACAATCTCTTTGCACGGCATGGAAAGCGACCATTCTTTCTTCGATCTCTTTTGGGCGGACTTCATAGCAGGGACTTACAAAGGTAAATCGCCTGATGGCAGTAACGTCATACTGACGGAACGGACTGCCCGCAAGCTGTTCGGGACAACAGATTGCGTGGGGAAAGAAGTGGCGCTGGACGAAGACCTCCGTCCCGTTGTCGCAGGCGTCATCCGGAACTATCCGGATAATACCGACCTGCTGTTCGACTTCCTGTTGATCAGATCGCCAAGACCCAATCACGTAAAACGGATGACGACCTACGTACGCCTCCAAAAAAATGCAAGCATCATACAGGTACACACCAAACTGGCGCGTTACAAAAGCCGCGCCGACAAGAAATGGAAAATACATCTGTTGACCGCTCCGGAAGTCCATCTCCGTTGCCATCCCGAACTGACGGATCGCATCCGGAACATTCACATCCTGGCATTGGCTGGCGCAATGGCTTTCCTGAGCGCCCTTATCAACCTGCTGGTCCTCTTCATCGGACAGCAGCAACGGAAACAGCAGAAGAACCGCACATACCTTTGTGTCGGAGCTTCAACAAAAAGCATGATGCTAAAAGGATGCACGGAGTTGGTATTACCGTTGCTGATCGCTTTCCTAATTGCTTTCTGCCTGATCGAGAGTATTTACCCTTACTACGAAAGTTATACGACCTGGAACCGGTACGGCATCTACGAAGATGTCAGCCGCCATCTTTCGCGCGTCTCGCTTTTCGGTAATATGATATCAATAGCAGGCACCAGCATATTGGCATTCCTTCTTGTTTGCTATTATCCGATACGGAGTCTATTGGAACACAAGATACAAAAGCCCGTACTCTTTAAACGGAGCTTGATTGTCGTACAGATATTTATCGGTTCACTCTTTTTCATCACCTCTTTAGGATTATTCCGGCAGTTACATTTCATCCTGTCGAAAGATAAGGGAATCGACTACAGCCAAGTCATCCAGGTAGATTTGGGATTCAGCACTGCCTACCAGACAGACCTGAGCGTCCTAAAGCCGGAAATGGCGAATCATCCGTACGTGAAAGGAGTTACATTTACCTGTGGAAACGCTCCGGTCTTTACGGAGCAGGGAGACTGGTACGGCTCTTTTTATACCCACTTCTGTTTTGACCCGGCCGAACCGGACCCGAACCGCAGTGATCCGGTACTCGTTGCCGACAAAGACTTCTTTTCTTTCTTCGGTTTACAACTGCAATCCGGGAGTTGGCTTACCGATGCAAATGCTTATGGTTTTCTGGTGAATGAAACTTGTTTGCAGACGTTAGGATATGCCGACCTGTTTGAACGTTCGGTCTACAATCCGGAAAACAAGCAGGCAAGTCCGCTCAAAGTCTGCGGCGTCATACACGATTATATGTATGCACCCATGCAGTATCCGGTATTACCTCTGTTCTTCACGACTTTCGACAATCCAATGGTAAAAGGGTTTGAACCGGCTTATCTGTTCTATATCCGTTATGCGCCGGGACATAAGAAAGAGGTCTTGGAACATCTCCGCGAAGTGACCTCGCATATTCAGAATGACAATATAAACCGCAATAAAATGTTCACGGAACTGTCCGACTTGGTAGATACGTTCAACCGACCGGAGAAAGTGATCTTTACCATTTTCAGCATTCTCTCACTGGTCTGCATCCTGATCTCAACCTTCGGCATTTATTCGTTGGTCAGCCTTTCCACCGAACAACGGAGGAAAGAGATTGCGATCCGCAAGGTGAACGGGGCAACCTTCTATCACATCCTGCAACTGTTCTTCCGGGAATATTTCCTGTTGGTCACGCTGGGAAATGCTTTTGCCCTCCCGGTCGGTTACCTGTTGGCTAAACGATGGCTGGAAACATATGCCAACCACACGACTCTGCCGGCATGGCTGTTCCTCCTGGTCTTCATTATCACCAGCGGAATCGTCCTTCTCTCTATTTTCCAACAGGTTAAAAGGGCCGCCGCAACCAATCCGGCAGAAGTTATTAAAACTGAATAAAAACAAATAACATAACATCATGTTAAAGCACTACTTAAAAATAGCCATACGGCAAATACTCAAAAACAAAGTCCAATACTTGCTTTCCATCATTGGAATCGCTATCGGGTTGCTCTGTTTCAGTATGACCTCCTATTACATCAGGAGATTCAACAATCAGTTCACTGCTTGGGAAAATAGTGACAGGATAGCCAATATTTATATCAAGTCGACAAAGAACAGTTATGAACAACCTTACATACCGGGCAAGGAGCTACAAGCATTGATCAGTAATCCTGTAACCGGAATAGAAAAGATTGCCTACTCATATGGCTTTACAAAGGCTAATATTACTCTTTGTAAAGCCGGACAAAAAGAGGTTCCGTTCCAGTGTAGTTTTCTGAACATCACTGCAGACTTTCCTGCGATCTTCAGCATGAGAACTCCGGAAGGACAGACACCTATATTAAAACCGGGAGAGGCATGGATAAGCGAATCATCTGCAAAGAAAATGTTCGGCGATGAAACGCCTCTTGGTAAAACACTCTATTTCAGCCAGGCAGACAACGATACATCCGCAATCCGATACTCCACGATCAGCGCAGTCATCCGGGATTTACCGGATGGAGTACAGGAAAAGAAAGACCTCTACTTCCTGGAAACCTCGACAATAAACCCGGAAAGGAGATATGAGAATCCGGTTGTCTTGCTGGATAAGGATGTTTCGAGTGCAGAAATAAACCAACGGCTGCAAAAACAAATACCGGCTTTCGGAAACGAAAACGACAATTACCTTGCAGTACGAACCTTAAAAGAGGAAATGCACAAACCGGACAATCTCAGCGCAACACTTCTTATTCCGGTGATCGGAGCCTTGATACTGGTTGCAGCCATGATCAATTTCCTCAAGTTCTGTATCCAATCGTTCTATAACCGGACACGTGAACTCAGCCTGCGGAAATGCTTGGGGTCCGATTCGACAGGACTGTTCTGTCTGCTTTTTAGTGAAATCGCTATTCTCTTTATTCTATCGGCTTTAGTAAGCCTTGCTTTGATCGAATGGGTCATTCCCGTTTATTATCAATATCTGGCAAGCCAAGAACTGATCGACGAGGATGTATTTATCCACACACCTACCCTGATTTGGCAGGAGATGGAATACTTATGCATTCTACTTATCATCTGCCTGCTGATTGCTACCTGGGCTATTTTCCGTATCAGGCGGCTTTCGCTGACAGAAGGGATAAAAGGGACCAGACGAGAGAAGCATGGCGTACGCAACTTTATGCTGGGCGTGCAACTGTTCATTTGTTTCCTCTTTGTTGCCGGTGCAATCGGACTTGGGAGTATCCATAACCTTGTAGACGAGAAAAGAAATAACACATTGACCGAAGAAGAATGCACCCGTATCTGGAAAATAGAACTTTGGGAACCGCAATTGCAAGGCCATGAAGAAGAAATAGTTTCCCACATCCATGCACTTGCGGGTGTAAAAGATATTTTATCGGAGAATATAGGGGGCTACCCGGATTACATAACGAAAAAGGAAGAGGCCGTACACGGCATACAACATGTTGTCAGTAGCAACTATCCAGACTTTATGAACCTGAAGATAGAAGGAAGAATGCCACAAGCGCCCAATGAGATAGCCGTTTCACGCTCACTGATCTGGGAACTGGAAAAAGACGGAGAGAAGAATCCTTCATCCGTACAACTGGGAGACAAGACTTACCAGATCACAGGCATATACGAACAAATGCCATTCGAACCGCTCTACACTAAAGAACAGATCGTAAAGGCCAACCAATATCACCGCTTCACATTCCTTTCTGTACCTGACAAGCCGAACTACAGCACTGTCTACGTCAAATGTGTACCCGGCCAAGAACAAAACGTCCGGAAAGAGATACTCCGTATTGTTCACAACCGCCTGCCGGAATCCATTCCTTTCGAATTGACGACCAAGCAGGAAGAACGTTTCCGGTATAACGGAGGCTCGGAACTGATGAGCAATATGTTCACTTTGCTCTCTGTCATCAGTTTAATCATAACTATCCTGGGAATCTATTCCGCCATTACGCTTGATACGCACAGCCGTCAAAAGGAAGTTGCCATCCGGAAAATCAATGGGGCAGGTCCCCGCGTAATAGCACTCTTATTCGGGAAGTTGTACATCCGCCTGTTGATTATTGCGGCTATTCCTTCTTTAGCGATTGTCTATTTATTCCTGCATGCATTAACCGACTCCGAGGCAGTCATTTCTCCGGGATGGCTGAATAATCCTCTTATATGGTTAGAGATTATCTTTCTGACAACAACAATCGTATGCGTAACCGTCGCCTATCGCATCTGGCTGATTTCACGATTGAATCCGGCAGAAACAATCAAAACTGAGTAAAGATTATTGCTAAACAGGAAGTAGAAAAACGTATCATCGGGGATAAACACAAGGATGAGGCCGGCTATACGGATCAGTTTAAACCTGCAAATAATGAATCAATAACGGATAAATGCAAACCTGATGAATTTACAATAACCCCTATTTCAGCCATTTTTCTATTTCATCCGAAATCTTGATCGATTTTGGATTGACTCTTTTCACGGTTTTAACCGGCTCGGCTGACAACAGCTGAAATGAGGTGCCGGGCCCATTCCGAAAAGCGTACAATTTGATTATCGAAAACCGGAAACACTGTCAAAGTGATAAACCTTAACTCCCGGAGAATCGATTATTTGCGAACGAAGGCGGACGGCGCTCCAAATATCCCAAGGAAATTTTGGAGACTTGTTGCCGTGAGGTGCGCAGAAAACTGCTTTGAAGTAACGCTTCATCGCTTTGAAGGTTGACTTTGTGCTATATGAAGTCCGACTTCAGAGCAACAAAGTGCCGGATCAGAGCAATAAAGTCCCTTTTCATGGCGATAAGGTGCCGGATCAGAGGAAAAAGCCCCTTTTTGACGGCTGAAAAGCGGATTAACATTTGTTTGCTTTCGGTCATCTTTCGAGGCTGTAAAATGCGTTTTATACAATAAGCCCCTCTGCCGTAGGCTCTCTTTTGCCGTTTCGTTTCAACGAACGATTTTAGAGTTTAGAGGCAAAGCCTCTTCCTCTGTGGACTTGAGATATGAGTCCCTTTAATAGGATTACTTGTAGATATTTGGAAGGGGGTTATTGTAAGTTTTCAATTTGCAGAAAGTCTAAATATAAGAAAAAGTGAACCTGTAAATGATAATTTATTGCTTCAGTTCTGGCAAATAATGAGTTTATTTATCCCAAATGATTATCGAGTGAGTTTCTTTCAGGATACATTATCGAGTTGACAAACAAAGAGATGTACCCCTTGCAGTCGAAAATTTCGACCGCAAATATATCCTTCAAAGTACGCGTTAAAGCAAAAGCCTTTACCGAAAAAGGCCTCTACATGCTCGCCACCATTCTGAAAAGCCCCAAAGCGGTAGAGGAAACGGATGGCGACTTCACAGAAAGCGAATCGACCGTCGAGCTGAACCTTGCGATCCTGAAGGTAAAAAGAACAGTAAAAAAGAGAACCAAAGACTAATTAAGTCAATACATCCCAAAAACAATTAACATTTTAAATTGATAAGACTAATTACACTAATTATAGTATAAACAAACACTAACTTAATTTACTTTCGTTGCAAATTCATAGGTTTCATGCGCAAACAGCTACTTATAGTGATGTTGATTTGTCTGAAGGGAGCTGATTATCTCTCGGCACAACAATGGACAAAAAAGGATTCAGTCTGGCTTCAGAACGTTTTATCCGGCAAAGAAAAGCTGGAACTGAATCCTGAGACGATGAAAGCGATCCAATCAGGTTCGTTTATCAACTTGGACGAGCCGGCGTCGAACATGAAGCTGTCTCCCGTAACCCCGTTGCCGATCATCAAAGATTTTTCCGAATATATACAGACAGACTCTACCCGGCGCAAAATAGCATTGAAAGATTTACCGCCTTCCGTCTTTTGGCTATACGGACCGAAACCGGGGCAAATAATACCGGTTTATGAGAATATGCTGAAAGCCTGGAAGAATGATCCTGCGAACCATTCCTACAATACGGGATTCGCTACTTTAGATATAGCGGAACTGACCAGCCGGAAATCATATATACATAGACGTAACGCGAAACGCGACGGGACATGGAAGAACTACAACAACCTGCCTACACCCGATATCATCAAGAAAAAGAAGAAATTTGCAGAAGACAATCCGCAGATAGCCGGACAAGACACGCTTCTTCTGCACAAAGACTCGTTACAGATGAAAGATACAACACGCATGATAACTCCGGTCCCAGTCGACTAAGCACCCCGAATAATCACTTTCTACAAAAAAAGTCGTACTCCTTTGCAACAATTCCGTGTTATTTAACGTCTTATAAGTATGTAAGAAACATTAATCGGAGAATCAGTATGACAAAGATACAACTATTAGCCACCTTGTTGGCATTCATCATAATCGCTTTGCTGGGCGCTTGCAGCAGCGAGGACTATTCGGAACCGGATGTGTTCAAGGTTACACCTGACCTCCGTGACCGCATCAATAGCGGGGTGAAGATGGCATCGCGCACGGAAAAGAAGCTATTCAACGAGAAGTTCAACGCCTTCCTCAGCAAATGCGATGAAATGGGAGTCGAGAACACGCCTTACCAATACATGGAAACGGAAGAGTACGCAGACCTGAAAAACCAGATACTGACATCCTCTCCCGCCACCTGTTATCTATTAATGGACCGCTACCTGAAACGGAAGCCGCATTTCTTCTCTTTTATTCTGAACGACCTGATCGAAACTGCCTATCCCGATACGGCCGACGAGATTGCCAACCGGATGAAGGCCTCGACAACCGTACAGGAGACAATGGAACTCTATCCGCAGGTTTGTCTGGAAATCTGGCTCGACACGATCGAGAACCGCTAATCTATTCCCACGCCGGCGGTTCCTGGTTCAAGAGGTTCTTGACAAAGAAATCGTGCATCTTATGCATCTCGAACGGGCCGCCCAAGCTGTGCGTCTTGCCCGGCAGATAGAGCTGTTCGAAGTTCTTGCCGGCTTTCATCAGGGCGCTGACCACCTGAAGAGTGGAAGCCGGGTCCACGTTGTCGTCCAGCTCGCCGTTGATCAGGAGCAGCTTGCCTTTCAACAGGTAAGCATTGTCCACATTCGAAGAGGCGCTGTATGAAGCGTCGATCGGATAGCCCATCCACTGCTCGTTCCACCAAATCTTATCCATCCGGTTATCATGGCAACCGCAAAGGGCAACCGCCACTTTATAGAAGTCGTTATGGAACAGCAAAGCCGCCATCGCATTCTGTCCGCCGGCCGACCAGCCGTAAATGCCGACACGCTCCAGATCCATATATTTATACTTCGCCCCTGCCGCCTTCATCCAGGCAATACGGTCCGGAAAACCAGCATCCTTCAGATTCTTCCAACATACATCGTGGAAAGCCTTCGAACGATTGGACGTTCCCATCCCGTCAATGGAGACAACGATGAAGCCGAGTTCCACCAGCTTGGATATCAGATGATGAACCGGTTTAAAGTCCTTGTCGACATGCGAGTCGTGCGGACCTGCATAAATCATCTCCACAACCGGATACGAACGGGAAGCATCGAAGTTCATCGGGCGATAGATATTTCCCCAGATGTCCGTCTTGCCGTCACGTCCTTTTGCCGAGAATACTTCCGGTATCTGCCAGCCTTTCGCCTGCAAGCCGCTGACATCGCATTTCTGAAGTTCAGCGACCGGAGAGGCATCAGCCGTCCGTTTCAACAGGCTTACCGGAGGCAGGTCGGGACGTGAATAGACATCGGTAAAATAGTTCCGGTCGGCAGAGAATGTCACATGGTGATTCCCGTCTTCAGGCGTCATATCCGTAAAGCCTGTCCCGTCCAGATTGATACGGCAGTAATGCAGGTTGTACGGATCTTCCCCTTTGTTGAAACCGGAGGCGGTGAAGTAGACTACGCGGCCGGCCTCATCCACATGATCGACATGGCGAACAACCCATTCGCCTTTTGTCACCTGTTGTTTGACCTGTCCGTTCGTGCCGTCGATAAGGTAAAGATGACGCCATCCGTCGCGCTCGGATATCCAAAGCAGTTCCTTCCCGTCATTCAGGTCGTAGCGATAGTTATTGTAATAGTAGATAAATGTCTTCGTCTGCTCGTCCACCAAATGACGGATAGAGCCGTCAGCCACATTCACTTCGCCGATGACATAGCGTTGATGTCCGCGCTGGTTGAACTCGAACGTGAACGCACGGCTGTCTTCGCGCCAGCCGGTCAGATTCAGATAGAACTGGTTTTCGTAAGGAGCGACATCCAGCACAATCTGTTTGCGCGCCTCCACATCAAAGAGAACAGGCAGGTAAACAGGCAATACATCTCCCGGCTTGGCGTAATCGCGCCATTGCAGGATCGGCTGTTTCTGGCTGGACGGACTGGACTCGATCAACGGTATGCGGCGTTCCTTCACGTCACGCACCTTCACCGTTGCTAACTTACGCGAGTCGGGCGACCAGATGACAGCCCCGCCATCATAGCGCAGGTTCGTCGTCCCGTCCATCGTCAAGGCGATCTCCTCCTTCTGTTTCCCTTTATCTTTCTCATCCTGAACGGGCGAGAGATAAAGGTTATTATCCTTCACATAAGCCTCCCACTTCTTATCCGGCGAGACAACAGGCTCCGGTGCCTCATCACGGCGACGCCAACGGTCCGGCTTCCGTTCTTCTTCTTTCAAGAGGGATTCCGCCAGTTGTTTTTGCTTTTTAGAGAAGAATGCCGCCAGTCCTTTCTTGTCGGCTGCACGCTGCTTCTTCCCGTTCTCGGCATTGACAAGGTAGAAGAAGTCTCCCTCCTTCTCGTGATTCTTATACCAGAAATAGTGTGAACTGTCTATCCATTCGGGATGAACGGCAGGAGAATAGACAAGTTCGGAGCATTTCAGAATCGTGTCGGCACGCTGGTAATCGGCACGCGTGACCTGCGCAGACGCGCTCTCCGTCCCGAAAGCCATACCCAACAGACACAAAAGATAACATAAAGCCTTAGTTCTCATAACGATCGATTTACAAGTTACACCCCAGTTCATAACGATTAATTATTAATTCTTAATTATTAATTTCCCAACCACCAGTCAATCATCTTACGCGCCAGGCTGAGCTTGCGCGGTATCTCCGGCAGGTTGTCTTTCGAGAAGAAAGAACCGGAGCTCAGTTCCTCGTCCTGAAGCCGGATCTCCCCACCTGCATAATCGGCAATAAAACCAATCATCAGATTACTCGGATACGGCCAGGGTTGATTGCCGAAATAAGTGATATTCCGGATCGACAGCCCCGTTTCTTCACGCACTTCGCGCTCCACACATTGTTCCAACGTCTCGCCTGTTTCCAGGAAACCAGCGACAAGCCCGTGAAACGATCCCCGGAAGTTCCGTGCATGCACCAGCAGAATCTCTTCCCCTTTCCTTATTAAAACAAGGATTGCGGGTGACACCGCCGGAAACATCTCATTCCCGCATGCGGGGCACTTCTTCATGATCGGCCCTTCCTGCACAGTCGGCGTACCGCACACCGGACAGAAACGGCTATGCTTATCCCAATAGACAATCTCGTAAGCCTTTCCCGCCTGGTCATATAAAGACCGGTCGATATAGTCGTAAGAAGCCCGGAGTCCCATCGGCAGGAAAGCGTCCGTTTCCTCCAACGGCGCATCGGTAAAAGCAACCATCGCCTCTGTCCCGTCCTGCATCTCTATGGGAAGTGAACGATCGACTGCGACAGGCGCTTTATCGGTAAAAGGGATTGTATAGCCTTCGGCTTTCTTTTGCAATAAGAGTTGGTCGTTATAGAAGACATACCAATATCGGGATGCGTTATTTGTCGTTTCCATATATCTATTTCTTTTGATTTCGCAAACATACGGAAAAATTACAACTATCGTTACATTTCCGGTGTAAATAGACCTTTTATCCGAAACATAAGGAAGAACTAAGTCAAACATCCCTGCCCCTTAGTCCGTTTCATTGCATTCATTAGTTGTCCGCCGGGCGCCGAACGATCGTTCGCTTGGTGGCGGACGATCGTTCACTGGGCGGCGGACGATCGTTCGGCGCCAAGCGGACGACTAATAGAACGCTTAGAACGGGCTAATGAACAGGCAAGAAAAGGTTAATCCATACCGAGATGTAAGCTAAAGTGTGCTTATCCGCACGGCGGCAGTTCGGATACGCACAATACAGGAAGTATCTTCAATCGGCAACTTTCTATATACAAGACATTTATATCTATGGCACGACTTTTGCCATAGATCTTGTAAACAAATTTAGCACACCATGATTAAAACTGTTGCATTAGAAAAGATCTTCCGTACGGAAGAGGTGGAGACGTTAGCGTTGAACCAAGTTAACATAGAAGTAAAAGAAGGGGAGTTTGTGGCCATAATGGGGCCTTCCGGTTGCGGTAAATCTACGTTGCTGAACATCTTAGGATTGCTGGACAACCCGACGTCCGGGGAATATTTCCTGAACGGGATCGAGGTTTCCCGATACACGGAAGCTCAACGTACAAAACTGCGTAAAGGAATTATCGGTTTCGTCTTCCAGAGTTTTAACCTGATAGACGAGTTGAATGTTTACGAGAACATCGAGCTGCCTTTGCTCTATATGGGTGTTTCGGCCGGCGAACGGAAGAAGAAAGTACAGGAAGCGATGGAACGGATGGCAATCGCGCACCGCGAAAAACACTTCCCGCAGCAACTTTCCGGCGGTCAGCAACAGCGTGTCGCAATCGCCCGCGCCGTAGTTGCGAATCCGAAGTTGATCCTCGCCGATGAACCGACCGGTAACCTGGACAGTAAAAACGGACAGGAAGTAATGAACCTCCTCAACGAGCTGAATAAGGAAGGAACAACGATCGTCATGGTTACGCACAGCCAGCACGACGCCGGCTTTGCTTCCCGCATCATAAACCTTTTCGACGGACAGGTCGTGACAGAGACGGTTATTTAAGCTTTTAAACTCGTATATTACCGGCATCAATCGTAAATCGAATTACTTATGAAACAGATTCTCTCTCTACTTTTATTACTCCTCTGCTGTACAGGATTGCAGGCACAGGAACGCGTAGTCGAACAGCCCGCTTTTGACGCATGGAGCTCGACAACGCTGGAAATAGACAAAATAGCCTTGAGCGACACGGCTACAGTCTTTTATATCGACGCTTACTTCCATCCGAAATACTGGATACGGGTTGCCAAAGAAACCTACCTGCAAGCCGACGGCAAGCAATATCCGATCAAGAACGGCGTCGGCATCGAACTTAGTGCGGAACACTGGATGCCGGAATCGGGGACAAGTTCGTTCCAACTGGTCTTTCCTCCTCTGCCAAAGGGAACGAAGACGGTCGATTTTATTGAAGGCAATGATGAAGGCGCCTTCAAAATCTGGAACATACACCTGGACAGCTCTCCTGCCAGTTCACCTTTAGCGGGGAAAAAGAACCCGAAGGAAACTCCCGTACTGGAAAAGCCGGAGTTCAAAATCGGGACAGCCGTGCTGAACGGGCATATCGCAGGCTATAAACCGGAAATGGAACTGAAAGGACGTGCGTGGGCGTTCAATATGCTGACAGGCGGTACGGACGAATATAACATCGCTGTGCAACCGGACGGTAATTTCAAACTGGAAGTTCCGCTGTACCATCCGACGAACCTGAATATTGTCGGCGACTTTATGAACGGGCAGATATATCTGAAACCGGGAGAGACGACAACGGTTGAAGTCAACTTCCCTGAACTATGCCGGGCGAAGTCGAAGAAACAACAGGACAAACCGTCTTTAGGTGAGAAATATTACTTTACAGGAGCCTTTGCCGCCCTCAACAACGAGGCTTGCAATTCGTCCCTCAGTTTTGTATCGGTCAGTCCCAGAACGCAGGACGAATACATGCAAATGTTTGTCGACATCAGCGCCATGAACGCAGATCAGTTCAAGGCATACTGGATGGACCGCTACCAAAAGGAGAAAGCGACATTGGACAGCCACACGGAATTGAGCGACGCTTACCGCACGCTTCTGCTAAACAGTCTGAATAAAGACTTGGCGGAACAGTTGTTCGGTATCACCAATATGACGGAATATGCTTACCGGACGGTCAACAAGATCCCGCGCGACTCGGTTATGACGGATTATAAGAAAGTGGTGCCAACGATAGAATATTACAACTTCATACCGGAGCTCGTATGCAACAATCCGTTCATGTTGTATGACGGCACTTCTATTTATCTGATCTCGTATATCCAATATGCGAACTTCACGGGAGAAGAAAGGACAGTTAAGGGCGAAGTCCCGGACAATACGGCCGACCTGGTCAAAGTCATGGGAACAGACAAAGGAACGCTCTTCGACCTGCTTGCCGCACAACGCCTGGCCAAGCCGATAAAAGAGTTCCAGCCGCTAAGCGACGAAGAGATTGCTGAGGCCGGTAAAATATCTCCGGTCTTCCGGGAAGCTTTCGCACAGATGAACAACAAGGTCAAAACAGCTTATCGAGGAGAATAAAAAGAAATCCGGCTACACCGTCAACCGTGTGAATATCGCCGAGATCCCGGCAGAAGAGTTGTTCAATGCCATCACGACACCTTATCGCGGAAAGGTGGTTTTCATCGACTTCTGGGCAACTTGGTGCGGTCCGTGCAAAGCTGCGATGAAACAATCCGAGCCGGTGAAGAAAGACTTCGTTGGCAAAGATGTCGTATTCCTTTACCTGGCCGGTGAAAACTCTCCGAAAGGGACTTGGGAGCAAATGATCCCGGACATCAAGGGCGAACATTACCGGATGACGGATGCCCAATGGACATACATCTGTAACAAATTCGGCGTCCAGGGTGTTCCTTCTTATATGGTCATCGCCAAAGACGGCACACCGAAGCATTTCCAAGTCGGTTTCATGGCTCACCCGATATTTCATGGGGGGGGGACTTCATTCACTTTCTTGGAATATCTATCGCTACTATAATAGTCTTG
>NZ_QREV01000038.1 GCF_003363715.1 Parabacteroides acidifaciens
ACCGGAGTTCATTAAGAACTCTATAAAACATCAATTATGGTTATATCCAATCCTAAAATGCACTGTATCAACGACACGCTTACCCATCTGATGCTAACCGAGCGTAATGACGATTACGCTTTCAACAGCATATGTGTCGCAACCAAGGAGGGACTCTACTCTGCTTCTACCGTAGAATTTGGTTTTACAACAACATAACTTTATCCAATCACATACACGCCGTTACACATTAATCAATAACAACAATAAGAGATGATTATTCTTTCTAAAAACATGAAAAAGTATAGGGTATTTCTTTTTCTGATTTTCTTGCTCCAGGCAATATCCTTCGATGGTTCAGCCTCCACCAGGCAGGATATGGGTCCGAAACGGCTGGAAGTAACCCACGAATACGACAAAAGTTACCTGCAAATCAAAGCACACCCCTTCGAAATAGCAGGCATCTGTTTCACAGCCTTCCTGTTCATCTTCTTCCTGACCAAAAAACGCAAGCATAAAAAAGAACTCGACAGGGTACATACCGAACTTACCATCGCCCTCGATGCCGTCTATATGGCCGTATGGCGGTACGATGTCAAAAAAGAGGTTTTCACGGCAGTGCACCGTGTCGGCATCCCGACTACCGGTATGACCAAAGCTGAATTAGGCTCCAAAATACATCCGGAAGATATGCAGAAATATGAAAATTACCTTCATGCCTTAACATCCGGAGAGGAAGAAATAAAAAACGAAGTATTCCATCTCAACCTCGACAACGGAAACGTCTGGACCGACGTCTATGCAATCGGATTAAAAGACAAGAGCGGGAAAGTGAGCCATATCATCGGTACCGAGCGGAATGTTTCCGCCGAAATGAAGCAAAAGAACATATACGACAAAAACAAGCAGATGCTCGAATTTGTCCTCAAAGCGGTCCACATTACGCCTTGGGAATATGACGTAGAGTCGCAGACAGTTAATATAAGCGACAACTTCCTCCAGCAATCCAATCTCTCCCAAAACTCCGTCGCGCTGGACGAGATCCTCAAATATATGTATCCTTCCGACGCCCAACTCCTGATCCAGGGGCTGAGTAACCTGATTGAAGAGACATGCAGCCTGATGGTCATTCAGATACGGAGCAAGGAGCCGGGAATGGAAGACTACCAGTGGTTCGAGATGCAAGCCGTCGCTTATCAACGTTACGAAGACAGGCGGGTGCGCAGTATTATCGGTTTGAAACATGATATCACCGATCTGAAACATACCGAGGAACTGGTTCGCCTGCGTGAAAAAGCCGAAGAATCCAACCGCCTCAAAAGCACTTTCCTCGCCAATATGAGCCATGACATACGGACACCGCTCAATGCCATTGTAGGTTTCTCGACGCTTATGGCCGAAACGGACGACAAAGAAGAAAGGCAAGAGTTTGCCCAAATCATCGAGGCAAACAACGACATGCTTCTTCATCTGATTAACGATATCCTGGATATGTCGAAGATAGAAGCCGGACAGATGGAATTCATTTATTCGGAGGTTAATTTGAATGACTTGATTCAAAACTTGGGATATACTTTCCGGTTCAAAATAAAGAAAGAGGTCTATATGTCCCTGGATATACCATCGGAACCTTACATATTGTACACCGAAAAGAATCGTTTGACACAAGTCTTATCCAACTTTATCAGCAATGCCTGCAAATACACATTCGAAGGTTCCATAACAGTCGGTTACGAAATCGAAGGCAAACAGATTTATTTCTATGTAAGGGATACCGGAAAAGGAATTGAGAAAGAGAACCTGCCCCACGTCTTCGAGCGCTTTGCCAAATTCGACACTTTTGTAAAAGGCACCGGACTGGGGCTTTCGATCTGCGAACTGATCATACAGACATTAGGAGGTGAGATTGGTGTGGAGTCGGAAGTTGGGAAAGGCTCTACGTTTTGGTTTACATTACCGATTTCTGAAAGAGTCGAGAGTTGACAGACGTCAACTCTCAACAATATTCTATGAGTGCATCACCAACAAAGGCGTGTCGGTATGGAATAGCATCTTACGGGCAATCGAAGGATTGAACATACGGGCCAGGATATTCCGGCGGTACGTGCTAAGCGCTATCACATCGATATCTTTGTCGCGCACGAATTTCTCAATCGCCAGCAACAGGTCGCCATCGTCCAAAACCGTATGGGTGATATGGGCATCCGGATATTGCTTTTTGAAGTATTCATTAACACCGGTCAGACGGATTTCATTCCATTCATCCTTGCTGGTCGAGATATTGAACAAATGGATATGCACATCATACGGTTTGATGATTTCCATAAATTCGTCAAAAGCGACCAGGTCACGCTGGTTGAAAGAGGTCGCAAAAGCGATGTTTTTAGCTTCACTCAAATCTTCAAACGGGACATTTTCCGGAATAGCCAAAACCGGGACTTTGTTTACTTCAATCACTTCACCGGTAACACTACCGATCAGATCCATGTCTTTCTGGCTCTTTCCGCGGGTACCCATTACAATCAATGTCGGATGATATTCTTTGCAATATGCAATAATCTCTTCCTCCGGTAACCCTTCACGAAGTACATAATTGTATTTCACTTTGGGAAGTTCGCCCGACTGGATTTTACGGTTGATCATCGTACAGATATTTTCCATATCGATATTGACACGTTTCAAGACATTCTGTGTCGTCTCTTCCTCGTTCACCTGGTAAGCCAGCGTATCGCCCATCGGAATAGCGGACGGGAAATACGGGCTGAAATAGGCATGCATGATCATCACTTCCGCTCCGATCTTATGGGCATAATTAATACCTAAATCACATGCTTTTATCGAATAATCGGAAAAATCTATCGGTATCAATATTTTCTTTTCCTGATGGCCGTTTTTTTCCTCTTGTTCGGTGTCCTCGCTAAACCACTTGCTATCTTCAATGATGCGCAAGGCATGAGGCAGATCGCTTTCTTTAATCCGCACACGTACACCGGCCGAAACAACCGGTTGGATCTGGTTTACATTATGTATGTAGACTTCAATCCCCTCTGTTTCAAGCATCGTTTTGAGAATTTGGGCTTTCTCGAACGTGTGAATTGCTAACGTTACTAATTTATCTTCCATACTCGTGTGTTTTTATAGATTAAACAATCGGAATTCGCTAAAAGTTGAATAAAAAAAATCCCACAGCAGCATCGTTTAGATTCAGCTATGGGATTCTTCTGTAACAATGAATTTCTTTACGCTTGCTGTGCTTCCGACACTTCGTCTTTTTCTGCGAGTATCTGCAAAGCACGTTCAAATATTGTGGTGTCGTCTAATACAACCAAACCTCCGTCAGGCCCAGGTTCAATATGTATTCCACAACTCTTGCCATCTTTAAAATTATGCCCACCGAAATAATTACGAACAGTTTCAACAGTGATACCCAGTTCATCAGCAATCCGGTGGGTACTTCCGTCAGGCAGGCTGTCTTTCAGTCTGCGGAGTTCATTAAATGTAATAGTCTTTGTCATGGCTTCCTTATTTTGAAGGTTAATACTTTGTTTAATTTGATGCCACTAACTTAATCATTATAAATTACAGCAACAAATTATTCATCAAAAATTAATATGCTTTACGACATGTATTATTTTTGAAGGCAAGCGGCCAATGGCTCATTAAAAATGAGAATGACAAGAATCGTCAGATATATGGCATAGACAATGAGACGGATACGTTGTTTTGAATATAACGGCTCATCTTGTTTTACCTCTGCCGGCACTAATTTTGAACGGCTAAGAGAATAAAGCCAATACACTAAATAACCGAAGAATACTCCCACAATGGCTCCCGGCACAATATCCGAAATAAAATGGACTCCCAAGTAAACCCGCGTGTAGGCAGTCAAAAACGCCCAGAAAAAGAGGGTCCAGCCAAATAACTTATCCCGCATAATTAACGTCATAAGCGTTGCAAAACCAAATGCATTCGCCGCATGGCTGGAGATGAACCCATAAAGCCCTCCCCGATATCCGAAAACGGTTTTTACCAGATACATAAAATCAGGATGATGTGTCGGCCGAAAGCGGGTGAAAACAGGCTTGCAGAGGTGGGAAGCAAACTGATCACATAAGGTTATAACCAGCGCAATTGCCAATAAAATAAGTAGAGATTCGCGCCAGTTCTTTTTATAAATTAAGACCAGAAGAATAAAAAAGGCTAACGGCAGCCAAACTGCCCTCCCTGTAAAGATCCACATAAAACGATCCAGGAAAGCAGAGTCGCTGCCGTTGAGAGCTAAGAACGCATCGCGCTCATAAATCAATATTTTTTCAACCATAGTAGGATTAAGCTTCGATGCCGGATATTAAATGATTTCAATGTCTTTACTCGGCATCCATCCTACATTTCCATCTTCCATTGCTATTTCACTCCAATCTCCCAGTTTACTTTTAATGGAGACTTTAGTTCCTTCATGCAAAATAAAAAGATCTGTTCCGCTTGCATCCGGAGAGCTCTTTACCGTAACAGTCGGAGCAAATACAATTGCACTTTTCCGATTCACCAGTTCACTCTTCTGATTGCTGGCAAAGATATTGGAAAAGATAACCAAAACCAGCAATATCAATCCAAGATAGAAGCCGATCTTCTTCAGATGAATCCACTTAGAGAAGAAGAACAATATCAAACAGCCGATAAACAGAATAAAGCAGACGATACCCATCTGAGCCCATGAATCGGCAGCACCCATATTCTGCACTTTATCAAACCAACGATGAAGAAAAAAGTCGCCAACCGGTTCGATCTTATCTACCGATTTCTGGCGCGCCAGTTGCAGATTGAAGCGGATATCTCCATCTCCCGGATCCAACAGCAAAGCCCGCTCATAATTCAGAATGGCCGGGGCAATCTTATTTTCCTTATAATAGGCATTTCCCAAATTATAATAGATTTCAGCCGATTCGCCATTACTCTTCAGAAGACCTTCATATAGTTCGATAGCCTTGCCATAATCTTCTTTCGTATAGGCAGCTTCCGCCTCTTTGATCGTTGCCTCCTGGGCGAATGCACCAAAAGCGACAAACTGGACCAAAAGGAAGAATACGATCTTTTTCATATTTATATTCATCTTCATCGCATTACTTTTTAATTGTATTTTCCATCTTACCAATGGCATCTACTGTCTGTTCATATAACTTATCCATAGCATCCGAAGCCTGTGCCGGTGCATAACGGGCAAATTCGCACGTATTCAGGATATCCATAAACTCATGGATCAGCGGCTCATCTACACCATATTTAGTCAATTCAGCCTCTACATTATCCTTAGTCAGGCTTGCCTGCGGAATACTCAGTTTATCACTCAAATATCCCCACAATGCACGAAGCACTTCGTCGTAAAATTCTTCTTTCTTGTTTTCCTTAAGCAGTTTACCAGCATTTTTCAGACGTCTGGTTGCCATCTTGTTCGCTTTCTTCGTACGGACTAATGCTAAGTTCGAGTTTTCTTTCACCTGCTTGCGGTAGATAAAGAAGAAGACAATAAACAAGATTGCCGGGATCAGATAACACATGTAATACATGAATGAACCAAAGAACAATTCATTATTCGGAACGAAATGGATGTCATTCACCTTCAGGTAACGGATATCCTTACCCAGATACTTCACACTTTCCTTATTGCTGAAGTTGGAAATAACGGGAGACGTTCCTCCACCTGCGCCCTGCTCTACATGCAGCTTATAAGGTTCGGAAGTTATAGTCTTATAAGAATTGGTCTTTGTATCAAAATAAGAGAATGCGATAGCCGGAATCTCGAAATCACCTGCATAACGCGGGATTGCCATATATTCGATAGTCTTTGTTCCGGAAGAACCAGCTGCAGTTGTCTTAATATCCACATCTACTTTCGGATCATAAACTTCGAAGTCATTTGGGAAAACAACTTCCGGATTCTTTACCAGCTTAATGTTTCCATTACCGGAAATCTTCACTTTGACAGTAACAGCTTCGTTTGTTTTTACATTATTGGAGTTAATGCTCGAAGTCATAGTAAAGTTGCCGACTGCACCGGAGAATGAAGCAGGTTTACCGGAAGGCAATGGCTTCACATCAATTGTTACAGAAGGAGTAGTAAGCTCTTTCTTTACATCAATGTAAGAAGATGAACCGCCAAAGAAGTCATCAAAGACACTACTTCTCTGTTTGGGAGGACCCGGTACACGTAACACAAGGTCCAGCTTTCCGGAAGGTATTATAATCTTCCCGGAACGTTGCGGGTATAATACGGTTTGTCTTATCACAGCAGTGCCATAATTCTTACCTTTATAATTCTCCATTACCAACTGCTTGTTCTGTGGTAATTCCACTTCCTGTGCGAGGAATCCTTCAAATTCCGGGAATTTCGGTTGATCAATACCTGCAATATCTTTTCTTACATAAAGCTTGAATGTAACCAGAATACCTTCCTGTTCATAAACGTTTCTCTTAGAGACATCAATTGTCAAAAAGGCATCATCCTTACTAATACCTGTACCGGTTGAGCCTTCTTTTGCCGCTTCGTCCGCTTTATCAGGGGGAAGCACTTTTATCGCTAACGCATTGGACGTGTAGTTGGCGCCTTTTACCTTGATCGTAGCCGGTGCAATGTTGAAAGTACCTTCTTTCTTTGGCTGGAGAATATAAGTAAACGTCAAAGACGTCTCCGTAGTCATTTTTCCATTGACGATCTGGGTACTCATACTGGTCGAAGTAGACGGCCCTATCAACACATCGAAATCTGGTATCTCCGGCACACGCAAATCTTTACCCTCTGCATTTACCGTGTACGATAATCTGAAAGTCTCTCCCATTACGACAGCTTCCGGAGCAGAAGCCTTGAACGTCACATCAGCCGCTCTGACCACTACCCCGAAAGTTGCAAAGAGAACAAATAAGAAAACTAATTTCCTCATTCTTTAATTCTTATTTTTTTAATTCTTACTTCTTTATTTCCCGATTACCACTCTTTATCCGTCCGACGGCGTTGCTGTTGTTGAGCCTGCGCCTTCTTCACCTTTTCCTGAGTGTCTTTTTCATCCTGCAGGAAGGCATCCAACATCTGTTGAGCATTGTCTTTACTCATCTGCTCATTCTGCTGTTGCTGTTCTTGTGTCTTATCCTGCTTCTTATCATCTTGTTGTTGCTGCTGATCTTGATTCTGCTGCTGTTGATCCTGTTTATCCTGATCTTCCTTCTTGTCTTCGTTCTGATCCTGATTTTGATCTTCATTCTGCTGATTCTGCTGATCTTGCAACAATTTTTGTGCCAAAGCTAAATTATAACGTGTTTCGTCATCTTTCGGATTCAAACGCAGGGATTGTTTGTAAGCTTCTACACTTTTGGCATATTCTTTATTTTGCATGCCAATATTTCCGGCATTATGAAAGATTTCCGCTAAACGGGCTTTTCCTTCCGGAGTCTCCACCATCTTCTCTGCCTGACCGGCTATCAATTGGTATTGTTCTGCCGCTTCCGGGAACTTTTTCTGTTTGTAAAGGGCATTTCCTAAGTTATATGTTCCTTCGGATGAGCGTGGGTTTACTTCCAGACTTTTCCGGTAAGCGATTTCCGCTTCGGTAAACTTTTCATTCTGGTAAAGGTTATTCCCTTCGCGGATGTTCTTACGTTCAGCTTTCTGGGCGAAAACAGAGCCTGAACAGAGCAATAATATCAAAGAGAATAATTTTACTTTTCTGAATATACGGTTCTTCCGGTCTAATGTCATGAAATCTACCAAAAGCAGAATCAATGCAATCCAGGCAAATGTCTGGAAACGTTCATCATATTCCGAATAAACTTTACTGTCCAGTTCTGATTTATTCATCTTTTCAATCTCCTTTTGAAGCGCACGGAGCGCAGAATTAGTATTGTCGGCACGAACATACGTTCCATGACCTGCAGCTGCAATCTCCTGGCACATTTCTTCGTTCAGTTTTGTAATAACGACATTTCCTTCCTTATCTTTCATGTAATTATTACTTCCGCCTATAGGAATCGGAGTACCTTTCGGATCACCCATACCGACAATATTCACATGAATACCTTTATCTGCGGCAGCGGCAGCAGCTTTCACCGCATCGTCTTCATGGTTCTCACCATCCGTAATCAGGATAATGGCCTTATCCGACGTTTCGCTCGGTGTAAAAGAACGGACTGCCAAGTTGATAGCAGCACCGATAGCCGTACCTTGCGTTGAAACCATCGAAGGGTTGATAGACGAAAGGAACATCTTGGCCGAAACATAATCGGAAGTGATGGGAAGCTGCGTAAACGCATCCCCTGCAAAAACAATCAGTCCGACTTTATCATTCGAGAAACCGTCTGTCAACTTGGATAGCATCTGCTTGGCCTTATCCAAACGGTTGGGCGATACGTCTTCTGCCAACATCGAATTGGAGACGTCCAGACAAACCATGATCTCCACGCCCTGGCGTTTCACTGTTTCCAGTTTAGAACCGAACTGTGGCCCGGCAATGACAATGATAACCATCGCAATGGCTCCGAACAACAGCCAAAACTTCAGATGCTGACGCTTTGGAGAAACCTCCGGCATCAACTCTGCCAACAATTCGGGATTACCATATTTCTTGATTGCCTTTTTCTTCAGGATGATTGCATACACATAGAATGCAATCAGTACGGGAAGCAAAAAGAGCAAGTATAAAAAGTCCGGATGTGCAAAACGAAACATAAGCCTTTTTTATTTACGGTATATTTCTTAACAATGTATTTCTCAATAATATCTCAACCAGCAACAGTGAGAAAAGCAGGAGCGCCCAATTCTTGTACTCTTCCTGTTTTTTACTATATTCCTGCACGCTGATCTTTGTCTTCTCCATCTTATCGATTTCCGAATAGATCTCCTTCAGGCTGGCATTATCCGTCGCACGGAAATATTGTCCACCGGTTGTAGCGGCAATCTGCTTCAAAGTCGGTTCGTCTATCTCAACGTCGACATCCACATACTTAACACCGAATGCTGTCTGCCACGGATAAGGAGCTTTTCCTTGCGTACCGACACCGATTGTATAAACACGGACACCGAATGTCTTGGCTATTTCTGCTGCCGTTACTGGAGCGATCTCACCTTGATTATTCACACCGTCTGTCAGCAGGATGATCACTTTTGATTTAGCCTGGCTGTCCTTAATACGGCTGACCGCATTTGCCAACCCCAGACCGATTGCGGTCCCATCTTGAATAATACCAGGCTGGACATCTTTAAACAGATTCAATAATACGGTATGGTCTGTCGTTAGCGGGCATTGCGTAAAACTTTCTGCTGCGAATACGACTAAACCGATATTATCGTTCGGGCGGCCATTGATAAAGGATGCAGCCACGTCTTTGGATGCTTCCAGACGGTCCGGCTTCAGATCCTGTGCCCTCATACTGCCCGAAATATCCATTGCCAACATAATATCAATACCCTCCGTTGAAGAGTTCTGCCAACTATTCGTAGACTGCGGACGTGCCAGTATCACAATCAGGACAGCTATTGCCGCCATCCGTAACACGAACGGGACATGCCGGAGCCAGACTTTCCAAGTGCTTGCTCCCGGCGCATCGAAGACTTCCGTAGACGACACCTGCAAACTTGCCTGATTTTTGCTCAGTTTGTAGATATACCATCCGATCATCGGGATCAGCAATAATAACAAATACAGATATGTAGGATTTGCAAATACCATCTTATTCTTTACTTATATTTGAATCATTCTTTTCTACAGGCTTTCCTTCGCCTTCCGCGTTTTCTCCTTCACCGGGTGCGGGAATCTCCTCTATCTTCGTCTGATTAATGAACAGATAAGCATTCATCAAACTCAAATCGTTTTCATCCGGCAGCGGATTCATCTTTGCAAATTTCACAAAATCAGACAACTGCATAATCTGCTTCAAGCTTTCATATACAGAGTTAGCCTCATGCTGTTTACGGATGATATCGAGTATCTCGCCGGAAGTCATTTCCATTGCATTGATACCGAAACGATCCACGATATAACGACGCAACGTATCCGTAATCAATGTATAATACTCTTTACTGCGACCCTGCTGCCAAAGTTTCTGCTGCTTGATCTCATCAAGTTCCTTTATGGCCTGTTCATGAGGAGGAAGCTTCGGTTCCGGCTTCTTGAACGGAATAATCGGCTTCTTGTTACGAATACGCTGTATGATATAGCCGATCACGCAGATCAGGAACAGTGTCAGCAATATGCCGAATATCCAGGGATAATAATCAGCCAGCACAAAAGGCGGTTTCCAGACCTCTTTGATATCATAAAACTCTTCCGGTTTGTCGGTATTGACAGGAATAGTCGAAACCTTTAACGCGACTTGGTTGGAATAAACAGTATCGGCGCCATCGATCACCATAAACGGAGGCAACAGATAGAGGGAAGAATCAAAAGAGGTAACCAGCAAATCCTGCTCGATCAATAAACGATCGTTATCGATCAAGGTAGAATCCGCTTTTGAGACACCTAACACCTCTACCCCGGCCATCAATGTATCTTGCGGAATAACCAGCTGAACGGCCTTATCTTTGTCTGCTGTTACCGTTAGATGTAAAACAGTCTGTTCACCGATCAGTATGGCGGCAGAGTCGACTTTCACGTCTACCAGTGTCTGCTGTGCATACGCCTTCCCTCCGGACAAAAACGTACCGAATAGGGATAGTAACAGAATGCTTTTCTTTATTAATTTCATTTGCTTGCTTTAATTACGTTTATCAAAAAGAGCAATTAATGCTTTCACATAATCATCTTCGGTACGGATAGAGACTGAATCGACCCGGCACTTCTTGAACGAATCGCTCATCGCGGCCTGCCGGCGGTCCCACCATTCCTTGTAGGCCGTACGCACATGGGCGGAAGAGCTGTCTATCCAGCGTTCCCGTCCGGTTTCGGCATCCTTGATCTTCATCAGGCCGACAGAAGGAAGTTCCGTCTCGCGGCGATCGTACACCTGAATGGCAACGACATCATGCTTACGGTTGGCGATCGTCAATGCATCCTTGAAGCCGTCCTTATCAATAAAGTCGGAAATCAGGAAAGCCGTGCATCGTTTCTTAATCGCGTTGGTCAGATATTTAAGCGCCTGTGCAATATTGGTCTGCTTCTCTTCCGGCTGGAAGTCGATCAGTTCGCGAATGATATACAAGATATGTTTCTTTCCCTTCTGGGGAGGAATAAACTTTTCTATCTTGTCGGAGAAAAACACCACACCGATTTTATCGTTGTTCTGAATAGCCGAGAAGGCAAGCGTAGCGGCAATCTCCGTAATGATCTCTTTCTTCATTACATTCACGGAACCAAAATCCCTACTTCCCGATACGTCAATCAGCAACATCACCGTCAGCTCACGTTCTTCTTCGAACACCTTTACATAAGGCCGGACATAGCGGGCTGTTACATTCCAGTCGATATCGCGGATATCGTCTCCGTATTGGTACTCGCGCACTTCGCTGAACGCCATACCGCGACCTTTGAACGCAGAATGGTACTGCCCGGCAAAAATATTGCGGGACAGGCCACGAGTCTTTATCTCAATCCGTCGAACTTTCTTTAATAGTTCACTTGTTTCCATCTTGATAATTGAAAATTGATAATTGAAAGTTGAAAATTTCAAACTAACGGAGAATGTAGTTTCAAAGAGTCAGTCCCTTTAATTTTCAATTCTCCATTTTCCATTTTCAATTATTAAGGTACTTCAACCTTGTTCAGAATTTCACTGATCACCTCTTCCGATGTCAGGTTGTTTGCTTCTGCCTCGTAGCTCAGGCCGATACGGTGGCGCATAACGTCGTGGCATACGGCACGGATATCTTCAGGAATCACGTAGCCTCTGCGTTTGATGAACGCGTATGCACGGGCTGCCAATGCCAAGTTGATAGAAGCACGTGGAGAAGCACCGAACGAGATCATATTAGCCAAGTTTGCCAGACCGTGTTCCTGCGGGAAACGGGTTGCAAAGACGATATCAACGATATAACGCTCGATCTTTTCATCCAGATAAACTTCGCGGACAACCTTGCGGGCTTCCAGGATTTCCTCTTTACTCAGGATCGGCTTGATCTCCGGTTTCACTCCTGAAATATTCTGACGGATAATCAGTTTTTCTTCTTCTTTTTTCGGATAGTTGATGATGACCTTCAACATGAAACGGTCTACCTGTGCTTCTGGCAGCGGATAAGTACCTTCCTGCTCGATCGGGTTCTGTGTAGCCATTACCAGGAACGGTTCCGGCAGCTTGTAAGTATTTTCACTGATTGTTACCTGGCGTTCCTGCATCGCTTCCAAAAGTGCACTCTGAACCTTCGCCGGTGCACGGTTGATTTCATCCGCCAATACAAAATTAGCGAAGACAGGTCCTTGTTTAACCATAAATTCTTCGCTTTTCTGACTATAAATCATAGTACCGATAACGTCGGCCGGCAGCAAGTCCGGCGTGAACTGGATACGGCTGTATTTCGCATCGATCAATGACGCCAGTGTTTTAATGGCCAAAGTCTTTGCCAACCCAGGCACACCTTCCAGCAGGATATGACCATCTGAAAGCAGACCGATCAATAACGATTCCACCAAATGTTTCTGTCCAACAATTACCTGGTCCATACCCATCGTAATCATGTTCACAAACGAACTTTTACTTTCAATCCGCTCGTTCAACTCACGAATGTCTACTGTCTGACTCATAGATTTTCTTCAATTATATTGTTATTATTTTTACTTGCTTTTTTGAGATGCACAAAATTAGAAATGTTAAATTCGTATTCTACACTTTCGCAGTTAAATAATACTAACCTATATGGAAGTATTTTGTTTTATTTTACTTAAAAGGGAGCGTTTTTATTACAGTTGGCCACTCAGAATCTCGGTCTGCCGGGCTGCAGCTTTCTCCACGGAAGCACGGTCACGGCGATTAATACCATACAGCTCAGGAGCAGGCACTTCGATAACAGTGCCGATAGGTATATTGTTCGGATCTTTTATAATAGCTTTATTGTGTTCATACAGATATACCCAGAAAATCTTGCTGCCGTAATAATCCAACGAAATAAGAGTCAGGCGGCTGCCCGGTTCTATTTTGACACGGGCGATTACTTTTGGAGAAGTGGTTTCCGGCTTTGCTTCGGTCGTTTGAGTTGTGACCTGAGTCGTATCTTGTCGCACAGAATCCACTTGGGCAACCCCCATGTGCTTTTTAACCTCTTCCGGTTTGAGCATCCATGATTTATCTTCTTTTGAAGAAGCGGTATCTTTCTTTAAAACGGAAGTTTCTTTTTCTCCTTCGAAGAAATGGCTGCGGTTCAGATAAAGACACACATTAAAGGCTATCAAAAAGAACACGAATACGCAGATTGCCACATTCCGCTTTGTACGGGACTTACCCGTTCCCGCGCCTGACGCGGGATCGCAAAGTGGCTGGCTGTTATCCGCCTCAACAGGATCAGGAGCTACATTATTATCCGTATTATCAAGAACGATATCGTCTGTTTCCTCGCGATCCCGCATCGAATGCGGGAACGGGGCAGCCGGTTCCTCAGGAGAGCTATCAGGCTGCTCGACAAGGGCAGAATCCTCCTGTGTGGCATCTTCTACCTGTGGCAAACGCTTTTCTTCCGGCATCACCTCTTCTACCGATTCGTCTTCCGCCTCCTTTTCTTCCGGCTCGTCAGCACTCACGTCCATATCGGTAAAATCGACGTTCTCACCTAATTCGGTTGTCTCAAAAAAAGAAAAAGGCTTGTTGACAAGTTCCCGCAAATCTTTATCGGGGAGGAAGGAAAACTTATAATGTTCCGGAATTACGAAACGTTCACCCGTATTTACATGGATACTTTCACGCTTCTCTACAGGAATGATTTTGAATGTACCGAGCCCCTTCACCTTCACAAGCTTATCGGCATAGACGCCATCCGAAACAACCGCTATAAATTCTCTCAGAAAACGTTCGGTGCTGTTCTTGTCTTTCCCTGTATATTCGGCTAACAAACCTGCCAAATCCTGTATGGTCAGCCGGTTATTCATGTTCGCTTAATTCTTTAAGTTTATTCTTCACGGTGGTTCCCGGCTTGAATACCGGAACGAGTTTTGGAGGCACCAGATAACGCTTTCCGTTCGAAGGATTGACAGAGATACGCTCCGCCTTCTTTTTCACTTCAAACTGACCGAACCCTTGCAGGTAAACGATGTCGTTATCTACTAAACGGGAACTGACCACAGAACTTAAAACAGAAAGTGTATCGGTAACTTCCTGTGCAGTCCATCCCATACGAGAGGCAAGTTCGGTAATCAGTTCCTTATTCTTCATATCCGCATCCATTAATAGATTATGCAGCTATATTAGTTATTTTTTCGTAAACTGGCAAACTTCTTTGCAGTTTTTATATCATATTAAAGCACTTTTCCGTACAAATCAAAGGCTTGAGCGTCTTCTATTTGTACGTTATAGAACTGTCCGGGAGTCAGTACCTTTTCTTTGGTAATAAGAATCTCCGGATCGACTTCCGGTGAATCGAATTCCGTACGGCCTACATAAAAGTCATCCTCTTCACGGTCAATTATCACTTTAAACTCTTTTCCGATCTTGGATGCATTTATATCTGCCGAAATACCTTCCTGGATACGCATCAAATAATCCAGACGATCTTGCTTTACATCCGGATCGATGTCATCGGTATAATGTTTAAAGGAATAGGTTCCTTCTTCGTGGCTATAAGCAAAAGCTCCCATACGTTCGAAGCGGACATCCTTCACAAAGGCTACCAACTCTTCAAAATCTTGTTCCGTTTCACCCGGATGGCCAACCATCAAGGTTGTCCGTAAATGGATGCCGGGAACTTCCTCGCGCATCCGCCGTATCAACGCATAGGTTTCTTCTTTCGTGATGTTCCGGCGCATTTTTGCAAGCATCGGATCGCTGATATGTTGCAACGCGATATCCATATATTTACAGACATTATCGCGTTCACGCATAACCCGCAGCAAATCATAAGGGAAATGGGAAGGATATCCATAATGGAGGCGAATCCATTCCACGCCTGGAATATCGGAGATACGTTCTATCAATTCGGGCAGCGCATAACGTTTATATAAGTCAAGACCGTAGTAAGTCAGATCCTGCGCAATCACCTGGAACTCTTTCACCCCCTGCTCCACCAACAAGCGGACTTCTCGCTCGATATCTTCCATCGGAACGGACTGATAATGCCCCGTACTGATCGGAATGGCACAATAGGAACAAGTGCGGTTACACCCTTCCGCAATCTTCAGATAGGCATAATGCCGGGGAGTTGTCAGCACACGGTCGGAAGCCAGTTCACGATGATAGGATTTGCCCAAATCGTTCAGCAGTTCCTTCCAGTTAAACTTTCCATAAAAATGATCGACCTCCGGCAATTCGTTTTCCAGGTCTTTCAGGAAGCGTTCGGACAGGCACCCCATTACAAACAGTTTACCGATCTTTCCTTTCTTCTTCGCTTCACCCAAGTCAAGGATCATATTGATCGACTCTTCTTGTGCATCACCGATAAAGCCGCAAGTATTTACGACTACGATTTCACCGTTAATTTTATGTGGATCGTGTTCGACGGCATAACCGTTTGCCACGAATTGGCGCATAAGTTGTTCTGAATCCACCAGGTTTTTCGAACAACCTAATGTTATAATATCGACTTTATTTTTCCGCATATTTATTCTCCGAAGAGGGAGTTCACAAATTCTTTTCTGTTGAATACCTGCAAGTCTTCCATGCCTTCACCCAAACCGATATATTTAACCGGAATGCGGAAATGGTCTGAAATACCGATCACGACACCGCCTTTGGCAGTCCCGTCCAGCTTGGTAACAGCTAAAGCATTCACTTCAGTTGCCGCTGTAAACTGCTTGGCCTGCTCAAACGCATTCTGTCCGGTAGAACCGTCCAACACCAACAATACTTCATGGGGAGCATCCGGAATCACTTTCTTCATCACGTTTTTGATCTTGGTCAGCTCGTTCATCAGGTTGATCTTGTTATGCAAACGGCCGGCTGTGTCGATAATGACAACATCGGCTCCATTCGCCTTCGCAGAACTCAATGTGTCGAAAGCCACAGAAGCCGGGTCCGATCCCATCTTCTGTTTCACGATAGGCACTCCTACCCGTTCGCTCCAAATCACTAATTGCTCGACGGCTGCCGCACGGAATGTATCGGCCGCTCCGAGGTAAACATTCTTTCCGGCTTTCTTGAACTGATAAGCTAACTTGCCGATCGTAGTGGTCTTGCCCACGCCATTTACACCAACAACCATGATAACATACGGCTTTTTATCTTCCGGAACCGTAAACGACTCCAAGTCTTCCGTATGGTTTTCGGTCAGCAGGGCGGCAATTTCTTCACGCAGGATAGCAGTCAGCTCGGCAGTTGTCACATACTTATCTCTCGACACACGGTCTTCGATACGGGAAATGATTTTCAGTGTAGTATCTACGCCGACATCGGACGTGATCAAAACCTCTTCCAGATTGTCCAGCACTTCGTCATCCACCTTGCTCTTACCGGCGATGGCTCTGGTAATCTTGGAAAATACATTTTCTTTTGTCTTTGATAACCCTTTATCCAGAGTCTCTTTTTTTTCCTTACTGAAAAAGTTAAAAATGCCCATATCTTACTGCTTAATTTATTCCTATTAGAAACGAGTGCGCTAAATTACTAAATAATTGATAATTGACAATAGACAATCGACAAATCCTTAGCTCATCCGGTTTTTGTAATCTTCGTAACCGAACCGGCGATACATCACAAGCGCATCATCCTTGCCCCACAAAGCTAAGGATGGATGCGGGATTCCATTGAACATCGACGTTTTGACAATCGTATAGTGAATCATGTCCTCAAATATCAAACGGTCGCCCACTTTCAACGGCTGGTCAAACGACCAGTCTCCCATATAATCACCACTCAGACAACTGTTTCCTCCGATACGATAGGTCGGTTTCCCTTCTACCGGCTCACTGGCTCCGCGAATGGCTGGCTTATAAGGCATTTCCAGGCAATCCGGCATATGACAGGTGAACGAGGCATCAATAATAGCTGTCTTGATACCGTGATTCTCAACAATATCCACAACAGTCGTCAACAAAAAACCAGTCTGCCAGGCAAATGCGCTTCCCGGTTCCATTATAATCTCAAGGTTCGGATACCGGGCTTTAAACAACTGTAGAAGAGCGATCAGATGCTCCGTATCATAATCTTTCCGCGTCATCAAATGCCCGCCGCCCATATTCAACCATTTGATATGTGGCAGGAAACGACCGAAACGCTTTTCCACCTCTCCTAATGTTTTTTCCAAATCATAAGAGGACGATTCGCACAAGGTATGAAAATGCAACCCTTCGATTCCTTCCGACAACTTGTCGCCCAGCAGATCACTGATTACACCCATCCGCGAACCCGGTGCACAGGGATTATACAAATCCGTTTCCACTTTCGAATACTCGGGATTAATCCGCAAACCGCACGACACCCGGTTTCCGTCAGCCTGCACCATCGGATAAAACCGCTGGAACTGCGAAAGCGAATTAAATGTCACATGGCTACTGTATTTCAGGATTGTAGGGAAATCCGCTTCCGTATAAGCCGGCGAATAGGTATGCGCCCGACTGCCCATTTCTTCAAATGCCAATTGAGCCTCATAGATTGAACTGGCCGTTGAATATGGAATATATTCACGCACAATCGGGAATGCCTTCCACATTGCAAATGCCTTAAAAGCTAAAATTATATTTACACCAGCCCGCTCCTTCACGCCTTTTATAAGCGATAAATTACGGCGAAGCAATTCTTCTTCCATCACATAACATGGGGATGGTATCACATTGAAATCTATCATCCGATACGTTTTTTGTCCGAAGTGCAAAGATACGTAAAAGCAGAGATTATACCAATACTTTGATCTGCAGAAAATCTATTAATGACGCCCTCATAAATGTTTTCGAGGATGTCATTAATATTTTCGACGTTCTCATTAATATTTCCGACACCCTCAAAAACAACCTTCCCACAGATCGAATATAAAAATATAGAGACAAAAGTCCAGAAAGTCCTATATAGAAAATGAACAAACGGAAGGATAATTCGATCTGTTAACAATAATTACGACTCAAAGCAGCGCTCATCTACTTAGATTTAGTAGATTTGCGAAAACATAGTAGTTTGTTATTTAAATAATAAAATAATGGAAAGACTGACATCACAAGAAGAAGACATTATGTTGTATATATGGAAACTGGGCCCCTGTTTCATCCGTGACATACTGAATGAAATGCCTGAACCACGCCCTCCATATACCAGTGTAGCATCGGTTGTACGCAATCTGGAAAAGAAAAAATATGTCACTCCGAAGAAGTTCGGAACGATCACCCAATTTTTTCCCCGGGTGAAAGAGACTGACTACAAGCGAACTTTCATGTCTAATGTTGTCCGCAACTATTTTACAGGTTCTTACAAAGAAATGGTTTCTTTCTTTGTCCGCGACCGCAAACTGTCTAAAAGCGACTTGCAGGAGCTAATGGATCAGATTGAGAAAGAAGAATAATCAACACAAAAGAAATCAGTATGATAATTCCGGTACTTATTTATTTTCTGAAAGTAAACCTGGCATTGGCACTCTTATATGTCTGCTATCGCCTCCTGTTCCGTGAAGACACGTTCTTCAGGTTGCGCAGAGGTGTTTTATTGTCGATTTACTTGATTGCATTCCTGTATCCTCTACCGGATTTAAGCGGCTGGTTGGCTGGTCAGACAAGTGTGGCGGATATAGTCAGTTACTATTCTGTTTTGCTGCCAAAAGAAACCGTTACAATGCCTAATCACGAAATCACTTCTACCACAGGTTGGAAAGAGACTGGGCTTACAGTTATGCAATTAATCTGGCTGGCGGGAACAAGTATCTTACTATTCAGATGTTTGGCAGAGCTATTCACGGTTTGCCGGCTATACAAGAAATGCCGGAAAATCACATTAAACGGCATCCGGATTTGCCTCCTTCCAAAAGATGAAAGTTCTTACTCTTTCTTCAAATGGATTTTTATTTCTCCTTCCCAGGATTACGGGGAAAAGCTTGATGACATTCTGGTACACGAACGCACACACGTCTGTCAATGGCATTCAGCCGACATACTTCTGAGTGAAATCGTCTGCATTATTTGCTGGATCAATCCATTTGCCTGGTGGTTAAAGAAAGAGATCAGCATAAATCATGAATTTATTGCAGATGAACAGGTTATGCTTTCCGGTTTTAACAAGAAAGAATACCAATACCACCTGATCGGAATGGAACAACCCAATATGGCAATAGCGAATTTATATAATAATTTCAGTGTCTTACCACTAAAAAAGAGAATTACGATGTTAAACAAAAAAAGAACAAACAGTGTCAGAAAAGTAAAGTATCTGGCACTGATCCCGATGGCCGCAGGCTTGTTGTTGCTCAATAATATTGATGCAATGGCGCGAGTATTAAATGAAAAGGTAACAGATGTTATCCAGTTGCCGGCTCTTGAAACAGTTGTTTCCGAAACGGAAATTGCCGATCCGCTTCCTCCCGGCAAGGATAAGATTTACGATTTGGATAAATGTGATATTAAACCGGAATTCCCAGGCGGAGAAGGAGCTTTATTGCAATTTCTTGCTAAAAGTATAAAATATCCGGTAGAAGCTCAAAGATTAGGAAAGCAAGGCACAGTCAATATCTCATTTGTTATTGAAAAAGACGGAATGATTACAAATGCTAAAATAGTACAATCTTTATATCCTTCATTGGATAAGGAAGCCTTACGAGTAATAAATTCCATGCCGAAATGGACTCCGGGAAAGCTGAAAGACGGAACGGTTGTCCGCGTACAATATGCTGTCCCATTAACCTATAGATTACAATAATTTAAAGTATTTCCCTTTTTGAGTCGGACACAAAAAAGGCACGCAATCTTCAAAATGCTGCCAGGCGAAAACGAAGATTACATGCCCCACACTCCTCTCAAAAAGGGAGATAATGCCTCAAAGATAGGAGATTCATTCCAGAATATCAATCGATTTACTTGAATTTATTCGACTATAGTCAGACGGGCAAACTTCAAAAGCAGCTGCTTTTGCCCGAAATGGGTAAATGCAACTGTAGCTTTAGCATTACCTCCATCCCCTTCTATTGCAGTGACTTCGCCTTCACCGAAGCGATCATGCCGGACTTTGGCTCCCACATACAAGCCCGAAAGATCGGAAGCCGGAGCCGAGGAAGGAGAAGCAGCCGCTGTTTCCACCTTTGTCAGACGCGATTGCCGTTGTACGGCTTGGGCAACCGGAGAAACATACGTTTCCCTTTCCACAGCTTTCGGTTGCTGGAAAGGAGAAGCAAAAGCAGACGGACGCTCAAAACGTTCACGTGAAGCGGCCGATGAATCTGTCGCAGCGGTATTTTCCGGCATATGCAGATATTTAGTATCGATATCCCGCAAAAAACGGCTGGGCGAACACATCGCACTTTGTCCGTTCCGGTAACGGCTCTTGGCATAGGTCAACATGCAGTTTTCTTCCGCACGGGTGATAGCGACATAAAAGAGACGGCGTTCTTCTTCAACCGCCCTCGGATTATCCTTCGACATTGACGACGGGAACAAGTCTTCTTCCAAGCCGACAACAAAAACATTCTTAAACTCCAACCCTTTGGCGGCATGAACCGTCATCATCGTCACTTTGTTAGCCTGCTCGTCCTTATCGTTATCCTGATCCGTCAACAAAGATACTTCAGACAAAAAATCGGCCAGCGAAACATGTTCCGCCCCTTCTTCACGCCGTATCTCGCAGAACTCGGCAATACCTTTCAACAACTCCTGCAAGTTCTCCTGTTTACTGATCCCTTCTACCGACCGGTCTTGAAACAAGGTACTCACAATACCGCTTTCTTTGACCACTGCAGAGGCCATTTCTTCTGCAGACAATTTATCGTTCCTTTCGATAAAACCGGCAATCATTTCCCGGAAATCCCCCAGTTTCTTTGCTGTTCCACTATTGATCTGCAAGGCATATCCGATCGGATCATTCAACACGGTCCACAGACTGACATTATGTTCTGTTGCAGCCGCCGTCAGCTTACCTAAAGTCGTCTCTCCTATCCCGCGTGCCGGATAGTTTATGACCCGTTTGAACGCCTCCTCGTCGTGCGGGTTAATGATCAGACGCAGATAAGAAATGACGTCCTTCACCTCCTTACGCTGATAAAAAGACAGGCCACCGTATATCTTATAAGGGATTCCCCGCTTACGCAGCGCCTCTTCGAGAATACGCGACTGGGCGTTGGTACGATACAGAATGGCAAAATCAGCATAATCATAGTTCCGCATACGCATATCGTTGATTTTGCCGGCAACCGCATACCCTTCCTCATAATCGGAATAAGAGGCCAATACAGAGACTTTGTTACCTTCCTCCTTTTCCGAATAAACCGTTTTCTGAATCTGTTTCGTGTTCTTATGGATCAGGCTGTTTGCCGCATTTACAATATTCTGCGTAGAGCGGTAATTCCGTTCCAACTTGAAGATGCGGCACCCCGGATACTGATTCTTAAACTGCAGGATGTTATCGATATTCGCCCCGCGGAACGAATAAATACTCTGTGCATCATCCCCGACAACACAGATGCGGCGGTGCGTCTCGCATAAACGCTGTACGATCAGATGCTGGGCAAAGTTCGTATCCTGATACTCATCGACCAGTACGAAGCGGAAAAAGCTCCGGTATTTCTCCAACACATCCGGATGGTCGCGAAACAGGATATTCGTCTGCAACAGCAAATCGTCGAAATCCATCGCCCCGGCTTGCAGGCAGCGGTTCTGATACCGCTTGTATATCTCGCGCACCAGAGGAACTTTTGAATCCATATCATGTTGCACCAATTCCTTATTTTGTTCATAAGCTTTCCAGGTGACAAGTGCATTTTTTGCATTCGAGATACGGCTTTGTATCATTCCCGGCCGATAGACCTTATCGTCAAGCTGCATTTCCTTCATGATGGAGCGGAGCAGGCTTTTGGAATCGGTTGCATCGTAAATGGTAAAGTTGGACGGATAACCGATATGCTCCGCTTCATTCCTCAGAATACGGGAAAAAAGGGAATGGAACGTCCCCATCCACAACCGGCGCGCCGTCTGTTCGTCCGTCAGAGTGGCGATACGCTCTTTCATCTCGCGAGCCGCCTTATTGGTGAATGTAAGTGCCAGAATGCTCCAGGGCGGCAATCCCTGTTGTAGTAAATAAGCTATTTTATAAGTCAGCACGCGCGTTTTTCCCGACCCGGCTCCCGCGATCACAAGTGAAGGGCCTTCCGTATAGACAACCGCTTCGCGCTGACTTTCATTTAGTTGTTTCAGATATTCTTCCACGTGTCTTGCGTATTTAAAGACACAAAGGTACGATTTTTTATTTATCCTTTCCTGTCAGGTCATCATTCTCGATACTGCGTGCCGCCTTCCTGACTTTTTCTTTCAGATTGCCAAAACTATAGCTAAACGTGATACCGAATGTCCGGCCGAACTTCTTTGTCTTTTGGCGGGATTCAAAATCTGCAAAAGACTCTTTGCTTCTCGACACATGGTAAGATTCCGCAAAATCCTGTCCGCGCAAGGCTATCGTCAGTTTGTCATTCAAAAACGTTTTCCCCAGATAACAGCTATAGAAATAATAGGTTTCCGGCACCCGCCCGATGCTAATCTCCGGACGCATAACACCGGACGAAAGGACAAACCGCCAGCCAGTCCCTATCTTCTGGCTGAAATTAGCAAAGACAGATCCGCTGAAACCGGAGTTGCCGCCTTCCGGGAAATACGCCTCATACTTCTTTACCGGGTGATAATCGAGATATTGAAAGATTGCATTCAAAGAAACGGATGTTTTGGGAGTCGGGTTATATCCCATATATAGCGTAAGGGCGCCCGCATTGAATTTCGAAAGATTTGCATACGTCCTGTTCAGCACGCCTTCTTCGTCGAGAAACTGGTATGCGCTGATCGTACCGTTTCCCCGGGAATAGAGTACTGTTGCCTGCACATTCAGCTTCGACCCGAAATAGCTGTACGACAAGTTGACACGGTGGTTCTTTTCGGCAACCAGCTCCGGATTTCCATACCTGATACTGGTTCCGGATATCAGCACATAAGGATTCAGGTAACCGATTCCCGGACGCCGCAAACGGATATTATAGGCAAGGCGCAACTGTTGCCGGTCACTCAGTTTATACAAGGCTGACAGTGACGGAACCCAATGTGTCGCCCGGTAATCGAAGTCCGTGCCGTTTCCCTGTCTATAGTTTACATCCTGCCAGGAATGTTCCATTCTCAACCCGCTATTCATACTCCAATTACCGAAAGAAAATGTATAACCGGCATAAGCAGCCATAATATTCTGTATGTGCTCATATTCTATCTCCGGCTGGAAATCGGCAGGTTGCCAGCTATCCGATTCCAGATTTCTCTTTTCAGACAACGCCTCACTCCTATTGTTGCGGCGGATGTATTTCAGGCCGCCTTCCAGACGGTGCTTTTCACGGAAAGGATTTACATAATCCAGTTGCAGCGTATGTTCCCGTCCATTAGCCTGGTTGACCTGCCGGTTGAAGGCGTTCAGGTATTGGAGAGAGGGAGAATCCCCTTTCTTATCCGTAATATCCAGATACTGTGTGACATCATCCGGCATATAATCATATTGCCAGGAAGCAGTCAACATCTCCTCCTTATTCCGTTTGAAAAGATGCTGAAAGTCGACTTTAACCGAACTGCTTCCCCATTTCTCCCGTTCGTCCGAAGTCTGATTGTAAGCATAGACAGGATGGTTTCCGGAATCCTGCATATCATAGCCGCTATGGGAAGTTTCCTCATTACGTGCAATATTCAAAGAAGCCGAAACTGCTATCAGATTCAGCGTGTCTATCTCATAGCTGGCCTCCAGTCCGCCGAAGTGCCCCGGAGTCTTATCTTTGGTTGACGATAAGACCTGCAGATAGGATTCTTCCGGCGTGTTAAGCTGGTGCCGTCTATAATCCGTCTCCATTTTCATCCGGTAGTCACTGAAAGAATAGTTGGCGGAAAGCGATAATTTCCCGTATTTCATCGTACCATAGCCGCCAAACATCCGGACTTGGTTCATGACCAAAGCCTGCACACTGGCATTATAGCCCTCGAAATCCGAATTCTTTGTCACGATATTCAAGATGCCGCTTACCCCTTCGGCATCATACTTAGCGCCGGGATCGGTTATCACCTCAATCTTTTTTACCGTTCCGGCGGGAATACTGCGTAAGACTTCTTTCGGGTTGTTGGACAGGATATTCGAGGGCTTCCCATTCATATATATACGGAAACTGCCACTCCCGTTGACCTTCACATTGTCATCTCCGTCTACCGTCACCATCGGAACCTTCCGAAGCATCTCGAGAAGCGTATTCGTTTTGGAATCCGGATCGTCGGCCACGTTATAGGAAGTCTTATCCACCTCCGCCTTTACCAGCGGTTTGGAAGCAACAATGCTGATCTCTGGAAGAGAATCGAGCAGCGACGGCTGGACACCCAATGAATCGGCAGCAAACTCCTTCAACTCATATTTCTTTTTCTCCTGTCCTGCCGTCCCTGCAACGAAAAGGCATGCAATAAATAAATACAATAATTTTTTCATCTGATCTTTTCACCTTTAAACAACAGAGGCAAAAGTAGACCTTCCGCCAAGCGACATCATAAATAAAAGCCGTACAACTGCCTGACATTTATCTGACAAATCCATGACATCCGGTCATTCAGCCTATTCCTGACGATTTTGAGGTTTCAGGGCATTACTTTCTATAATAAATCCTTACCTTCGAACGTTAGTTTTATTATATGATGCAGACAGAAAGAACGATGAACACACGATTAACAGCTAATTTATCCTTATTATTCACATTCGTCATGCTGGCGCTCTCGTTCAGCTTTGGCTTCCATAACTATACCCAAACGCAACGGGCGATCATCAGCGATCTGAACCAGGCGCTACAACAAACCATCATGCAAAAAAGCCATCTGTGGATGAGCCAAGACAGTCTCCGGACCTACTCGCACCTGTCTTCATTATTCGGGAATCCCGTCTCCATCGAAAGCTATAACCGCGATTTTGCGGAAGCACTCAGCTTCTCCGAACTGAAAAAGGAAAAAACAGGGCTGATTATCCAAGTCAAAAACCAAAAAGAAGCAGTTAACCCGCAACCTGTTACAGGAAAGGAACTGTCCGAGCACTATCTGGCAAGCGATACGGTCATCTGGCTATCGGCACAAGTTCCGGCCGAAGATTCCCTGCAAAATAACCTGGGTATCTCTTTTCAGGGCTATGCAAACTGTTCGCCTTTGGATACATTCGGACTGATGAACAAAACATGGCCGGTTATTTTTCTGCTACTGGCTGTTGCTTTTGCAGTAACAGCCTTTTTCCAACTCCGTCACAAAGAAGAAAAAGAAACGACGGAGAAGGCCGACGAGCCTGAAATCTCATACGGGAACCTGACTTTATCCTGCAGCAAAAACTATTTCTATAAAGAGAACAAAGACAAACTGAAACTCACTCCTCAGCAATATTCATTAATGGAGATGTTCTATTTATCGTCGACACACATCCTGGCACGGACTGAGATATGTGAGACCTTATGGCCGGGGAAAATCAACGCCGACGAGACCTTAAACACCCTTATCCGCAGGCTCCGGCCCCTTATCGAAGAAAACACGAATCTGAAAATCACGACCGACCGGGGACGTGCTTATATATTGGAACTGCAAAGCGAAAAGCTATCTCAGCTTTAAGTTGAGTTACTTTTAGTAGGCATATGTGGTACGTCCAAGCATACTTTTCGTATATTTGTCGTATTTATTTGACATATATATGAAAAGACGATAAGCATTGAATTATGATTAATACATTAACATCGTTGCGATTTATATTCGCAATAATGGTTTTCGGAGCACACTGTTACATAATCAACGACTTTTTCAATACCCATTTTTTCAAAGAAGGATTTGTCGGTGTCAGTTTCTTTTTTGTATTAAGCGGTTTTATCATAGCATATAACTATCAAGAGAAACTACAAAAAAGCACTATAACGAAACGTTCTTTTTGGGTAGCACGCATAGCTCGCGTTTATCCCCTGCACTGGCTGACATTATTTATTGCCGCAGGTTTAGGTGGCTATGTCATAACATCCGGGATTGTGGACTGGCTCAAGCATTTTTTAGCTTCGCTCACATTAACAAATGCCTATATACCCAAAGCTGACTATTTTTTCTCGTTCAACAGTCCTTCGTGGAGTTTATGTTGCGAACAGCTTTTTTATATTTGCTTTCCATTTCTTATACCATTGACAAAAAATTACAAGCGCTTGCTTTATGTTTTTGGATTTATGGCCATCTTGATTTTTATAGGTATGTACTTTACACCGGAAGAGAATATAAAAGAATATTGGTATGTCAATCCGATAACCCGTTTTCCGGATTTCATTGTCGGCATGTTGCTATTCCAATTATATGAACGGCTAAAAAATAAAGACATTACTTTTTTACAGGGAAGTCTATTTGAGATCACAGCTGTAGCAGTGTTCTCCGGCTTCTATTTCTATGCAGCCGAAATCCCCAAAGTATATCGCTATTCCTGCTACTATTGGTTACCTGTTGCAGCCATTTTACTAAGCTTCTCACTCCAAAAGGGAGTCATTTCGCGTATTTTGTCTAACCGTGTTTTTATTATTGGAGGAGAAATCAGTTACAGTTTTTATCTGATACACCTTCTTGTACTACAGCTTTATGTAGAATGGCAAAAAAGCAGTACTACTCAGATCGCATGGTACATTTCGATACCCGTTCTTTTCTGCACGGTTATTCTATTAAGCCTGCTTTCTTATTACTACTTTGAAAAGCCGGCGAATAAAAAAATTAAAACAATGCTAAATAAATAACTCATGGAACAACTGACAAACAAAAAAACTCGTATTGAAGTCGTGGATGCTTTACGCGGCTTTGCTGTAATGGCTATTATTCTGGTTCATAATTTGGAACATTTCATATTTCCGGTCTATCCGGCCAGTTCCCCTAACTGGCTTCATATCTTAGACCAAGGTGTTTTTAACGGAGTATTTACCCTTTTTGCAGGCAAAGCCTATGCCATTTTTGCCCTCCTGTTCGGATTTACATTCTACATTCAATGCAATAATCAAAAGAAACAGGGAAAGGATTTTGGTTATCGCTTTCTGTGGCGATTGGTCCTGTTGATTGGTTTTGCCACATTAAACGCGGCCTTTTTCCCGGCTGGAGACGTTTTGCTTCTGTTTGTAGTAGTCGGGTTAGTATTGTTCCTTACTCGAAATTGGAGTGACAAATCTATTATCATAACGGCCATTATTTTCTTGCTACAACCGGTCGAATGGTATCACTATATTGCCAATCTGATAAATCCGGCACACCAGCTACCCGACCTTAAAGTAGGTGAAATGTATGCTGAAGTAGCGGAATACACCAAAAACGGAAGCTTTTGGGATTTCATTTCAGGCAATATCACGTTAGGACAAAAAGCCAGTTTCTTGTGGGCCGTAAATGCCGGACGTTTTTTCCAAACAGCCGGATTGTTCCTTTTAGGCTTCTACATCGGAAGAAAGCAACTTTTCGTAACCACAGAGAACAACCTTCGTTTTTGGGTAAAAACCCTGATAATATCTGCTATTGCATTTGCTCCCCTATACACATTAAAAGAGCTTATTATGGGGAACGACGCAATTGTACAGCAAACTGTCGGAACTGCATTTGACATGTGGCAAAAGTTAGCTTTCACATTGGTCCTGGTTTCGTCTTTCATTCTACTTTACCAGAGCCGGAAATTCAGTCAGGCTGTTAATAATCTGCGTTTTTACGGAAAAATGAGTCTGACCAACTACATAACCCAATCCATCATTGGAGTAATCATTTACTTTCCCTTCGGTTTTTACCTTGCTCCTTATTGCGGATATACGGTTAGCTTACTAATTGGAATTTTCACATTCCTTTTGCAGATAAAATTCAGTAAATGGTGGTTAGGCAAATATAAACAAGGACCGTTGGAGTCTATTTGGCATAAATGGACTTGGATAGGTACAAATAAATAATATAAATGAAAAAGAGAGTATTAAGTCTATTATTGACAGCCAGTCTTGCCTTCCCGGCACTGGCACAAAAGGAGTATGTTCCCGTTCCGGAGAATGTACAGGCAAGAAAAGAGTTTCAGGATAATAAATTCGGTATTTTCCTCCACTACGGCATCTACAGCATGTTGGCGGACGGAGAATGGGCGATGCATAACAAGAATCTCAATTATAAGGAGTATGCCAAATTGGCGGGTGGCTTCTATCCGTCCAAATTCAATGCAGCCGAATGGGTTGCGGCAATCAAGGCATCCGGTGCCAAGTATATTTGTTTCACAACCCGCCATCACGACGGTTTCTCGATGTTCGACAGTAAATACACCGACTACAACGTTGTGAAAGCAACCCCTTTCAAACGGGATATTGTAAAAGAACTGGCGGATGAATGCCATAAACAAGGCATCAAAATCCATTTCTACTATTCCCATATCGACTGGTACCGGAATGACTATTACCCGCTCGGACGAACCGGCCACGGAACAGGACGCACGACACACGGGGAGTGGAAAACCTATTACCAGTTTATGAATAACCAACTGACGGAACTGCTGACCAACTACGGTCCGGTTGGCGCTATCTGGTTTGACGGCTGGTGGGACCAGGACCAGAACCCGGGCTTCGACTGGCAATTGCCCGAACAGTATGCCATGATACATAAACTGCAACCGGCCTGCCTGGTCGGGAACAACCATCACCAGACGCCTTTCCCCGGCGAAGACATACAGATCTTCGAGCGTGACCTGCCCGGAGAAAACAATGCCGGGCTTTCAGGGCAGGAAGTCAGCCCGCTCCCGCTGGAAACCTGCGAAACAATGAACGGTATGTGGGGATATAAGATCACCGACCAGGATTACAAATCGACAAAAACACTGATCCATTATCTGGTGAAAGCCGCCGGAATGAATGCAAACCTGCTGATGAACATCGGCCCGCAACCCAACGGGGAACTGCCTGCCATTTCTGTCGAACGCCTGAAAGAAATGGGAGAATGGATGAAGATATACAGCGAAACGATCTACGGGACCCGCGGCGGCATCGTTCCTCCTCATGACTGGGGCGTGACGACACAGAAAAGCAACAAACTATACGTCCACATCCTAAACCTGCAAGACAAAGGTCTTTTCCTGCCCATCACAGACCAAAAGATCAAGAAAGCAGTCATGTTCACAGATAAGACACCCGTCAAGTTTACGCAAGACAAGCAAGGTGTTGTCCTGAAACTGGCAGAAGTACCGACAGACATCGACTATGTGATAGAACTGGATCTGTAAAACAGGATATTCTTTTATTGATTATACGGTTTATAAGGCGAATACATCACATTCAGTGTCTTGGGCAGCCATACCCGGTAACGCTGTGTCTTGTCCCAAGTATTACCGGCTGATGCAAAATCGCAGAAATGAATCTGTTTGGGGGCGCGATCACCTTCAAGATCCGTCCCCAATACCATCGGAGCCGTAAAAGCCAACCAGGCAAAACCTGGTGCAGCCACAGGAGTCAGCTCGACATACCCGTCTTTGCTGACGATAATAGACGTTTCATCTACAAAACCATCTCCGAAACGACTATCACGAGCCAGGACGACAGGGCCTCGGACAATGGCCTGCGCTTGATTTTTCTCTATCAGACGGGCACGCAGATCCAGCTCGATGCTTATCCGGTCACCCTTTTTCCATTTGCGGTTGAGAGGCAGGTAGGCCCCTTGCAGAACACCGCTTTCCGGCTGTCCATTCACAGAAACCGTCGCCATCTTACTCCATGCCGGAATACGCAAAGCAATCGTAAAAGCAGTTTCTTTAGCAGGATTGACTTCTATATCGATCCGGTCTGTTGCCGGGTAATCCGTGGTTTGCTTCAATTGAACCGGTTTCTTGCCGGGCAAAACCAGAACGGCTTCGGAAGGAGCATAAAAGTTGATATGTACACAATCGTCCTGAACCTGATAAGCAAATTGCGGAATCATAGCAAAGGCACGCGGTCCGTTCGCATTACAGCAATTAATATGCATCCCGCACTGTTCTTCCCCTTCATGGCGCCAACCTTCCAGCGGGCTATATTTCGCAATCTGAGAGGCATCCGCCTTCAACGACGCCATCAATGCATTATAAATGGCCGTCTCCATATAATCGGCATACAAAGAATTGCCCGTAACACCCAATAAACGGTTGCAAAGCTGCATCCAGGTGAAAGTCACACAAGTCTCCATCGTATGGTAAGTCGGCTGCGTCTGGCGTTCTTCTCCCCCATACCAGCATTCAAAAGCACTACCCGATCCGGCGACATTAATCTCTTCCCGGATAATATGCCCGACTGTTTTTTCCACTACGGAAAGATAGAGCGGATTGCCTGTCACTTTGTATAGTTCCAGCAAACCTTCGTAGCAGGACATCATTTCATAAGCCTTTTGCCCGTTCTCACGCGAAAACCAGGTTTTAGGATGCGGGAAACGGTTCGCAACGGGAATATCAGCAATGGCTTTACTGATCAATTGCGGACCTCCGGCTGTTTCCCATTGTCCGACAATATATTTGGCAAAATCGAGATAGCGCGCTTCTTTTGTCCGGTTATACAAGTACATCACCGGTTCCAGGATGGAAGAACTCGGCATACCGACGTAATTTCCTGTCGAAACGATATCAACCTTACCGGGACCAACCTGTGTCATCAAATGGTCGACCACTTTACAGGCCGCTTCCAATGCTTTCTTATCGCCCGAGAGGTCATACCAGGCAATCAAGCCTAAAGAGGTATATTTACGTCCCCATACATCCCATTGCTGCAACTGATATTCCGGCGCATAATTACCGATATATCCGTTTGGCAACTGGGTTTCCATCAAAGATTCCGCAGCATTCTTTATGATCTGGTACAGTTCGGGATCCTGGTTATACCGGTAAGAAGCGATCGCCCCCTGTATCCATTTCCCCCAGAACTCGCTCTGCCAACGTGACTTTTCATCCTGGTGGCGGAAAGGTTCGACCAAATGATCCACATCCTGTGCTTTTACACGATGTGCGATACAATCATCTATACGGGTTCCGACATAACCGGATATTTTAACCTGTTTTACAGAAGAGTTATTGACAATTTGCGCCACACCTGTCATCGAACAGGAACAAGCCAACAGGATAGAAATACTTTTTACGCAGGACAAAATATTCATAATAAACGGATTTAAGAATTACGAAAGCAAAAATAAAAAGTAAGTGATAAAGACATAGTTACAAAATTGACAGAATACCTGCCATTTATGACAATTGATATTCAAGACAGTCCCATGACCGGTCAAGGATAGGAATTATAATGCTTCCAGGTGAAATCCCGTTTTCTGTTGCGTTTCTTATCCCGTTCACTTTTCCAGAAGACGTAACGCAGCATATCTTCCATTGAGAAATCGACGGTGAGGGTCGCTCCTACCGAGCCTCTTCGCTGTCCATCCTTCACTTCCGGCAAGAAAAGGTTCTGGGTACCTACTTTTCCATAAAGAGGCAGTTTCCCAAACCGAATCCGGTCACGTATGACCAGTGATTTAAGCGGTTTATATACAATTCCCCGGATATGCATACCAGCCGTATCAGCAGGATACAGCCAGAAAACAGCTGGAGAAATCGAATCCAACTCCAACGCCCGACAAAGGGTATCAGCTTTTATATATTCCGAAAAATCTTTCAAAACAGGCAGTTCCGAAGGAGCATATTCCGATGGCTGTCCCATATTGATCAACGTCCCCTCCTCGATCGCCTTCAGGTATTCCGGATTAATCCGTATCGTATCTTTACCCGCCAACATCTCGGACACCCAGATCGAATCCTCCTGCAAAGAATTTTGAGCGAAAAGAACCACCGGATATAGAACAAGAAATAAAAGGATCAGCCAACATCTGCACATATCATCTTTATTTTTTATAAAGACAAAAAAAGAGTCGAATCACCCTATCGGGAAGTTCATTAAAATCCTTCAAGTATCTTAAAGAATCGATATCAGCCAGATTGCACGTTTATTTAACCTGGTATAATACACAGATTTTATTATCTTTGGAAGCAGAAAAGACTACACAATGTAATCTCTTACAATAAACATATATACATTATGAAAAAAGGCAAGATAAGCAAACTGATTTTCGGATGCATGGTATATGCATCAGTTCTTTCTTTTTCGGGACAAACAGGCACCGCACAGGATTTACCCCGCGCAGCAACCCCAAAGACAATGGTGAAGGCAATGGATAACTATCTGAAAGATGTGGAAAACTCCAAGCAGGACCTGCACAGCATCATGGTGCTCCAACACGGTAAAGTCATTGCCGCAAAATGGATGGGCGAAGGCGACGAAAACAAACCGCACGTATTAAACTCCGTCAGCAAAACATTTACAGCGACAGCCATCGGTTTTGCCGTTGCAGAAGGGAAACTGAAAGTGACGGATAAGGTCATCTCTTTCTTCCCCGATAAACTCCCGGCAGAAATCAGTCCGAATCTGAAAAACATGGAGATCCGCCACCTGCTGACCATGTCATGCGGGCACGATGCCGATCCGACCGGCTTGGTCCGCAAGCAAGAAGGGACAGACTGGGTTCAAGGCTTTCTGGCCATACCTGTCGTACATGAACCCGGTACATTTTTTGTATATAACAGCCTCGGAACCTATATGCTTTCCGCTATTGTCCAGAAAGTGACCGGACAGAAAGTGATCGACTACCTCACTCCCCGCCTTTTCCAGCCATTGGGAATCACAGGCGCTTCCTGGACTGAAAGCCCGCAGGGTATCAATTGCGGCGGCTGGGGATTGTATCTTAAAACCGAAGACCTGGCAAAGATGGGGCAACTCTTCCTGCAAAAAGGAAAATGGAACAGCAAGCAACTTTTACCGGAATCCTGGATCGAAGAGGCCACAACATCCAAAATAGCCTCCTTACCTTCCGGAATGCGCCCCGAAAACCTGACGATGAAGCCCCAGGACAGCGATTGGTTACAAGGATACGGCTACCAGATGTGGCGTTGCCGGCATAACGGGTTCCGGGCAGACGGCGCAGCAGGCCAATACATTATCGTATTACCCGAAAAGGATGCTGTCATCGTAACAACAGCCAACATTAACGACATGCAAGCGGAAATCAATCTGATCTGGAAACATATATTGCCGGCATTATAAATAAATAACGGATAAACTCCGGTCCTCTATTGCATGTTACGGCTGTATTCTATTCATGTCACAGTTGTCTTCCTTGTATGTTACATTTGGATTTCTTGTGTTTCATAGCTGTGACATGAATAGCGGGCGGATATGGAAGGGGCACACATTCCGCATCATTCACTCTATCTGCCGGGTTGTTCCTTCCTTTACGGTTATAACCCTACTTATTCCGGTTTATTCTGATACCAACGCTGGAAAACGGTCCGGATCTCCGGCAAGTTCTTTTTATAACTATCCAAAGACCATTCGCTGCCAAAATCCTGCATATAGTTGTTCAAAGGAGCAAGTCCGATCTCTTTACGCAATTCGTCGACTTTATCCGGGTTCTCCAAAGGAACGATAAAGACTTTGTTGTTTGAAGTAATTGTCTGCGTACCATACACCTGGGGTTTACCTTGATTCATAAGAATACGGTCTGTCAGGAATGCATAATGCCATCCTTTTGCATTTCCTTGTTTCACGGCCTCCAGATATTTGGTTTGCACCGTCAATTCATTAATATGCTGGATACAGAGGAATAGTGTCTCGTTGGCATCTTCCCCTATGTCATCAATCCCCAACCAGCCGTAAGCATCGATGATCTGCTGCACCCGCAAGCCGTTCTTTAAATCGATCTCACGCATAATCTTTCTTATATCCAACGTACGCTTGTCTTCCCTTCCATACTTTTTCATTGCATCCATCAAAAGAATTCGAATACTCTGATCCTTACTCCGGATATCATTCAGTTCATTCCGTATCTCGTATATTTCAGGGTCCATATCCTTCTCGATTGCATCGAGCAGTTTAACATAGGTCGCATTGAAAGCGGCAGTATCATGTGAGGCAAGATAAGAATAACAACTATCTTTCAGTTCCGATAAACTTTGCGCTTCAGCTGTTATGGCTGTGCCGGTAATGGCGATGATCAAACATATTATTTTCTTTCTCATGGTCGTTTCTTGTAATATCTTTTTGAGTAACAAATATATGAAATATTTTTCCAGAGAATATGGGCAAGTGATTACATTATTCCTATATTTACAAAATCAATACTTGGAAAACATGGATGAATATATTGGAGCAGTCATAAAAGTCGGTGGAATCCTGATCGGGGGAGTCATGATTTTGTTTGTTGTCTGGCATATCGTAAAAGATATATTGGATATAAGCGGGAAAGATTCTTCGGATGGGAAATAAGCAGGAATAAGAAACAAACCAACGAGACGAAAAGTATAAGTAAATGCTTTTTTTATATAAGAGATGATAGAAGCCGGAAGAGTAACTTTGTAATCTAAACAAAAAGCTATTTTAACCAGACTTTCTAACCTCTGCGAAGAGGAATGGTTTTTACCCTATTTTCGTTTTTTAGAACTCTTCCGGCCTGGATTTTCGGTTATCGAAAACCAGGCCGGTCTATTTCAGGCCATTCCTCCTTTTGAAACACAAGGCAAACAGATTCTTTCAAACTTGGTTGCCACTTCTTTTACATCTTCGTATATCCGCCACAAATTTCAGCAGCATATCTATTATATTTGCGGCAAGAGTTTTTAAGAAAAAGTAGATATTTAGTATGGGTAATTTTAAAGAGACAGAACAGATTGACTGCCATTATTACAATACTCCTTCCCCTTGTAAATTTCGTTCATTCGAACTAAAATCCGAGACGAGATTTACAGAAACCAGGAATGAATTTACACGAATCATCTTCTTGCTTACAGGAGAAATAACCATCGATTGCGATGCCTGCTACAACCATACGTTGAAGCAACAGGAAATAGCCCTCTTGCCGATCGGATGCCGGATAGCAATCAATGCGGAGCAGGAAAGCAGTCTGATCGTCTGTTCCTTTTTAAAAATGCCTCAGGTCTGTAACCGGGTCCAACTTTCTAATCTCACCCGGTTAAAGAAAAGCATTATCTATCATTACAACACGCTTCCTTTTCGGGGAGAGATGCCGGATTATCTATCACTCTTAAAGTCATATCTAAATAGCAAAGTCGATTGCCCCCGCATACATGAAGGCAAACTGGAAGAATTAGGTATCCTTTTCCGGACTTATTATTCAAAAGAAGAACTGGCCACTTTCTTATATCCCATTATAAACGAAAATGAAGAATTTAACCAGTTTGTTCTCACCAACTACCGTACGGTCTCCACAGTGGAAGAGCTGGCCGAAAAAGCAAACATAAGCCTTTCCTCTTTTAACCGTAAGTTCCGGCGTTATTTCAGCGAATCGGCATTCCGCTGGATGCAAAAAAAACGTGCAGAAGGAATCCTGCACGATATAAAAACAACGAATAAATCTTTTCAGGAAATCTCGCTGGACTGGCGATTCTCTTCCCAGTCCCATCTGACCAAATTCTGTAAGCTGCAATACGGATTGCCCCCAAGAGAGATCAGGAAAAAATCCCAAATGAAAACTTAAAACGGGACCTCATTATTTCCCGGAGCCGGGGCCAGGAAATCGGCTCCGGCAGGTGGTATCGGCGGCATAGCCTCTATCGGGCCCGAGCTGTTCATATTGGAAGCGAACTCACGGACAGGAATGTCCTCATCCACATTCATGAACTTCGCAAACTCGCTCTTGAAACGGAGGCGCACATCCCCTACCGCACCGTTACGGTGCTTGGCTATGATAATCTCGGCCAGACCGATCAAGGAATTACCCCGTTCGTCCTCCGTAATCTTATAGTATTCGGGACGGTGGATGAAACATACCATATCGGCATCCTGCTCGATGGCACCGGACTCACGCAAGTCGGCCAACTGCGGGCGTTTCCCCTCGACTCCCTGACGGGCTTCGACGCCACGATTCAACTGAGACAGGGCGATGATCGGGATATTCAATTCTTTCGCCAATCCCTTCAAGGATCGGGAGATGGTACTTACCTCCTGTTCACGGCTACCGAAACTCATACCGCTCGCATTCATCAACTGGAGGTAGTCGATAATAATAATCTTGACACCATGTTCGCGAACCAAACGCCGGGCTTTCGTACGCAATTCGAACACAGAGAGGCTCGGCGTATCATCGACATAGATCGGTGCATCATACAATTCTTTTATCTTGAAGTCCAGCTGTTCCCATTCGTAGTTTTCCAGACGGCCGCTCTTGATCTTTTCGCCCGGAATCTCACAAACGTTCACGATCAGACGGTTTACCAACTGGACGTTACTCATTTCAAGCGAGAACAAAGCGACCGGCGTATTATGGTTCACCGCCATATTCTTAGCCATAGAGAGCACGAACGCCGTTTTACCCATCGCAGGACGGGCGGCAATGATGATAAGATCGGAATTTTGCCATCCTGAAGTCATTTTATCGAGCCCTTCAAAACCGGTACGCAAACCGCTCAAACCTTCCTTCTGGTTGGCCGCTTTTTCCAACAGCACCATAGCTTCCTTGATTACCGGATTGATCTGGGTCACATCCTTCTTGACATTACGCTGGGATATCTCGAAGAGTTTTCCTTCGGCTTCCTGCATCAGGTCTTCCACATCGATTGTTTCATCGAAGGCTTTACCCTGTATCATGGCCGTGAAAGAGATCAACTCCCGTGCCAGATATTTCTGGGCGATGATACGGGCATGATACTCGATATGGGCGCTACTGGCTACTTTGCTGGTCAACTGGGATATATAGAACGGACCGCCTACGTCTTCCAGTTCACCACGCGTCTTCAGTTGCTCAGTGACGGTCAGCATATCCACCGGACGCTGGCTGATCGCCAGGTCTACAATAGCCGCATAGATTTTCTCATGCGCTTTTTCGTAGAAACATTCCGGTTTCAGGATTTCACTAACTATGGAATAAGCATCTTTTTCCAGCATCAAGGCTCCTAACACGGCTTCTTCCAGCTCGCGTGCCTGTGGCTGCAAACGCCCCATATCGGGTACTACAACCGGTTTCCGCTTTCCTTTTCCTCCTGTATTATTTCCTCTTTCAGCCATCGTTCTATATAATTATCGGGCATCAAAAGTAATACTTTTTATCCGGTTCTCCGAACCCTGAACAAAATATTACATCGATTTGCCAAACCGGGAAGCATCTACCGCTTCGTGCTGTTTCTGCTTATATCCTCCGAACTTCCAGATGAAAGAAACGGTCAGACAACGATGGTCGTTCAGCATCCGGATACGGCTATATTGGCCGGGCTGGTCGATATCCAGACGATGCGGGTCGTTATTCTGAAATATGTCGTTCCACTTCAGTATCAATGTGGCACGATCATCGGAAAACTGCCACTTCAGGGCGGTTGAAACATCTGATATATGACCAACCTCATAGACTCCCTGAATAGCTCCTGTCACAAAATAGCCGTTCAATTCCAACTTCAGATTCGGACGGGCTTTGGAAAGGACAAACGTATTATTCATCTTGAACTGCCCGAAATATTTTCCATTGTCGAATGACAGATCGTGAAAATGATCCAGTTTTTCCTGTATGCGCCCGCCAAGCAACGTCACCTGGCTGTTCCAGAACTCACCGGCACGGAAAGGAACGATCACGGCCAACCCGAACTGCAACTGATAGTCCATATTCTCGTACCGGAAAATATTCTTCAGCTCCGATGTGTTCTGGTAAGGTAACTGAGCGAAGTAATCAGGTACATAGTCACAGAAAGCCAGGAACGTATATTTCTGCTTCAGAATATAAAGAAGCTGGCCGCTGTAAGAGCGATAGGGTTTCAACGAAGGGTTACCTAACACGACAGAGTAAGAGTTAAGCGGGCTCGCCTGCGGAGTGACATCCCAATAAGACGGATATGTCTTGTCGCTGCTTACATCCAATTGTAGGACATGCATCGGACTGACCGTATAACTAAGTGAAGCGTTCGGGAACAAGGCCCAATCATTCCAAAGTGTGGATTTCACGCCATTGGAAGTATAGTCGGACTTGAAATATTCGGCTTTCAGAGAAGCGGTCGCCGAGAAATGCGAACCGAAGCTCTTCGACACTTCCAGAAAACCATTTGCGCTATATTCTTTCTGGCGGTTATTCTCCAGCTCATCCGGGGCAAGCTCGTAGCCATTACCTTTATTATATAAGTAATCAATATAGGTTTTCGAGGAGGTGAAACCGCCATGGACACCGTAATTCAGTGTCCACCCGGTTCCAAAAGTGCGGGTATGGTTAATAAATAGTGCTCCTTGTGAAATATCCTGTTTGGAATTGTTCTGCAAGTCCGTCAGGACGCTTTCGCTGTTCCGGTCGACGAAAGTCTGGAAACCGGGTGAGCGATAGCGGGTGAAATCGGCTCCCGCCATCAGTCCGGAATGGCCGTCATACTGGACACGTACATTATGCAACGCATTGTTCCCTTCAACATAGGTTCGGCTGAAACGTTCTTCTGCCGGCTGTTCCGATTGTAATGTATGGAAAGTCGTAGTGGCGACACGGGTTATATCGGACTTACCTGCCGTAAGATAGTAGGCAGCCGACAGTTTGTCGTCATTCTTAAAAGTATAGTCCATTCCCAGGCGCATCGTTCCGTCGGTGCCATGACGTTTGCCACGGTCAGACTGGTTGACCTCCGTCACCTGGTCTTTTAAGGTATGGCGGGCCAGAATCTCCTCTCCCATATAGTTACGTCCCTTACCTCCGTTGACCAGAAAATCGATATTAAGGCGGGATGTGGAATAAAGCAAGTTGCCATGTGCTTTCCCAGCCGCATAATGCCGTTGAAGGTAATCGGCTCCCACCTCTCCCTGTAACATGTTTTTCTCGGCAACCGTCTGATCCAACACGACGTTGATCATAGCTCCTTTGATATTATATTTGGCAGGAGCATTATACATGATCTCGACATTGCTCACCCGGGAAGCCGGGATTGTTTTCAGCATACTGATCAGCTGGTCGACCGACATGGTCGTCAGTTGCCCGTTGATCACAATGCTCGGACTGCCGGCACCCAATAGTTGAACGGCATCGTCTGTTCCGATCACGCCGGGTATCTCTTTCACGACTTCAAAAGCATTGCTGACAGCCTTATCTTTCATCAGTTGAGGCACGTCATATTTCAATGCGCCATTCTCGACTTTCACCTGTGGCCGCTCAGCTTTTACCACGACGCCCTCCAGCTCATAATCCTTTTCAGTCAAAAGGACTGTTCCGACATCCGCTGTCGAAACCTCTTTACAGGCCGGTTCATACAGCAAATGCTGGAATAACAGACGGTAAGTCTGACCGGCTTCCCGATTCAACAAGAAAACGCCAAGACTATCTGTTACTACAGCATCTATATAAGTAGAATCCAATGTTTGCAATACGACAGCCACTCCGTCTACGGGCTGTTCCTCCTTATCGACCACTTTACCGTGAATCCGTTCCTGCGCCTGCAACATGCCACAACCGGCAACCAATAAAACCAGCGAGTAATAAAGTATTCGTTTCATCTTCGTTCTTTTTTTGTTCAACAATGCAAAGAAAGAACCTTCCAGGGAGAAACTGTGTTATCACTCACTTACGGAGTGTTATTTAGTCTTATCATTTTCCTATTTTCCTACGTTTTTATAAGCAGAAGGATTAATACCTTCATGCCTTTTAAAGAATTTGGATAAATGGCTTACATCTGTAAAACCAAATTCATCCGCAATTTCTTTCAACTTGATTTCTCCGGTTTCTAATCTACGCTTGATGAGTTGTAATTGCATCTTTTCGATATATTCTTTATAACTTATCTCGAAATTCCGCTTGAAATAAGTACTGAAATAAGATGGCGAAATATTAAAATTATTAGCAATCATATTGATGGAAATACAATCACGGTTAGATATATTCTCTTGAATGTATGCTGCTATATGAGCGTTAGTGGGAGTTTTCTTCTTTAATTCAATATTCCGGTTCTCAATGTATTCTTTTATCATTCCGAAAATGGAAAGAATATGATAATACACAATAGACGAACGAAGTACGTTAACCGTTGAATTATATAGGATAATATTCTCAAAAATATTCTTCAATATAGTCTGGCAAGGTTCACTCACCGTTATCTTGTCCTCTTTCAGCCATTGAATTTCCATGATGGAAGTTGGAGTTATTTCTCGTGAAAAGGACTTATAGGAGCGGTCATAAGTCTCAAAATAGCTTGAAGTAAATTTAATATAGGTAAAGCGCGTTACTGTTTTCACTGTGAAATAATGGCGGTCACCGGGTGCAAGCAGAAATAAATCCCCTTTTTCATAAGGAATTGTAACTTCATTAAAGAAATGATCCCCACACCCATAATGAATATAGATGATTTCAAAATGGTCTTGGGCATGTAATTCGCAAGAATATTCTTCCTCAATTACATCTATAATCTTTAATGATTCAAACTGGCTGCACTTTCTCATAGCGCAAATATACAAAATAATGTAATTTGGATACAAGTATTTTAATTCTATTTCCGCCTACCTTTGCAAAATAATCATTAACTAAATAACAGAAAATGAAAAAGATAACATTATTATCAATGATTTTAGGTACCTTTTTAATTACTTCATGTATGGAAAACAGTAAAAAATCAGACAAAGCAGTCTTCACTCAGAATGAAGACAGCACAAGTACTACAGGTTGGAAATCTCATTATGACCGGATGGAAGCAACCGACCTTCCTGATAACGTAATAGACTTAATAGGTAAGCAATGGATGCTGGTGACAGCAGGGAATAAAAGTTCTTATAACACAATGACAGCATCGTGGGGAGCGATTGGCGATATGTGGAGCAGACCATCTACTTTTATCGTAGTCCGTGATTCAAGGCATACTTATCAATTTTTGCAACGAGAAGAAAGTTTTACACTAAGTTTTTTTACAGAAGAATATCGGGGAGCACTTAGAATTTGTGGAACAAAATCGGGACGAGATACTGATAAAGTGTCAGAAGCAGGGTTGACCCCATTGGAAACCCCTTCCGGACTAATGAGTTTTGAAGAGGCGCGAATGATTATAGAATGTAAGAAAATGTTCGTTCAAGAGATGGACTATGCAAATTTGACTCAACCTTATAAAGAGAAAATTATGGAAGAATCTTATAACAACGAGCCTTCTAAACACCAACTCTTTATTTCAGAAATAACCAATATATGGATAAAGAAATAAAAAATAAATTAGTTACACGTAATTCGTTCCGACGGTATTGCAGGACGGTTCACACCCACCTGTCTTTTTTCTTTGTGGGAGTAATTCTTATTTATGCAGTATCAGGCATAACTATGAATCATTTAAAGAATTTTAATCCGAAATACTATATAACTGTAAACAATTATACAGTGAAGGGGACATTCCCTACCTCCCATAAATTTAATAAAAATGAAATAATACAGTTGTTAGAAGAGGTAGGCGAGCAGGATAATTATATCAAACATTTTTATCCGAATAACTCAACAGTGAAAGTTTTCTTGAAAAGTGGCTCATCCTATATTCTTGATACTCAAACAGGAAATGTTGCTTATGAAGGAATAAAGAAAAGACCGGTTTTTTATCAACTCTCATTTCTCCATTATAATCCGGGAACATGGTGGACCTATTTCTCAGACCTATCTGCGGTATGCCTTATATTGATATGTATAAGTGGTATTCTAATGAATAAAGGTAAACGAGGTTTGTTCGGAATAGGGGGAATTGAATTATTAGCAGGTATATTAATCCCTGCGCTGGTTTTAATTTTATAGATAAATTACATAATAAAATGGATGCTAAATTTAAAGGTACAATTTATGGGATTATTGCAGCAATCAGCTATGGTACAAATCCACTTGGGGCATTATCTCTTTATGAAGCTGGAATAAACGCTAACTCTGTATTATTTTACCGCTTCTTACTTGCGGCTTTTTTTCTCGGTGGGTTAATGTTTATACAAAATAAATCGTTCAGGGTTACACGAAAAGAATTAGGGATTTTGGCAGGGTTAGGGATTTTGTTTGCGGCATCTTCGCTGACCCTGTTCCTAAGTTTCCACTACATGGATGCAGGAATAGCGTCTACAATTCTGTTCGTATATCCTGTTATTGTAACTGTCATCATGGCTATTTTCTTTAAAGAAAAAGTGTCTTTAATTACGGTTTTATCTATTCTTCTGGCTATTGGGGGCATAGGACTATTATACAAAGGGAATAATGGTAGCGTGTTGAATGCAACGGGAGTATCGCTTGTTATGCTATCCTCCCTTTCTTATGCACTTTATATAGTTGCTGTAAATAAATCCTCTTTAAGAATGTCATCTATAAAGTTAACGTTTTATGTTCTGCTATTTTGTACATTAACTATCATGGTTCAATCATTTTTTGACAGCAACAACCATTTACAGTTACTTACAACCTCTTCTATGTGGATGTTTGCTATAATGCTTGCATTGGTTCCTACTGTTATATCCTTAGTATTTATGGTAATTGCAGTACGCCAAATAGGTTCAACACCTACTGCTATCATGGGCGCATTGGAACCACTCACTGCGGTGATTATCGGTATTACTATATTCAATGAAATATTCACGCTACGGTTGGCTGTTGGCATTATGATGATACTAATAGCTGTAATTCTAATAATAATTGGTAAATCAATTCAAATTCGAACATTAACCGTTGCTATTACTTATATAGGACAAATACTTCATAAACCTTGGCAACCGAAATGAAATTATCTAATATGCAACACATCTACAAAAAAACAAAATTTCATCCATTAAATAATATATTTTTTTATACCTTCACCGACCAAACAAATAAACACATGAAGATTTCAATCAATTGCCCCATTCTTTCTGTTGAGTTCGGGAAGACAACAAAATATGATGATATACATGAGCTAAACTCAAAAATGGAAACATTCTTTCATAATAAACTATACTTGGATAAGGTGGAAGAGTACAGTGTTGGACTCATTTGTGTCAGTCCTGGCTTTGATGAATTCTTCAAACCAAGGCGCCCCAAATATTATGAGGACAAAATATTAAAAGCAAAAGGCCTGCCTGGTCCGGAAGAGATTCATCTTAAACACCATTTATTCTTCGAATTAAAATTGGATTATGCAACCTTCTTTCCTTCAAACAAAGAAGAAGGCTATAATATAATAGCACAATCCTTTTTGAAATTTCTCGAAGAATTAAAATATCCTTCTGCAATAAAGAATTTTGATAAAAAGAGATTCAATAATGACATGAGGGAGTTTTTCGTTCAAATGGGATGCATATTATAAAACATATACGTATCTTAAAACTGTAAATATCATATAAATCGGATGCAATATAATTAATATGGAAATAGCATTAAACCCGCCTGTGCTTTCTATAGAATTTGATAATACGACTAAATTTCAAGAGATATTATCATTGGAAGAAAAAATGAATGTTTTTTTTAAAGATAGGTTCTATTCTGATTCAGTAGAAAGTTACTATATAGAATTCATATGTGTCAGTCCTGCATTTAGACCTTTTAATAAACCTAAAAGGACTAAATATTACAGCGATGTAACCCTGAATAATCCATTTATCCAGGGTGAGAAAAATCACTTTTGCAAAATACTTGCTGTCAGTATGGATTTGGATTTTGAATCATTCTACCAATCAAACGAAAAAGAAGGATTCAATATCATTGGTAACACACTTTTGAAGTTTCTTGAATCATTAAAATATCCACAAGTAATCAAGAGTTTTGATAAAAATAGATTCAATAATGACATGAAAGACTTTTTCGTTCAAATTGGATGTACAATAGTTACCCCATAATAAAATAACAGAAAAGTATGTTTTTAAATAATCTTTTTTCGAAGATATTTCGAAATCAAAATAGAATAGAATATACAACAGGTAAAGCTGTACCTCTTGAAGAAATTTATCTATCCGAATTAGAAAAGTATCCTATATGGATATATGCATTGGAAGAAGAAGATGTAGAAGGGCAAGATGAGTTTTGGGTAAAACCGATCACCAACTCTACAAATGTTGAAGCTGAACTTTCTACACCATACATTCTTCTAAAAATTAAAGAGAATAATTGCCCTGTTTCTGCTCTTTTAGATATAGAGAACATGAAGCTGGATGATCTTCAATACTGGGATTACAAATATGGAAATTGGGAAGAACTCAACAAGTTAGATATGCCTTCTCCTATTCACTTAATTTCAATTCCTTCTATATTGGGCAAACCGGCAGTTGAATTTTCAGTCGATATAAAACCCAAAAATCAGACTACGGCAATTGCAAGAACACTTATGGGACCAGACGAGTGTAAAGACATGTATAAAACACTTCCTCCAAATATTTGTCCTGTATGCCATACTCCTTTGAAACGTGAAATTAATCCCAACTTTATAGTTTCAAATAAACGATCATGTTTAAGATATACTTATGACAGCTTCTGTATCGTGACTGAAGATTTTAAAAACTTTTGTACACTAAATCATTATCCCAATTTAGAGTTCAAAGAATTTCCTAAATCACCAGGCAATTATTATTTCACACCATTAAACATCTTCCCATTAGATCCGATAAGACAAAAAATTAAATTTGAAGAATGTTGCTCTTCTTGTGGTGGATTTAAAGGTGCTTATGGAAGTAGCCCCGGTTTTAAATCTAAAAACTTCACACTTCCTTCGAATGACTTCATTTACCGTTCTGATATAGAATTTGGTTCGGAGGAAAAGAAATCACCATTAATAATGGTTGGATTAGAAACAGAAATAAAAATGAAAAAATTCGGTTTGAAAGGTATATATTTTGACGATATATATGAATAAATAATCATGTAACTAATATTACACCTAAATTCGCTTTAAAAATTAAAACTGATGGCTTCTACAAAAGAAAAAAAAGAAATATACAAATTGTGGGGAGAAGCATTCCCTTGTTTAACAGCTTTTTCTCCTACAGCCTTTTATATGACACTGGATATCGCGGTTATCGGAATCAGGTTAATGCCTCTTATAGGAGGAGAAGAATATCGTCCCCACTTCATGTGCTATCCCTTATGGAGAGAAAACAATAATATGAATATGAAAGATGGGATTTTCATGCAACAAATGTACAATGCAAAGAAAATGCAGTTAGATGTTTCTTATCTGGCTAATCAGGATACCATAAAGAAAGCGATCGATCTTACTGGAAAGCAAATTGGAACATGTGTTCAGGATCAAGTCTCAGTAAAAGATATTTTCGGAATATTAAAATGGTATTTTTCTTATATCCTTGTCCAAAGTAGCCCCATACTTCAATCAAAAGTATTGGAATATGAGTTCATGATTGCTCTTTATATAAACAACCCTAATTTTATTGACAAAGTAAAAACGGAAATTACCAAAATTTCAAATAGTTGGGACCCTAATTATTTTGAGTGGCGGCATGGTAAAATCGAAGATTGGCGCCAACGTCTTTTTGATCGACTGGAAAATCGTGATGCTTTCCTTCTACAAATTCAAAAAAACATAAATGATGGCAAAATCGCAAAATTACCGAGAGCACATATGATTTTTAGCGACAGAGAGCTTAAACATCTATCTCTCAGTAAAAGAAAATACTTTCATTGCATTCTGAACTGGTTTGATTAACATTTCAAACCATTGTTTCAGCAAGTTTTTATGGTCTACTTAACCCTTATCAAATCCCCTTCCGAAAATCCGGTAGTGATATGTTCCACTTGCCACAATTGTAGATCCGGCAATTCTCTAATAAGCTCTTTCAGCAAAGCTACCATATCATTCAACACATCTTCCCACCCTTTATTTACCGGAATATTCAAATCCGAGCATGTCCGGTGTTCTGGCACATAGTCCTCTTCACAAGCCCAATCGTCGTTTTTCTCATCATAACATTTCGCACCTGTCAGTTCTATGCCATAAGGCTCAAACAACCCAAAGTTCAACGCAACAATATCTTCCGGTATACTCTGTTCCTTATCAATAGATAATATCCATTGCTTTACAATTTCCTTTATGTCCTGTTCTTTATGAAACAATGACTTTATTGTGAATTTCATGTTTAATACAGTTTACAGTGCACAAAGTTATAGATTTACCAGATACCGGACAACTCATTTCTCTGCCTTTGGTATCTACACAACATCAAATCTATTAAATAACTATTTAAGCATAAGCTTTATATTCCTATATTTGCAAGCTAAAAAATGGAAATATGAAGCAGATTGAAGAAATTGCAACAAAGAATCAAGACAAAGCGTGGGAGATTATCAGAGATACTAACATTATGGGAATTTGGCAAGATGCAGGCGCAACCATTAATCTTGTCGGCTCGCTCAAAACAGGGCTACTTATGAAGCATCGGGATATTGATTTTCATATTTATACTGAAAGGTTGGATGTTGCCGATAGTTTTTCCGCAATGACAAAATTGGCTCAACATCCACGTATCAAGCGTATTGAGTATGGGAATCTCATAGATACCGACGAAAAATGTATTGAATGGCACGCTTGGTATGAAGATGAAAACAAAGATCTTTGGCAATTGGATATGATTCACATTGAAAAAGGGTCTACATACGATGGCTATTTTGAGAAAGTTGCCGAACGTATATCTAAACTCCTTACCGAAGAGACACGACAAGCAATTCTGCGACTTAAATACGAAACTCCCGATACGGAGAAAATTATGGGCATAGTTTATTATCAAGCTGTAATTCAAGGCGGTGTTCGTACTTACACTGAGTTTACAGAATGGTTGAAAAATAATCCGACAGATGGCATAATTGAATGGATGCCATAATATGGAAACATCATAACCCCAATTACAGATTACAATATTAAATTAAACGCCCTATTTGCCATAATACAAGCAAATAGGGCGAGGTCTAATCTATAATTCATTATTTAACCCGACTATTTTTTCACCAAATCGACCAACCATTTTATCATTTCCGGGTCATAATGCGAGAAGAACAGACTTTTTCCCTGGTCGAGTCCGGCTATTTCCTGCATATCTTCATCCGTCAAAGCAAAGTCGAATACATTGAAATTCTCAATCATACGCTCTTTGCGGGTGGACTTCGGAATAACAATTACGCCTCGTTGAATAAGGAAACGCAACGCTGTCTGTGCTACTGACTTGCCGTACTTTTCACCAATTGCTTTTAGAGTTTCATTTGTAAAGAAGTCATTCCGCCCTTCGGCAAACGGGCCCCACGACATGACACGCGCACCGTAACGTTCCATGATTTTCTGCGGTTCTACCTGCTGGTTGAATACATGTGTTTCCACTTGGTTGACCATCGGTCTGATTTCGCAAAACTCCGCTAAATCCACAAAACGGTCGGGATAGAAATTGCTCACACCGATAGCACGAGCCTTGCCGTTTTTGTAGGCTTCTTCCATGGCGCGATAAGTGCCATAGTAGTCGCTGAAAGGCTGGTGAATCAGCAGCAAATCCACATAGTCGCTTTGCAATTTGCGCAAAGATTCGTCGATGGATGCCTTCGCCTGTTCATAGCCGGCATTGGAAATCCATACTTTAGTGGTGATGAAAACATCTTCACGGGCAATACCGCTTTTCTTCACAGCACGGCCTACGCCTTCCTCATTATAATAAGCCTGCGCCGTATCGATAGAACGATACCCCACACTCAAAGCATCCGCTACACAACGTTCACACTCTTCAGGTGTCACCTGATAGACGCCATAGCCCAAGATCGGCATTTCGACGCCATTATTCAATTTTACTATATCCATAATTTCATTTTTCTATATGATTATCAAAAAGACTTTCAGAAGATTTTCTTTCCCATCTCATATGCTTCCTGTAGGGCAGGATTGCCTTTTATTTCACCCACGTGCCACACTCCGGTTGCAAGAATTTTCCCTTTGACTACCGGATTCTCCAAACAATCGATGAAGCCCATAAGATTATCGAAAACATGCTCCAAAAGAGGGCGCCCCTCATCTCCTTCGGCTGCGGCAGCAAGGAAATAAAACTCCTTGTTCGTCATTTCCGTATAGGGGCCGCAACAACGGTCGAGCATTGTTTTCAGTTGCGCACTCATCGCATAAAAATAAACCGGCGTTCCGAGAACGATGACATCAGCGGCCAGCATTTTGCTGATGATTTCGGCAGCATCGTCTTTTTGAGGACAGGGTTTCTTATATTGGCTGCATACGCTACAGCCTGTACAATAATTGACTGTTTTGTCTCCCAGGAAAATCTTCTCCACCTCATTCCCGGCTTCAACTGCGCCACGCATAAACTCATCGCAAAGTGTATCGGAGTTTCCTCCACGCCGGGGACTGGATGATAGTATAAATACTTTCTTGCTCATAATTACATATTATTTAATCGGTTATTTTTCATGCAACAAAAATACACCGTTACAAGAAGACACTTTGTAGATGAATTACGGATAATAGTACCCGAATTACAGATTATAATATTTATTCCATGGGCTTATTGTATAAAACGTATTTTTCAGGCTCGAAAAACGTCCGAAACAAAACAAATGTTAATCCGTTTTTTTGGCCTCGAAAAAGGACTTTTTCCTCTTTTTCGAGCGTTTTCCGCCATTACGACCGTCCTAATTTCCATTGCGACCGTGCTAATAGGTAGTGCACTCGGCAGCTCGCGAAGATTAGGACGGTCGTAATGGCGATTTGGACGGTCGTAATTGGAAAGAGGACCGTTTTCAGGGCAAAAAAGCACCTGAATTTCCTTGGGATATTTGGAACGCCGTCCGTTTTGTTTTCAAATATTCGATTCTCCGG
>NZ_QREV01000039.1 GCF_003363715.1 Parabacteroides acidifaciens
AAGGATTGCAGGTTTAAAAAGTATGCGTAAATTTGTGACGAATTTAAACGTACGTTTTTTTTCGTCATTTTGCTTTTGCCTCCTATCTTTTTTATTATCAATCAGTTACAAGTCAAAAACAGGTCGTTTTTACCCCTAAAAAACGGGCTTTTCCGCGTTCTCCCGTCTTCGCTCATATATTTCTTATTTATAATCACTTACACCCCTTTCGTTCAAGCAGTGCTCGAAGTACAAATTTGTTGTTTTTGAAGGGATAGGGCGAAAAAGGGGGGAAAAGAGGGAATAAAAACAATGGCGAGATTGTCTGTTCCGGCAAAATATAGTAAATTTGTATAGGCATACAAAAAGGATGTAAGATGACTATATTTGATGAATATAAGACATATACAGGCGACTCTTCGATCTCACCTTCTTTGCTTTGGGAATATGACTTATCCCATTTCGACTGGTGGAAGTCAAGGAAAATCGTGGTTCAACGGGTCATCGAAAGAGGATGGCTAAAGGATTTTTATGCAGCATTCAAGCTGTATGGCGGCATAGAAGGGTTCAGGGAAATAATAAAGGAAGTCCCCAACTTGTCACCTATCGATATAAACTTTGTCTGCATCGTTTTTAATCTAAAAAAGGAAGAACTAAAATGCTACACACGGAAACTGTTGCGGGACCAAAATCTAATATAAACACAAGAGGGCAATTACAAAAGTACTGACAATATGGACCTTTATACCCGTATATCCATCCCCAAAGCTCCGTTTGCATTTTCCTATATGGAACAAACGGTTTTGTTAGGTTCCTGTTTTGCCGAGAATATCGGGAAGAAGTTGGAGGAGAATAAATTCAAGACGGACCTGAATCCGTTCGGTACGCTCTACAACCCTTCCTCCATAGCCGAAGCGATCCGTATGCTGTTACATCCGGAACGTTTTACGGGCGACGATCTTTTCCGGCACGAAGGCGTTTACCATAGCTTCAGCCACCACAGCCGCTTTTCTTCCCCGTCGGAAACGGAATGCCTGGAAAACATCAACGGGAGACTGTTCAGTTCAGCCAAAATAATCAGGAAAGCACGGCGGATGATCATTACGCTCGGAACGGCTTGGGTGTACAGGCTGGGAAGCACGGGGAAAATCGTTTCCAACTGCCACAAACTGCCGGAGAAAATGTTCGATCGCCAAATGCTGTCGGTCGACGAGATTACGACGGAATGGAAAAGCCTCCTTCTCTCGCTATGGGAACAGAATCCGGAACTGAAAATACTGTTTACCGTCAGCCCGATCCGCCACTGGAAGGACGGGGCGCACGGAAACCAGTTGAGCAAAGCGACCCTGTTGTTAGCCGTCGAACAACTGCAAAAGGACTTTCCGGAACAGACCGCCAACTTCCCTGCTTACGAGATCATGATGGACGAATTGCGGGATTACCGTTTCTATGCGGACGATATGCTGCATCCCTCTCTGCAGGCGGTCGAATATATCTGGGAACGGTTCACGGAAACGATGCTCTCCCGCGAGACTCAGGCAATCCTTAAAGAATGGAAGGATATACAAAAGGCCATTAATCATAAGCCTTTCCAACCGGAAAGCGAAGCCTATAAGCACTTCATCTCGCAAACTTTGTTAAAGATGGAACGACTTAACGAGAAATTCCCTTACTTTGATATGACAAATGAGATAGCAGTGATTAAAAAGAAGTTCTAAACCTAATTATAGAGATAGAAGAATGGAATACTCAATAAAAGAAATCGCCGGAATCATCGGAGCTGACGCCAAGAAGTTACATGACGACCGCATCAGCATTTTGCTTACCGATAGCCGTCGCCTTTCATTCCCGGAACAAAGTCTTTTCTTTGCCCTCCAGACTAAAAGCAACGACGGGCACAATTATATACAAGGATTATACAAACTGCGCGTACGCAACTTTGTTGTCAGCGAGGTATTGCCGGAATTCGAGTCGATGCCCGAGGCCAACTTCCTGGTTGTAAAAGACTCGATGAAAGCTCTCCAGAAGCTGGCCATCCACCATCGGAAACGTTTCAACATCCCGGTGATCGGCATTACCGGAAGCAACGGCAAGACGATTGTAAAAGAGTTCCTCTACCAGCTGTTGCATAATGAGTTCAACATTGTCCGTTCACCCCGCAGCTATAACTCACAGTTGGGTGTGCCGCTGTCCGTATGGCAGATGAACGACAAAAACACGTTAGGCATTTTCGAGGCGGGTATCTCGCAGCCGGACGAGATGGAGCGCCTGCAACCGATCATTGCGCCGACCATCGGTGTGATCACGAATATCGGGGAGGCGCATCAGGAGAACTTCATCTCTTCCACACAGAAATGCCTGGAGAAACTCATGCTGTTCAACGATTGCGAGGCTATTATCTATGATGGAGACGACGCCTTCATCGCCAACTGTATCGAATCGGCTTGTTTGTCCCATAAGGCAATCACCTGGAGCCGGAAAGACTCGGAAGCCCCGTTATACATCGAATCGATCAAGAAAAAGGAGTCGGAAACGATTATCCGCTGCACCCTCTTAGGCTTCGACCGTACTTATACGATCCCGTTTACGGATGATGCTTCCATCGAGAATGTGATCCATTGCATGGCCGTGATGTTGTATCTGAAACCGACCAGTGTAAACGACGCCGAGAAGTTCAAGCAACTGGAACCGGTCGCCATGCGGTTGGATGTAAAGCAGGGCATCAACAACTGCCTGTTGATAAACGACACTTACAATTCGGACATCAACTCACTGGACATCGCGCTCGATTTCCAACAGAGCCGGCGCGTAGGCAAAGATATGAAATGCACGCTGATCCTTTCGGACATCCTGCAGTCGGGCACATTGCCCAAATCCCTTTATAAGAAGGTAGCGGACTTGGTAGGCCGAAAGAAGATCGACCGTATCATCGGCATCGGGCGCGACCTGAAAGAATACGGGAACGTGTTCGATATAGAAAAGGAATTCTACCTCTCGACGGAGGACTTTATCCAATCCGCGTCGTTCAAGAAGTTCAAGAACGAACTGATCCTGATAAAAGGCTCCCGCCAGTTCCATTTCGAACGCATCTCCGAACTGTTGGAGAAGAAGGTGCACGAGACGATTCTGGAGGTCAACCTGGACGCCATCGTCCATAACTTCAACTATTACCGTTCGAAGCTGAAACCGGAAACTAAAATGGTCTGCATGGTGAAAGCCTTCGGATATGGAGCCGGCTCCTATGAGTTGGCCAAGACGTTGCAGGAGCATCGTTGCGACTATCTGGCCGTCGCTGTTGCCGACGAAGGAGCGGAGTTGCGCAAAGAGGGGATTTCTATCCCCCTGATCGTGATGAACCCGGAATTCAGCAGTTTCAATGTCCTGTTCGAGAACCAGCTCGAACCGGAGGTGTATAGTTTCCGCCTGCTCGACGCAATGATAAAAGAGACGGAGCGCAGGGGCATTACCTCCTACCCGATTCATATCAAGATCGACACCGGCATGCACCGTCTGGGATTCCAGCCGAAAGACGTGCCCGAGATATGTGAACGCCTGAAGAAACAGAGCGGTGTTGTAGCCCGCTCGGTATTCTCGCATCTGGTGGGCAGCGATTCTTATGTATTCGACGACTTCACAAAGAAGCAGTTGGAGACATTCACCAAGGCGGCTGGCGAGCTTGAAGCGGGATTGGAATACAAGGTGATCAAACATATCCTGAACTCGGCCGGCATCGAACGCTTTACCGATTATCAGATGGATATGGTGCGCCTCGGCATCGGCCTGTACGGTGTCAGTGCGTCCGGCCAGAAAGGGTTGCGCAACGTCAGCACGCTGAAAACAACTATCCTGCAGATACAGAACGTTCCGGCGGGCGACTCGATCGGCTACAGCCGGATGAGTTACGTGAAACGCGACTCCCGCATAGCCATCATCCCGATCGGATATGCCGACGGCCTGGACCGCCATTTCAGTAACGGAGGCGGAGAGGTTTCGATCAACGGGCAGCGTTGCCCGATTATCGGCAATATTTGTATGGATGCCTGCATGATAGATGTCACCGACATCGATGCGAACGAAGGCGACACCGTTATCATTTTCGGCGAGGAGCTTCCGGTCAGCGAACTGTCCGACAAACTGAAGACCATACCGTATGAGATACTGACCTCGATATCGCCCCGTGTAAAGAGGGTGTATTACAGAGAATAGTTATTTGATTTCCGCCCAGGGATATTTACGGAGGAAATCAAAGTCTACTTTACAGCAGGCAAAGCGATCGTCACCGGACTCTTGTTCAACCACCAGTTCTTCGAGGCCCGATTGCTTTGCCAGCGCAAACAAGGCATCGAAATCGACATCTCCCTTTCCCAACTCGCGGCTACCGGAGTTTATCTTATGGTCAGTCGCGTGCCAGCAGGTAAAACGGCCCGGATATTTCTTCAGGTAGGCGACACAATCGGCGCCTGCCTCCAAAGCATGTCCGAGGTCGAACTGGAAAAAGACAAGGGAAGGATCGGTGTTCTGGATCAGGTAATCGAAGATAACATTTCCCTCGACCGTCTTCATCTCGGCGGAATGGTTATGGTGTCCGAACTTGATGCCCGACTTCTTGCAGACTTCCCCTACCCGGTTGTAATGGTCGGCCAGTCGCTTCAGATCGTCAGTCGTTTTTGTTGCCGGCAACCAGGACTGGATGGCACGTTTTCCTCCCGCAGCCTTCAGCTCGTCACAACATTTCTTCCAGGAGTCCCATTCTTTGGCTCCCGTATCAGCAGAAAGGATAGCCGACCCAGTATGGGTTCCGGACAGGGCCATTCCCATCCCGTCCAGGATAGAAGAGACCTCTTTCAGCCTTTTCCCTAAGAACAGATTGCCATCAAAACCGTATGTTTCGACAGAGGAGAAGCCGATGTCCGACAGTTTCTGCAGGCTACCGGTAAAGTCTTTGGCAAGGTCGTCTTTGACACTGTACAGCTGTATGCCGACCCGGTTACGGTTTTTCTTCATCGATTCATTCACAACCGGCATCGCCGACAACGGCAACTTCTGCAATAAACAACAGGAAGCAAAGAGGGAAGCACCTTTCCCGATAAAATCACGTCTTTTCATGGTCTAAATAATTATTTAATATATGGATAATGTTGTATTAGAGACGACTGTACGAGTAGACAAATATAAAGAATTATTTGGAAACGCGCTTTCCCAAGCCGTCGAAATAAGGCAAACCTTTGGGTATCTTGCACATTTTGCGTACTTTTGTGCCGTAATATATAAATAAAAGGTATGAGTCATAATTTATTGAAAGGCAAGCGAGGCATCATATTCGGAGCACTGAATGACATGTCCATCGCCTGGAAGGTGGCTGAAAGAGCCGTAGAAGAAGGAGCGACAATCACGCTGAGTAACACGCCTATCGCTGTCCGCATGGGACAGGTGGACGCCTTGGCTGAAAAGTTGCACGCCGAAGTTATTCCGGCAGATGCTACGAGCGTAGAAGATCTGGAAACTGTATTCTCTAAATCAGTAGAAATATTAGGAGGTAAAGTAGATTTCGTTTTACATTCCATCGGTATGAGCCCGAACGTGCGCAAGAAACGGACGTACGACGACCTGGACTACGGAATGTTGGAAAAGACACTGGATATCTCCGCCCTCTCTTTCCACAAGATGTTGCAGGTAGCCAAGAAGCAGGATGCCATTGCCGAATACGGTTCGGTAGTCGCCCTCTCTTATGTGGCTGCCCAGCGTACATTCTTCGGATACAACGACATGGCGGATGCAAAGAGCCTGTTAGAATCTATCGCCCGCAGTTTCGGTTACATCTACGGCCGCGAAAAGAACGTACGTATCAACACCATCTCACAGTCTCCGACGCTGACAACAGCCGGTAGCGGTGTGAAGGGCATGGATCACCTGTTGGACTTCGCCGAAAAGATGAGTCCGTTAGGTAATGCCACGGCCGACGAATGTGCTGACTATTGCGTCATGATGTTCTCCGACCTCACCCGCAAGGTAACGATGCAGAACCTCTACCACGACGGTGGCTTCTCGAGCATGGGCATGAGCCTTCGCGCCATGAACCAATACAGCAAAGGTTTAGAAGAATATACCGACGAAAACGGACACATTATTTACGGGTAAACCGTAAATGAGTTGAAAGGTAAAAGTTGAAAGTTAAGAGTTAACCTCACGTCCTCTTAAACTTTCAACTCTTAACTTTCAACTTTCAACTATAAAGCCATGCTTGTAAAAATATATCCCGAAAACCCCAACCTCAGGGAAATAGACAAGGTAGTCGGCATCCTGCGCGACGGCGGTCTTGTGATTTATCCGACCGATACGGTCTATGCCATCGGTTGTGATGCGCTGAATGTACGTGCAGTCGAAAAGATCTGCCAGATGAAAGGCGTCAATCCGCAGAAAAGCAACCTCTCCATTATCTGTTACGACCTGTCCAACCTCAGCGAATATGCCAAGGTGAGCAATGCCGCGTTCAAGCTGATGAAGAAAAACCTGCCGGGCGCTTTCACCTTCATCCTGCCTACCAGTAGCGAGCTGCCGAAGATTTACAAGAACAGGAAAGAAGTCGGAATCCGTGTGCCGGACAACAACATCATCCGCACGTTAGTGGGAGAATTGGGAAATCCGATCCTGACCATGTCCGTGCACGACGAAGACGACATCATCGAATACAGTACCGACCCGGAACTGATCGAAGAGAAATATGAGAACCAGGTGGATGTCGTGATCGACGGCGGTTACGGGGGGACAGAAGCCTCGACCGTTGTGGACTGCACGACCGACGACTTCGAAATCATCCGCCAGGGAAAAGGGGAATTAATCTATTAAGCAACAAAACAAGATGAACTGGAACCAATTACTCTCCGGCAAACGCTTCGGCATGGAGGAATATCACGAACGCAAACACGAACGTACCGACTTTCAGCGGGATTACGACCGCCTGATCTTCTCCTCCCCTTTCCGCCGCTTGCAGAACAAGACGCAGGTCTTCCCGCTACCGGGCAGTATCTTCGTGCACAACCGTCTGACGCATAGTCTTGAGGTGTCCTGCGTTGGTCGCTCTTTAGGCAACAATGTAGCCAAAGGGCTGATGCAGAAATACCCCGACGGGAGCGTCAACTTCCCGGAAATAGGCTCCATCGTTTCTGCCGCCTGCCTGGCGCACGACATGGGTAATCCGCCGTTCGGACACTCCGGCGAACGGGCGATCTCGGCTTACTTCTCCGAGGGAAACGGACGGAAATTAAAGGAACAGATACTTGAAGAGGGCGGGCGTTACGACGACTTCCTCCACTTCGAAGGCAACGCCAATGCCATGCGCCTGCTCACCCACCAGTTCATCGGACGCCGCAAGGGCGGTTTCGCCCTTACCTACAGCACGCTTGCTTCCATCATCAAATATCCCTATTCTTCTGTCTATGCCGGGAAGAAAGGCAAGTTCGGTTTCTTCCAGTCGGAGGAAGATGCCTATCTGCGCATTGCCGCCGAATTAGGCATTTGCCGGAACCCGGAAGACGCCAATAAATTCGTCCGCTACCCGCTTGTCTACCTGGTGGAAGCGGCCGACGATATCTGCTACCAGATCATGGATATCGAGGATGCCTGCAAACTGCATATCCTGACAACAGAAGAGGCCATCAACCTGCTCCTGAACTTCTTCGAAAGCGAGCGGCTCGATCATATCACCCGCGTCATGAAGATGGTGGACGATACAAACGAGCAGATCGCCTATCTCCGCTCCTGCATCATCGGACTGCTGGTCGACGAATGTTCCCGCATCTTCCTGGAAAACGAAGAGGATATCCTGAAAGGGACCTATAACACGCCGCTTATCGACAACATCTGCGACCAGGCGAAGAAAGCCTATCAGACCTGTTCGGACACCGCCTATAAAAAGATATACCGCGCTAAAGAAGTGTTAGACATCGAACTGGCCGGTTACCACATCTTCAGCCACCTGATCGACACCCTGACAGAAGCCGTCATGAACCAGGACCACGCCTACAGTAAACTCCTGCTCCAGCGCATCCCGGAACAATACAACACGAACGCACCCACCGTCTACGGCAAAGTGCAGTGTGTACTCGATTATATTTCAGGTATGACGGACGTTTACGCCCTCGATTTGTACAGGAAGATCACAGGTATGAGCTTGCCGGCGGTATAAAGCCGATCAATATTCTTCCCTGTATTTGCTTTCCTGTTTATCATCCAGGATGCTCAGGTAACTCTTGTAGCGCGATTCGCTGATATAATGGTCTTCCACGGCACGCAGCACGGCACAACCCGGTTCGTGGCGGTGGGAACAGTTATTGAATTTGCAGTCGGCGGAGAATTTGAATATCTCGGGGAAGTAATGGGCGATTTCAGCACCTTCCATCTCGATCGTCCCGAAGCCTTTAATACCCGGCGTGTCGATCAGATAACCGCCGTCGGGCAACGGGATCATCTCGGAGAAAGTCGTCGTATGCATTCCCTTGTTATGATATTCGGAGATATCGCCGGTACGAAGGTTAACGCCCGGCACTAATTTGTTGATAATCGTTGATTTCCCTACACCGGAATGGCCGGACAGAAGGGTTATCTTGCCTTGCAGATCGGCTTTCAGCGCGTCCAGTCCTTCTTCCGAACGGGCACAAAGATTCGAGCAGGGATACCCGATCGTCGTATAAAGATTAGTCAACGCATCCAGCAACTCCATATCCTCGGCATTGTAACGGTCTATCTTGTTGAACACCAGTTTTACAGGAACACGGTAAGCCTCGGCGGTCGCCAGAAAACGGTCGATAAAGACAGTGGTGGTAATCGGATAGTTGACAGTCACGATCAGCATGGCCTGGTCCACATTGGCGGCAATGATATGTGACTGCTTGGAAAGGTTGGAGGCACGGCGGATGATGTAATTCTTCCGGTCCTCGATCTCGGTAATGAAAGCGGTCCCTTCCGGATTAATGTCGATATCGACCCGGTCTCCGACCGCGACAGGATTGGTTGTTCGAATATCTTTGAGACGGAAATTCCCCTTGATCTTACTTTCAACATCGCGGCCGTCATCGGTGCGAACGGTATACCAGCTACCGGTATTCTTAACAACCAATCCTCTCATGCTATTACTATACGGTCATTATTTCTTTTTCTTTAGCTGCGTAGAGTTCATCTACTTTCTTGATATATTTGTCATGGATCTTCTGCACTTCCGCTTCTGCATCTTTTTCTACATCTTCGGGAGTACCATCGGTCTTGATGCTCTTCTTCAACTGTTCGATTGCATCGCGACGGGCGTTACGGACGCTGATCTTGGCAGCTTCGGCTTCCTGCTTGGACTGTTTAGCCAGCTGGCGGCGACGTTCTTCCGTCAAAGGAGGAATACCTAAACGAATCACTTCGCCATTGTTTTCAGGCGTGATGCCGACATCAGAATCCATGATTCCTTTCTCAATGTCTTTGATGATCTTCTTCTCCCAGGGAGTGATCATGATCGTCCTTGCATCCGGAATCGTTACGGTAGCTACATTTGTCAGAGGAACAGGAGCACCGTAATACATAACTCTCACGCAATCCAAAATCTTCGGATTTGCCTTACCGGCACGGATATGAGACAACTGCTCGTCGAGATACTCGATTGCAAACGTCATCTTCTCTTCTGCCGCCTTTACATACTCTTTTATATCTGCCATAAGTGATTGTATATTTTTGTTTTCTGTTTTTTGGATAAACAAAAGTAGTAAAGTTTTCTTATTCAGCAAAGAGTTTGCGCCGTATCTATCAAAAAAACAGCCTTATCAATGCTGTTCCCTCAACTTCGGAAACAGAAGAAGCAGATAAAGCACTCCTACAGCCAGAACCAACAGGGCGCCCGTCTGCGAATGGAGCGCATCGGAGGCAACCCCCATCAGCAACGGGAAGACCGTTCCGCCGAACAAGCCCATGATCATCAGCCCGGAGACTTCGTTCTGTCGCTGCGGCATCGAAAGCAACGCCTGCGAGAACAGAATGGAGAACACATTCGAGTTGCCGTAACCGACCAAAGCAATGCTGACGTACAACAGGACTTTGGAATCGAACAACAGGAATCCCGCCATCGACGCAACCATCAGCACGACACTGACAACAAAGAACTTCTTAGGCGACCAGTGCGCCAGGATCAGCGAACCGGTCAGGCAACCGATCGTACGGAAGATAAAGTACAGGCTGGTGGCAAACGACGCCGCGTGTATATCCATTCCCAACCGCTCCATCAGAATCTTCGGCGCCGTCGTATTCGTACCGACATCGATCCCGACATGGCACATGATACCGATGAACATCAGCAAGATGAACGGATTACCTAACAAGGCTATACATTCGGCAAAAGTAGACGGCTTCCCTTCCAGCGCCTCTTCCTTAATATGCGTCGCACCCAACAGGAAAATCGCAATCACGGCAACCACCATATAGACCGGGAAAAGCACACGCCATCCCATTCCTAACGAAGGAATAGCCTGCGTCGCCCCCCACATCGCAATATAAGGGGCCAGGAAAGAGGCGATCGCCTTGACAAACTGCCCGAAGGTCAGGCTGCTCGCCAACTTATCCCCGGTGATAATATTCGACAAAAGCGGATTCAGGGAAGTCTGCATCAACGCATTCCCGATTCCCAACAGGGAGAAGGATGCCAACATCACCACATAGCCATCTCCGAAACAAGGGATCAACAACGACACGAAAGTAACAATCAGACTCAGCATAACCGTCTTTTTACGCCCGATCTTATTCATCAGCATCCCTGTCGGAACGGAGAAGATCAGGAACCAGAAGAACACTAAGGAAGGAAAGATATTGGCTTCCGAGTCAGTCAGCCCCAAATCCAGCTTCACATAGTTGGAAGCAATCCCCACCAAATCCACAAATCCCATCGTGAAGAACACAAGCATCACCGGGATTAACTTCAGATATAAACTCTTCTCTTTCATGTCAGTTCTTATTTGGATAGGCTGGCCATGCACCCTCTTTCGTACAAACGAAAGCCGCCGTCTCGACAGCGATCTGATGGGCTTCGTGCAAGGATTTGCCGGTTAATATGGAATAAACGAATGCACCGGAGAAGGAGTCACCCGCTCCCACCGTATCGGCGACTTCCACCTTTGGAGTGAGGATAGTCGACTGTTCGTCGGGCGAATAGATCGAACTGAATGCCGATCCGGCAGTCAGGATTACATATTTCAGGTTATATTTCCGGAGCATCTGGCGGCAGACTTCCTCGTCCGAACCATCCAGGTCGCACATTCCGCGCAGCAAGACCAGTTCCTCATCGTTTACCTTAAACACATTGGCCTTGTGCAGCAACGTCTCGATCAGATCCTTTGAATAATAAGACTGGCGGATATTGATATCGAAAAAGCGCAACGCATCTTCGCGGGCATACGACAAGAGGGTAAGAATCGTCTCCCTCGAACCTTGCGCACGCAAAGCCAACGTCCCATAACAAACCGCATCCGCTTTCTTCACTAACTCTATCGCCTCCTGCGTCAAAGGGATGTGATCCCAGGCGACACCTTCAATGATCGTGTAGGTGGGAATGCCGTCTTTCAGCTCCACCATTACGTTTCCAGTAGGATATTCGACCGTTCCCAACGAATGGCAGATGCCGTTCTTGTCTAATTCCTGAACTATTTCCGCCCCGAACACGTCGTTTCCGACCGCACTGATCGCATATCCTTCCGCTCCCAACCGGGTGGCATGATATACAAAATTGATTGGAGCACCTCCGGCACGCTTCCCGGTGGGCAAAACATCCCACAGGAGTTCCCCGATGCCGACAACTACTGGTTTCTTATTTTCCATGATATATTGATTTTATTGTTATAAATATAATTATTCCTTTAAGTATCTCTTCATAAACATAGCTTGTTCTTAAAAGTTTCATGCCGGGGAAACAAAAGTTTCTCCACGACGGAACAAAAGTTCCATGCCGATGAAACTAAAGTTTCACGCCCGAGAATATTTGGAACAAAAGTTTCACCTTTTTCTTGGAGTGAAACTTTTTGCAGTTTCCCTTTCCTACAAGCCTAATGCGTACAGCTTGCAAGCGTTGACCTTTGTCGAACCGTTCCGGCTGTAAAAAGACAGACTGTTGTACGGTTCATTCGGGAATACGAGGTTTGTCATGGCGACCTTTCCGCCATCCAGGAAGATTTCGATGGAGCATTTATCGACGAACAGCTGCAACCGATGTTGCTTGTCTTTGGAAAGCGGACCCCAGGTGGCGAGGGCGAAGTCGTCCACATAGTTGATGGAGTTCTTCACGCGGTTGTCATGCGCTTCCTTCTCGTGCGGGATGGCGTTCTTGCCGAAGTCGACTATTCCGCTGTGTACGCGGTCCATCACCAGCTTGCCGTCCTTCATGTCTAAATAGATATCGATATATTCGCCTTTGCTGTTCATCAGTTTGAAGCCGGAACAGTCGGCATTGGTCGTCAGGTCTATGTTCATCTCGAAAGCGCCGTCGCCTCCGTCAAACAGGGTTTCGATAGTAAATTCCTTTCCGTTATCGACCGTGAAGGCGGGTATTTCTTTCGTTTCCTTCCGCAAAGCCTCCAGCTCTTTTACCGGGTTGACGGCCATATAGATATCTTTTCCTTCGGAATACATCGTCAGTTCGCGGGGCAGGGCGTTGGCACTGCGGTATTGCTGGGTCGGGATGATATTGGCGTACTGCCAGTTGCTCATCCAGGGCACGGCAATCACACGTTCGCCGGTGTTCGAGAAACAAACGGTTGCGTAGTGGTCTTTGCCCCAGTCCATCCATTTGACGACTTCGGGTTTCGTGTCGCAAGTGAAGTTCGTGCCGTCGAAGTCTCCTATAAAATATTGTGTGGCGGAACCGCCGAACAGGCAACCGGGATTGATATTGACGATCAGCGCCCACTTCTTATGATTCCCGTCGCCATCGACGGCGAGCTGCACCATATCCGGACATTCGAACTGGCTCGGCTGCATGCCGTAACCTTTGCCGAAAGCGCTCATGTAGGTCCAATCCTTCAGGTCTTTGGAGGAGAAGAAACGCATCTCCTTATCGGCGGATACAATCATCACCCACTTCTGCTGGGGTTCGTACCAGAAGACTTTCGGGTCACGGAAATCCTTCAGCCCGTCGAACGGGGTCAGGACCGGGTTCTTTTCATACTTGGTGAATGTGCGGCCGTTGTCTTTGCTATACGCCATACATTCGATCTGTCCGTTGCGGTCGCTGGCGGAGGTGTAGAAAGAGACGATCGTGCCGTCGCCATATCCTGCCGTATTCGCCAGGTCGACCACCGAGCTGCCGGAGAAGATATGTCCCATCGTGTCGCGCGCCAAGGCAACCGGAAGATGTTCCCAATGAACAAGGTCGCGACTGACGGAATGCCCCCAGTGCATATTGCCCCATACGGAACCGTAAGGATTGTATTGGAAGTAGAGATGATATTCGCCGTCTTTATACACCAGCCCGTTGGCGTCGTTCATCCAGCCGTAAAGCGGCGTATGGTGATAGAGGGGGCGGAACTTGTCGCGGTTTGTAGTGTCGAACGTATCGGACAACTGAATCCGGCTCCAGCAAACGGCGTCCTTCGGTGTCTTGCGAATGCGTACAAGCGCTTTCTTTGCGCCCGCAGGCAATTCGAACGGCACGAAATAGTCGACACGCTGCTTTGCCAGGCGGACATCCATATCCGTATCGGCGGCATCGCCAGTCACGAGGCAGACTTGTCCTTCCAGTGTCTTCTCCTCGACCGGAAGCAGGAGGTATTTGGTCGGATTCGTGATGTGGACAAGCGTCAGGGTGTCGCCCTGCTGTTCCAGTTTAAACTCACTCTTGCCGGACGGCTGGCAGGATACCAGACCGAACGAAACGGCCGCACTCATGACGAGGCTCTTGCTGATGTTTGAAATCGATGCTTTCATATTATGTAATAGTCTTTATTGTTAAAAAGTAATTGTTGCACTGAACTCCACTGTGAACGGGCGGATATAGCTGCCTGCCATCCATGCCCCGTTGTACTTGTCGGCATCTTTCTTCTCGACCAGTTCGGCGCCGGAGATGCTGCCCTTCGCACCGGTCTGGTTCAGGAAGTTGATGACCGTTCCGCTCAACGCCAGATGCTTGTTTACCTGCCAGTTCAGTCCGCCGAAGGTTTCCCACCGTCCGTTGAAGTAATAGGCATCGTTGATGTTGGCATACGTCTTGCTAAAGTAACGGAAACTTGCCCAGACTTTCAAATCTTTCGTAATCATATAGCTCGGGTCGAGTTCAATCAGGACCTTCGGTATTTCGGCCACGATATTGCCTGTCGCATTGATGCTGGAGACGCTTCCGTCGGGAAATGTGACGCCTGTCTCATACTTCTTGTACTTCGGGACCTGGTAGGTGAACAGGAAGTGGAAGTCGAAACCCTTGAACGGCTTAAAGACCGCATCCGTCGTCCATCCCATCGTCTTGATGTCGTAACTCAGCGGAGCCGCCTTGATGTCCTTGCCTGTCGGGTCGTTCGGATTAATCAGGTTCAACGTCGAGTTGTTGTTTGTCTTCGCAATGTAGGAGAACAGGGAAGTCAGGCTCACCCAATCCGTGTTATAATACAGTCCGGCACGTCCTAAAGGTACGGTTATTTTATCTACATTCGGCATATCCGCCGGAGAGAAATTCGACAGGTTCGGACGCTGTGTGATATAGGTGAAGTCACCGGTCAGGCCGAACTGCCCGGTCATCTTATAGGTCAGGGCGGCGGTCAGGGCCGTGTTCAGCCAGTCGTAGCTGAAGTTGCGCGGTGCGATCACCGTCCCGTCGGCAGCGACAGCGCCGATATGGTAATTGTTGAAACGTCCAACCGCATTCCCGTCGGCATTGTAGACGGCGAGGTTCTCCCCTTCCAGGCGCTGGTATTCGAGGCGAGCGCCGTAATAGGCGTTCAGCTTGTCCGTGATATCCCAGTCGTGCGTGGCATAAAGCGCCAGTTTGTTTTCATGCCCCTTATAATATTCGGAGGCGTTCTGGTTGAAGTTATAATAGGGCGTATCGCCGTAATAGTGCACCTTGTCGGAGCCTGTGTTATAGAGCATCTGCGGGTACGCCTCGACCGTGTGGTCGTACATCGTCGTGTTGGAGGCATAGTCCACATCGTAATACCATTCGTTCAGCCCGACGCGCCAGGTCTGGTTGCCGTACTTACGCGACAGTTCGGTTGTGAAGAACACCTCGTCTACCTTGCCCCGGTTGAAGCAGGACATACGGCTCTGCACGTATCCGCTGTAAGGCTGGAACGCGCCGTCCGCCTGCCGGGTCTGATAGCCGGCGGAGGCATCCTGTTCTTTCATGTCCATCGGCGTCTGGTAGAGGTATGAGCCTTGCGAGTGGTCGTACTTCATATTGACCTTCCATTCCAGCCCGTTATCCCATTTGTAGGAATGAAGGAGCGTCACCTGGTTGCCCCGGCTGGCGGTCGCATCATAGAGGTTGACGGTCCCGACTTTTCCCGTCCGGATATCCAGGTAAGGGATTGTTCCGACATTGGGCAGGTAAGAAGATGTTCCGAGGCTGAAGCCGGGAATCTCTTTCACGCTTCCGTCGCCGACATAGATGAAGGGAGCGCCGGTGGTCGCGTTGGATAGCCAATGACTGTTACTGTAATGATAGATGACGGAGAACTGTCCGCGCCCTTCGTTGTAAAGCTTGCTCAGGGCGAACTTATAGATTTCCGTCCGGTCCTGATACTGGGCGAAGCGCAGCTTGAACGAGCCCGGGTCGAAATTCTGGTAGATGCTTCCGCTGTAGAACCAGCCTTTCCCCAATCCTCCGTTCAGGTTCAGGTCGAACTGCTGCCGGCCGAAATGGTTGGTGTTGTAGTTCAGCGTGCCGTTGAAGGCTTTCTTCCCGTCGAGCCCCAGTTGGGTGAACGAGTTGACGGCATAGCCGATGTTACCGGTCGTGATGGCTGTCTCGGATATCTTCATCAGTCCGATATGCGAGAGGCTGCCGTCGCCGCGCCAATGCGTGTTTACGTTATGGGGATTCGAATTATAGACGACCGGAAGGCCGTTCTCGAGTACGTTGACATCTCCGCCGGGCAGGCCGATCGAGATCTCGCGGGGACCATTTGCACTTGCTGCGTTCAGCATGACGTTACGGCTGTTCGTCTCCCCCTTCTTTTCGCTACCGGAAGGGATCGTATCCTTTACAGCTTCTTGTGCATAAAGAGCAGATGTAAGGAAACAGCCGGCAAGGGACGCGATAAAATACCTTTTCATGGCAACAGTTTTCATATAGATTGTTTTAAAATGTTTTCGTGGCAATGCGTTTTTACGGAGGCAAAAGTAGGGTACTCCGGACAGGCGGGCGATAACAAATGAAGCAGGAAGTATGACAAATGTCTCATCCCATAAAAAAGTTTCGGGTCTTGTCAAATCCGTCCTGTTTATGTGACAAATGTAATAGGCCGTATTGCTTCTAAGCAATAGGGTACATATGGTTCTAAGCAATCAGTCGTATTGGTTCTAAGCAATAGGGTACCTGTGGTTCTAAGCAATCGGGTACGATTAGTTATAAGTAATCGGGTATGTGTCCTTACCAGTAATCGGGTGCGATTACTTATAAGCAATCGCATCCGATTAATTCCCCTGGTATTCGGTAGGCGTCACGTTATAGGCCGCCTTGAAGCATTTGGCGAAATAGGCGGAGGAGGAAAAGCCGGTCTGGTAGGCGATTTCGCTTACGTTATATTGCCTCTGTTTCAGCAGGACGGCGGCTTTCTTCAAGCGGTAGTTGCGAAGGAAGTCGACGGGGCTCGTACCCGTCAGGTCTTTGATCTTCCGGTGAAGATGTCCGCGGGAGAGTCCGAGCGTGTCGCTCAGCCGTTCGATGTTATATTCGGGGTCGGCATAAACCTGTTCGATCTGGATCAGGAACTTACGCAGGAAGAAGTCGTCCATGTTCTCGACCTTCTCCGGCTCGCCCATCAACAGGTTGCTGCTTTGCAGCTTTTGCAGCAATGTTTCGCGGAGCTTCTTGCGTTCTTCGAGGATACGGATGATGCGGAGCTTGACGAAGTCCATCCGGAAGGGTTTCTGTATATAGCCGTCCGCACCGCCGGAGATGCCGTACATACGCTGGCGTTCGTCGGTCAGCGCCGTCAGGAGGATAAGCGGGATGTGGCTGGTGGCGAGGTTTGTCTTGACAGCCTTGCAGAGTTCGAAGCCATTCATTTCGGGCATCATGACGTCGCTCAAGACAAGGGATATCTCTTCCGAGTTCAGCAGTTCCAACGCCTCTTTCCCGTTCGCGGCTGTCAAGCAGCGGAAGTTGGCCGTCAGTTCTTGGCAGAGGAACGTGCGGACCTCGTCATCGTCCTCGACAACCAGGACGGTGTAGGGATATTCTTTCGCAAGCAACTCCTTCTGTCCGGAATCGTCGAGGCAGGAGGCGTCGTAGGCAAGGGGTGAAACGGGTATCTCGGTGATGTATTCGCCTTTCAGCTGCGTCTTGTCGCGGTGGAGGCTGAAGGTGAAGGCGCTGCCTTTGCCGGGCATGCTCTCCACGTCTATCCGGCCGTTGTGCATCCGGATGTATTCGTTCACCAGATGGAGGCCGATGCCCGTCCCCGTCCGGCTGTTCTCGGAGTAGAAACGGTTGAACAGATAGGGGATGTTTTCAGGCTGGATGCCGGAGCCGTTATCTTCGACGACAATCGTCACCCAGGCTTCGGAGGCGGAGAGCTTCACCGCGATGCGCCCTCCTTCCGGCGTGAACTTGAAGGCGTTGGAGAGCAGGTTGACGATTACCTTCTCGATCATATCGGGGTCGAGCCAGACACGGCATTCTTTCGTATCGGCGGTAAAGAGGTAGTCGATGTTGCGTACCTTCGCCATGCTGTTGAAATAGGATTTTACTTCGCCGGTGAAGGAGACGATCTCCGTCTCGCGTATCTTCAGTTTCTCCTGCTTGTTCTCGACCTTGCGGAAGTCGAGTATCTGGTTGATCACCCGGAGCAGGCGACCGGCATTCTTATGGACCAGCTCGAGGTCCGGCAGGTAGGGCGAGTCGTGGAGCAGGCCGATCAACTTGTCCAGCGGTCCCAGGATCAGGGTGAGCGGCGTACGCACCTCGTGGGAGATGTTCGTGAAGAACTGGAGCTTGGAGGCGGTCACCTCTTCTATCTCGGCATTGAGGGAGATCAGCTTGCGGCGCTGCTCCTCCTCTTTCTTGTTTATCTCGCGCAGTTCGCGGTTGGCGAGCCGTATCTTCCGGTTGATATAAAAGACATAGACCGACAGGGAGATAAAGCCGATCATCAACAACGTAATCACCCAGACGGAGCTCCGGAGGAAGAGGAAACGGTTCAGCAGCTCGTCCATACGGGTACGCTGTGTCTCGATACGCTGCTGGTAATTCAGCAACCGTTCGGTTTGCAGCAGGAGGCTACGGGCGGCTTCCTTATCGACGATGCCGCTATGCAAGGGGATAAAGGGGTCGACCGTTTCGCCGTTGATCAGCCGCATGGCGGTACGTACAACCTGTTCGCCTCCGGTCGGATAGAGGAAAGAGGCGTCGATACGTCCGTCGGCTATTGCTTGCAAACCGGCTTCGGCTACGGCGTCCATGCCGATAACCGGCAGGCGTTTCCCTTGGGCGGAGTCTGTCGAGAGGAAATACTCGCGGGCGGCGATCGCCATGACATCGTTATGGGCAAACACAAAGTCGACCGGCCCGTCAAACGTCGTTTCCCGGAGGTGTCCGGCGGCTATCTCCTGTTTCCATTCGCCTTCCACCGGGACGAAAGTCAGGTCCTTGCGCTCTGAGAGGGCATCCCGGAAACCGTTGTGACGCTCTTGTGCCGGGGAAGAGCCTTTCGCACCCCATATTTCGAGGATAGTGGCATTGGGCGGCAGGTAACGGGCGGCATATTTCCCGGCGGTAACGCCTAATTCGTAGTTGTTGGCTCCCACAAAAGTGGTGTATTGGCTGGTGTTGACTTTCCGGTCGGTAATGATTGTCGGAATACCGGCGCGGTAGGCCTCTTCGGCAACAGCCGTCAGCGGGGCTGATTCCAGGGGGGAGATGACCAGGACGTCGACCTTCTGCCTGATCAGTTCGCGTATCTGTTCGATCTGGCGGTCATTGTTGCTGTCGGCATCTTTAATAATGACTTTCAGATTATCATAGTTGGATGCCTCGATCCCTACTTCCCGGATCATGGCTTGCCGCCAATCATCGTCGGTCATGCATTGCGAAATACCTATCACATACGTCTTTTCCTTCCCGCCACAGGCAGAAAGGAGTAAAGAGAGAAGGAGCGCTATGTAATAGATGTGTTTCATGTATTTGCAGAACTGAACTATCCCGTTCCCGCGCTCCGACGCGGGATCGCAAGGAAACAGGCGTTATCCTGAACCTATAAATGAAGATTAAGGATGTGGCAGGCTATTTTGCGATCCCGCGTCGGAGCGCGGGAACAAGATAGCTCATTATTTCTTAATTATGCACCAACGTCCCAATGTTCTCACCGCTCATGACCTTTTTCAGGTTACCGTTGGTGTCCATGTCGAAGACGATGATCGGGAGGTTATTTTCCTTGCACATCGTTGTGGCTGTCAGGTCCATGACCTTCAGACCGCGTGTATAGATTTCGTCATAGGTGATGTCGGAGAACTTGGTTGCCGTCGGGTCTTTCTCCGGATCGGCCGTGTAGATACCGTCGACGCGGGTTCCTTTCAACATCACGTCCGCTTCGATCTCGATACCGCGCAGGGAAGAGCCTGTATCAGTCGTAAAGAACGGGTTGCCTGTTCCGCCGGACATGATCACGACATTGCCCTGTTCCAGCAGCTCGATAGCCCGCCATTTATTGTAGAACTCGCCGATCGGTTCCATGCGGATAGCCGTCAGCACTTTCGCCTTCACCCCCTGGGCTACGAGCGCAGAACTCAAGGCCAAGCTATTGATGACGGTAGCCAGCATCCCCATCTGATCGCCTTTCACCCGGTCGAAGCCTTTGGAAGCCCCGCTCAGCCCCCGGAATATATTACCGCCACCGATCACAATACCGATCTGGACACCCATTTCGGCAATCTCCTTGATCTGTGCCGCATATTCATTCAGACGCACTTCGTCTATACCATATTGTTTTCCTCCCATAAGCGACTCACCGCTTAACTTTAACAGGATACGTTTGTACTGAGCCATAATTATCTTTATCGTTTGATTGTTATACCCACAAAAATACAGCATTTAAATGATCCTACAATACTCGTTCCCTGTTTTAGTAAAAGATTTTAATATTACTGTATACCGATTGTAACAGCTTTGTAACATTGCAACCCTACCTTTGTTACTTACCAGGACCTTATTCCTAACTTTTTATGCGGCAACCCTCTTTCAGCGGAAAGAAACGGGTTGCCGTATATTTTTCCTAAACAATGCCGCAATACTTATAAATACTTTAAAAACCGCAACAATACGGATTCGCCCCTTGTTTTCAATGCACGAAACTAAATTATAGTAATCATTTAAAATGTATTCAGTATGAAAGATTTATTAATCGGTATGGTAGTCGGAGTGGTAACAGGTTATGTACTCCGCAAAATGGAAGACGACGGGAAATTCCACTGCATGCACGAACATATGCACAAATTTGCATCGAGAATGAAAGACGAAGCCGAAAGCCTGAAAGATGCCGGCCTGAATAAAGTCGAATATGTAGCCGACCGTGTCCACCAGGCAGCCGAACAGGAAAAGAGCAAAAAGAATTAAAGTTCGCCATTACGACCGTCTTAATCTTTGCGAGGTGCCGAGTGCATACCTCCATTAGGAGGGGATGTGTCAAAATAGCCCTATTCCCGCGCTTGACGCGGGATCGCATTAAAACCGACCGTATAAACAACTGATTGATAAAGTCTGTTCTTTTGCGGCCCCGCATCAAGCGCGGGGACAAGGGACTTTTGACACATCCCCTTATGCCTAAAAACCACAAAAGGCAGACATCAGATACGATTTTAAAATGGAGTTGAAATAAGTATATTATTTCTTTAAAATCGTATATTTGTGCCATTATGATAAAGGATTCTATTATTTACATCGGGTTATGCCTGCTTCTTTGTGTTTCCGGCAAGGCACAGATCAGTCATGGCGGACAGCCATTGCCTCTTTCTGCCACAAAAAGCCAGACGGACGAGATGTTCATACAAATGCCGGAATTCGACCTGTCGGAACAACTCCGCCTCGATTCGCTCGAAGCGACCGACCTGCGCAGCGGCTATCGTTTCGCCTATAAGTTTATGACAGATTATACTCCAGATAATTCAGGTGTCCACTTTACCCTGCCTGACGGCACAAAAGTCTGGAGGCTCGGAATCCGTTCCCGTAACGCTCTTTCCATTAATATAATGTTTAGCGAATACCATTTGCCCGAAGGCAGCCGCCTGTTTCTATACAACAGCGACCAGACGGAAGTATTGGGTTCTTTCAATCATCTGAATAACTCCGAATTGGGATTATTGCCTGTCGCCCCGATTACGGGAGACGAACTGATCGTCGAATATCAGGAACCGGCCGATGCCGCTTTTCCCGGCAGACTCATCGTCGGCGAAGTGAATCATGGCTACCGCGACTTCCGGGTGTCCGAACCGATACCCGACCAGCCTTCCTATTGGTGCATGCCGCCTGTAGCCTGCTATCAGGATACGACAACACGGTACGATGATATCGAGCGCAGCGTCCTCCTGCTGATCATCAACGGGACAATAGGGTGCACCGGCACACTCGTCAACAATACGGCAAACGATGGAAAGCCCTACCTGCTCACGGCGTCTCATTGCCTGAACAATCAGTTCAGTATAGAAAACCCCGATTATGAGGAGGTTGCCGGCAACATCGTCTGCTATTTCAACTACAACAGCCCGCAATGCGATCCGGTAGAGCCAGGGCGCACCGACCAGACTTTGGCATCGGCCCATTTCCGGGCGGTGAATGAAAAGACCGACATGACGCTGCTGGAATTGTTGGATACGCCTCCTGCCGACTACCGGGCTTACTATGCCGGTTGGAATGCACAGGACGCAGGCGCAGCTCCTTACGTATGCATCCACCATCCGGGCGGATCGCTGAAACGGTTGAATCTCGTCGAGGGAGACGTGGAACTTACAACCTATAAGATACCCGTTACCGAATTTAACGAGAATACCCATTGGAAAGTAAACCGTTGGGCGACCGGCTGTACTGCCGGAGGTTCGTCGGGCTCTCCCCTCTTCGACGGAGACAACCTTCTCATCGGAGGGCTGACCGGAGGGGCATCGCAATGCGGGAAGCCGGTCGAAGACTATTTCTTCTCCATACAAAAAAGCTGGTCCGATCCGGAAGACAGCAGCCGGCAGCTCAAATACTGGCTCGATCCCATCGGACTCGACTCTCCTGTCTGCGAAGGGTTAGACCCGAATAATACGGGAACAGCCAATGAGCGGATAAAGGCTGAAAGCGGTGTAATCCTGTTTGCCGACAAGTACCACCGGACAATCCGTATCGACTTTGCAACGCCTGTAAGCCATGCTTCGCTTGCCCTGGTGTCGTTCGACGGAAGGACTGTCAGACAGTACCCGCTCGACGGACAACAAACAACCCTGAAAATAGGTTCCATCCCTGCCGGAGCGTACATTGCGAAAGTTGTTTATAATAACAAACTTTATACTCAAAAGGTGCTGTTTTGATTAAAATTTGACAATAACCCCTGCCTGAATAGCAGAAAGATTGCAGTCATAACAGAGCGGTCAAAAGGTATATTTGCATAAGAGATTTTACTCGAACAACCGCATTTAGCCCAATTTATCGTATATTTAGGTTACTAAAACCGCTAAACGATCCTCATAATTCATTAATAAGTATTAATTAGAAAGATTTTATTTCTTCTTTGCTCTTCATAACAAAAAAATGCTTTAGTTTTGCACTTTGATGGCTAAGGAATGATTGAAAGTGAATATATAAACATAGTAACATTTTAAACTTACATCAAATTATGAACAAAAAGTATTTATTGCCTTTCCTTGTATTGGCAGCAATTCTGACTTTTTCTTCTTGTTCTAACAAGTTGAAACCGTTAGCTGAAGAGTACATCAAAGCTGAACCGCAGCCGCTTGAGGCCATCGGAGGCAAAGTTCCTGTGACTATTAATGCCACATTCCCTGCAAAATGGTTCAACAAGAAAGCAACTGTAACCGTAACTCCGGTTCTGCGTTATGCCGGTGGTGAAGCATGGGGAACATCTTACACTTACCAAGGTGAAAAAGTAAAGGGTAACAACCAAGTTATCCCGCAGAAAGAAGGTGCTAACGTAACCATGAAATCTGCTTTCACTTACAAACCGGAAATGAAGAAATCCGAATTGTATCTGACTTTCGACGCAAAGATCAAGAACAAAACAGTTAAATTGCCGGATGTAAAAATCGGCGAAGGCGTGATCGCTACTTCCGAATTGGCTGATGCAGCTACTGCTAACGCAGCTATCGCAGCAGACAAATTCCAGCGTATCATCAAAGAAGCTCACGATGCTAACATCATGTTCCTTATCCAGCAGGCTAACCTGCGTGCACAAGAGTTGAACTCTGATGCTATCAAAGAATGGAAAGAACTTGTTAAGAATGCTGACGAAGCTCCTAACCAGAATGTAGCAATCGAAATTTCTGCTTACGCTTCTCCTGATGGTGGTGTTAAGTTGAACACTGGTCTGGCTGAAAATCGTGAAGGCAACACAAGCAAATATCTGTCTAAAGAGTTGAAGAAAATGAAAGTTGACGCTCCGGTTGACGCTCGTTACACAGCTCAGGACTGGGAAGGTTTCAAAGAATTGGTACAGGCTTCCAACCTGCAGGATAAAGACCTCGTACTGAGAGTTCTCTCTATGTACCAGGATCCTGAAACAAGAGAAAAAGAAATCAAAAACATCTCTGCTGTTTACTCTGACCTGGCTGAAACAATCCTGCCGCAACTTCGTCGTTCTCGTTTGACTGCCAATATCGAAATCATCGGTAAGTCTGACGACGAAATCAGTGCTTTGGCTAAGAGCAATCCTAAAGAACTGAACATCGAAGAAATTCTGTACGCTGCTACTCTGACTAACAACGACGCTGAAAAGATGGCTATCTATACAAAAGCTTCTGAACTGTATCCGAACTGCTACCGTGCTTGGAACAACGTAGGTATGATGGCATTCCGCGCTGGTGACCTGGCTAAGGCAGAACAGATGTTCAACAAATCAAACTCAGTAAAAGCTAATCCGGAAGCTAACATGAACTTAGGTTTGATCGCTCTGACTAAGGGTGACCAGGCTAAGGCTCAGCAGTTGTTCGGTAGCGCATCAGGCGTTGCTGAATTAGGCGAAGCTCTGGGTGTTCTGTATCTGGAACAGGGCGAATGGGCTAAGGCTGCCAACTCTTTCGGTTCAGTTAAGTCTAACAACGCTGCTCTGGCTCAGATCCTGACAAAGGATTACAGCAAAGCATCTCAGACTTTGAACGCAGTTGCTAAACCTGACGCAACAACTTCTTACCTGAAAGCTGTCGTAGCTGCTCGTACAAACGATGCTAACGGTGTTATCAGCAACCTGAAAGCTGCTATCGCTGCCGACAAATCTATGGCTAAAGAAGCTGCTATCGATCTGGAATTTGCTAAATATGCAACTAACAGCGAATTTGCATCTTTGGTTAAGTAATAACAAACTTATTCCATATACTTTAAAAGCCGCCTCCGTAAAAAGAGGCGGCTTTTTTTGTTATATCCAAAACAATACGTATCTTTCGGAGCACATTATAACACAATGTAATATGACAAAGAATATACTGTATCTCCTTATTCTTTACTTATTGCCGGCTTGTTCAGGTAAGCAACAAGAGCAAAGCGAACCCGCTCCGCAGAAAGAAGACAAGACCGAATTGCCGGTATTGGATCTGGCAAGTGTTATCGACAAGCAAATGCCGGATACGTTTACATGGAACAGCCTTGCTAAAAACATCCGCCTCGTCCCTATTTCGACTAATAGCCGTACTTTAATGGGCATGTCCAGGGAATTGATTTATTGGGGTGATAACTTCTACATTGCAACAGACCTCCAAACCCAGACCATCTACAAAATAGATAAAGACGGTACTATCTTGAAAGCATTCCGCCATGTCGGAAACGGCCCTGGCGAATATGTATATCTCTCACGTATCGACTACAGTCCGCAAGACTCGCTGATTCAGGTTTTCGACAATGGAAACAAAAAATGGATTTTTTACAACACTGACGGAAAGTTGATAAAAGAAATATCTTTTTCGGAATCTGAAATAAGCCACCCCCTCCTGTTCAAAGAGGATTATGTAATCTGCCGGGGGACTTCGGAAGCTCCTAACCAGTTATATATTACAGATAAGAACTTAAACATTCTTCAACGATTATGTCCGTTCGACACCTCATGGACAACTTGGGAAAAAGCAGCCACTATATTACAAACAAGCCGGTGCAATAACCGGGATATACTATTGGTTAACCATGCTACCTCAGACAGTGTCTTTTCCGTAACGGACAAAGGACTTATCCCGCAGTTTATCCTGAGCAAAGGAAAAAATACGATTCCAGCCGATGAAGTAAAGAAATTCATAGAACTGGTACAACAGGGAAGCCCCTACATCCTGCAATTGAGAATCCACTCTTTACCAGGATACTATCTGATTTGTTATGCCCGGGATAAACAAGGGATCGAAGAGATCTGGAGCAAATCAGACAATCGGCTCGTCTCCCGGTTCTTCAATACAAAAGAGGGAGTTGGCATTCCTTTCATACTGCCTTCCGGTAAAAAGATACGAATCGAGGATTTTGCCCTATACACCAACGGGAACCGTATCGCCTTGTTCATCCCGGCAGAAGACCTGGTCGGAGAGATCGAAGGGGTGAAAGAAGATGACAATCCGGTTTTATTACTCATTGAGACATAAGATAAGACACAGAAATTCTAAATTTAATAGATTGAATTATGAAAACAGTCCTATACATATTATCAACCTGTTTACTCAGTATGGTATTCACGTTGTCCGTACACGCCCAGGGAGGCGAATCGGAATATTTGTTCAAAGACTTCCAGCAAAGCCTGGTCTATTACAAGGATGGCAGGGTGTTCAAAGTAAAACTCAACTACAGCTTGGCAAGGAATGCTTTTATGTTTATTGACGAGAACGATAAGAATAATGTCAAGCTTTTTGCCGAACCGGAGATGGTACGGGTACTGAAAATAGACAACCGTACCTTCCAGTTAACACCAAAAGGGCTGGCACAGGAACATCTAAACCAGGATCCTTACCTGGCAGTCACCTATAGAGGAAGATCCCGCCCACAAGGGAAACAGGTCGGCTACGGAGGACGTTCGGAAACAGCTTCCGTCGATTCCTATTCCAGCATCCAATCAGCCGGACATATATTCAAGCTCGAAACGGAGAAAATCATCATTGCCGATGTCCAAAAGCGGTACACAACAAAGAGAAACGGAAAAGAAAAAGCATTTGAGACAAGCAAGCAGTTCCTCAAACTATATCCGAAAGAGCAACAAGAAACAATACAGAAATATATCAAAGCGCAAAAGACGAACTTCGACGATCCGCAACAGGTTCTCGAGCTGGTCAAATATGCAGAGGCTTTATAAACGCCCCTCCATATTAGCCAAATATCTATAGAAATCCGACAAAAAGCACATTTGCATATCCGTTACTTTTCCTATTTTTGGACATCTCTGGAAATAAGAAGAACAAGCATATGCAAAAACAAATGAAATCGCTGATTCTCGCCTTTGCGTGCATGGCTTTACCGGTTATGGCGCAAAAGACCGATTTGGTAAACCCAATCATCGGAACAAACGGAATGGGACATACATTTCCCGGCGCTTGTGCCCCTTTTGGGATTGTACAGGTTAGTCCGGACACTGATACCATTCCCCACAACATCGATGGTGTATATCAACCCCGTGCCTACGAATATTGTGCCGGATACCAGCATAAGGATAGCTCCATTGTTGGTTTCAGCCATACCCATTTCAGCGGTACAGGCCATTCCGACCTGGGGGATATCCTCCTGATGCCTTTCACCGGGAAATTACAGCTAAATCCGGGCACAGCCGACAATCCGGATAGCGGCTATCGTTCCCGTTTCAGCCATAACACGGAAATATCCCGTCCAGGCTATTACGAAGTATTCCTGGCCGACGACCGGATCAAAGTCCAGCTGACAGCGACCGAGCGGACCGGCATCCACAAATATACCTACCCCGCCGACCAGAAAAAGCAATTGATCCTCGACCTCAATCATGGCATTTATAATTACGACGGCAAAGTACTGTGGGCAAACCTCCGGGTCGAAAACGACACGTTGCTGACCGGTTACCGTATTACCAACGGATGGAGCCGTGTGAACTACACCTATTTTGCGATTTCGTTCTCACAACCGATTACACATTATGGCTACACGGACCGGGAGAAGGTCAATTATCCGGGAGGTTTCCGCCGTTTCAACACAGCCGAGAACTTTCCTGAGATCGGCGGTCGTAAAGTGGTCTCTTACTTTGAATTCAAGGAAGGCGCAGCCCCGCTCGAAATCAAGGTTGCCCTTTCGGCTGTCGGGACAGATGGAGCCGTGAAGAACCTGCAGGCGGAAGCAAGCGGCAAATCGTTCGATTCGATCCGCCGGGAGACAAACGGCAAATGGGAAAAGGCCCTTTCCGTAATCGATGCAGAAGGAAGCAACGACCAGCTGACAATGCTCTACACCTCGTTATACCATACCATGATCAACCCGTCCGTTTATATGGATGTGGACGGCAAGTACAGAGGAATCGACCATAATATCCACCAGGCTGACGGATTCACCAACTATACGGTATTCTCGGTCTGGGATACTTACCGGGCTTTGCATCCGTTGTTTAACATCATCAAACGGGATGTCAGTACGGATATAGTCAAATCGATGCTCGCCCATTATAACCAAAGTGTGCATCATCTGCTACCGGTCTGGTCGCATATGGGAAATGAGAACTGGTGCATGATCGGATACCATTCCGTTTCCGTCCTTGCCGATGCCATTGCCAAAGGTTTGCCGATCGACAGGCAAGAAGCTGTCAAAGCCATGATCAGCAGTTCGAACGTTCCCTACTACGACCACACGGACGAGTACAAACAATTGGGTTATGTGCCTTTTGATAATTCCCCGATATCGGCATCCATCACGTTGGAAAATGCCTATGAAGACTGGACGATCTACCACACGGCCCTTTTGACAGGAGACAAGCAAACGGCAGAGACATACCGGAAGCGTGCCCTCTCCTACCGGAACGTATTCAAACCGGACTTGGGTTTTGCCTGTCCCCGCTATAAAGACGGTAGCTGGAAAGAAGATATCGATCTGTTGAGCACCCACGGACAAGGTTTTATCGAAGGAAATGCTTGGAACTATTCGTTCTATGTACCGCAGGCACCGTCCGACCAGATCCGCCTGATGGGTGGCAACCGCAGCTTTATCAACAAGCTGGACTCCCTGTTCACCATGCATCTCCCGGATGAATTCTTTGCCCAGACGGAAGATGTCACCCGCGAAGGTTTGCTCGGCACATACGTACACGGGAACGAACCCAGCCATCACATTCCTTACTTATATACTTGGACTTCCGAGCCCTGGAAAACACAATATTGGGTTCGTGAAATCATGAACCGTATGTACCGGAACAACATCGACGGCTTGTGCGGAAACGACGATTGCGGTCAGATGTCCGCCTGGTATATCTTCTCGGCAATGGGTTTCTACCCGGTATGCCCCGGAACAGACCAGTATGTAATCGGAACTCCCTATCTTCCATACATGAAAGTAAACCTGGAAAACGGGAAAACGTTTGTAATCAAAGCAGACAAGGTCAACGACAAGAACCGCTATATCAAATCTGTCACCCTGAACGGCAAGCCCTATAAAAAGGCTTACATCACCCAGCAGGACATCATGAACGGTGGCGAACTCGTCTTCCAAATGACCTCAACCCCCAATAAGAAAAGGCTGTTCACGGAGGAGGAAAAGCCTTATTCGTTAACATCAGCAGAATAAAAAAAAACAACACACCATGAGATCACTTATAATTAACTATCTCTCAATCCTTTTATGTGCACAGGCTTTTTTTGCCTGTGCACCCAATGTACAAAAGACTTCCGAACGCACGTTCAGGATCATTCATAACAATGATGGCTCCGACCTTTTAGGGAACCGTTGGTTCAAACAGCGTCCACTGACACTGGCCGATCTGGATTCGTGCGTGGATATGGTCGCAAACTCGCAAGTCACGACTTACATGATGTGCTCTGGAAGCGACTTCTTCTATGTACGCTCCAAATACGGGCATGTAATGGGGGACGACCTGAACGGCACACTGGATTGTGGCTGTGATACCGCCCAATATAATTCGTTCCGCAAGTATTACCGCAATCACCTGAATCTGGAAAAAGAGGGGACCGATCTCGTTGCCCACACACTTACGCGGGCAAAAGAGAAGGGGATGGAAGCCTTTATCACTTACCGGATGAATGACCTGCACTTTAATGACACAACCACTCATTGCCCGATCTGGTACACCGACTTCTGGATCGAGCATCCCGAATACTGGCTGAACGACACGACACAAGGCTATAACAGCGGAGGTGCCCTGGACTTTGCCATCAAGGAGGTACGCGACCGTAAGCTGGCGATTATCACCGAACAACTCGAAAGGTATGACATGATAGACGGTTACGACCTGGACTTCATGCGTTTTATAGTCTATTTCAAATCGGGTACGGGACCGCAGAACGCACCGCTTATGACCCAGTTGGTAAAAGATATCCGCAAAAAGGTAGACGAAGTATCGGCCAAAAGGGGGAAAAAGATCCTGCTATCGGCGCGTGTGGCCCCGACAGTTGAACAAAATATGATGAAGGGTCTGGATATACGCGAATGGCTCCGCTTAGGGTTACTGGATTTTATCAGTACGGGTGTCCACTGGCGGGGAGATCCGGCAATGCCCGTAGCCAAATTCCGGGAAGAGTTGGGAGACGACCTGAACATACCATTCTACAGTTCCATTGACGACGGCGGCTATCGTCCGAGAGAATTCTGGTCGCATGGCATGCACCGGGGCATGTGCTCGCATATACTCTCGCAGGGGGCAGACGGCATTTATTTGTTCAATTACTATTTCGGCGAGTACTATTCCGATTATGACGGAAAACTGCACTTGGAAGACGGGGGACAGGTCTGCCGTGTCAGAATACCCGAATTGCTCCAGGAATTAGGTTCTCTGGAAACATTGAAAGGCCGGAACAAAGTATATGCTTTATCGGACGGTGTTGTCCAGTATAATATAAAGCCAGACTCTCCCCTCCCTCTCAAAATCAACAAGGAGGAACGGAAAGAGGTGAATATCTATATCGGCGATGCCGTAGAAGAAGGCTATCCGGAGGAAGCAATCCTGTTTATCCGCACCAGCCGCCCGGCAACCTGCCGGCTGACAATCAACGGACAGACAATCGAAAAAGAAATGCCGTCTTATACCCACCTCTACGACAAAGAACGTGGCTTGGAGGGGGACGAGAAGGAGTATGCTTTCATTCTGCCTGCAAATGTCCTCAAACAGGGTTATAACAGCATCGGTTTCCAATCTGAAGACAAAGATGCGTTTACGGTTAAACGGGTAGAAGTCGCGCTAAAGTACGGGGATGTAGAAACACACGGATACTTCTGATTTGAAATAGACCTAAATAAAATATTTAAAGATAGGAAAGCTCATAAAATATTTCCTATCTTTGTTCTTGATATAACTAAATTCATTGGCTATGAGAAAAAGACAGAATGTAAATTTTCATCTGCTACCGATTAAGGAAGAGAGTATAAGCATCCCGAAAGAGGTTGCAAGGTATTTATTGGATATATCCAAGTTGATTATCGGAGGTGCTGTTATCACGGCGGCACTGGATATGATTCCCGATAAAATAACAGTGATATATATAGCTGGAGTAGCGGCTACTGTGATAGCCATTGGTGCTTTTATTACATTAATAACTTATAAAAAATAATGACAATGAGTGCAGCAATTTTATTATACAGCATTTTAGGCGGATTAGGCTTAGCCTATCTTATCTTTATTCTGACCCCGGCCGGAAAACGTTGGATAAGATCTTGGGATAAATAAACGTAAGTTTTTCAAATAAAAAGCGTACGTCTTTCGGGGAAAAGACGTACGCTTTTTTTCATAATTTTCCGCATAACCCAATAAGGCACTTTTCAATATAACAAACTATAATTCAGCATATTTCATGTACAAAATAGTGTATAGTGCGGAATATGCGGAAAGGATTCTTATTTCTTTATATTCGTCGATTTGTAAGCATGGATCTTTTCTTTCTTCCCGGCAGACGGTTCCGTTATCTTGATCTTTGTAAATGTGCCGTTGTTCACATCATCCAACACGATAGCCGGACGATAGTCTTTCTTTAAGGCTGTCAACTTCACATTTTTGAATGTGACCCCATCTGCATGGCGTACATAGAATCCCCAGGCAGGTAACTCTTTATGCTGGGAAAACTCAGGATAAGCCTTCGGCATTTCAGGCACTTTGTCCAACTCGTCCAGACCAACCTTCGCATACAAAGGATTACCGCCACCCGGATATACGATCTCTACATTCTCGATCGATACATTGGTTATCTTATTATCCTTCAAACCGACAATCCCGGAGGGAGAGATATTACGGGGATTATCTTCCGTCGGTCCTTCATACTCATATCCGGCATCCGGCTTTGTGGCAGGGACCTCCGCATAGACATTCGAGATATGTACGTTATCCATCCGGCTACGACGGCCCTCACGGCGCTCCCCTACAACCAGGTAAATAGGATTACCCGTATTGATGGAACGCAGGCTATCCACTATCACATTTTCAACCAGCCCACCATCGACCGCCTGGATCGTTATAGCCGAACGGAACGTATCAAACACCGTATTATTGATAATCTTTATATTCTTAAAACCGCCTGTAGAAGCTGTCCCGAACTTGATACCGCTCGCACTGGAGCAAGCCGTATTGTTACGTACCTCGATATTCTGGCAGATTGCGTCAGCGCTATGTGACTTCAAACAAATCGCGTCGTCGGTAGCATCCACATAGCAGTTCTGGATCAAAGCGCCGTTACAATCGACGATATCCATACCGTCATTGTTCCAATAAGCGCGGCTGTGGACGGTAATACCATCGATCAGCAGATTCTCGCACTGGTCGTAGGTCTGCGTCCAGAAAGCCGGATTCATCAGCGTAATCCCTTTTACCTCCACGTTCTTGCACTCGCGGAAGTAAACTAATTTCGGACGGTTGGCGACACGTCCCAACTGTAATTTGTCATTAATGACACCGGAATAGACCTGGTTGACGTAATTATTAGCAAGCTCACGTCCTCGTCCGTCGATCACGCCTTTGCCGGTAATCCCGATATTATCCTGTTTATTCGCCAGAATCAGACCATACCAGGCATTCAACTCCATATCATAATCGTACGGATTAGTGGAACCGACCAGCACCGCCCCTTCTCCCAGATGAATGGTCACATTCGACTTCAAGTGGATACTTCCGGTCAGATAACGTCCGACACTAAACACCAGTCGTCCGCCTCCGTTCTCAGAGATAAAATCAATCGCCTTCTGTATGGAACGGGTGTTCATGGTAGTCCCATCCGATTTAATCCCGAACATGGTCATCTGATAATCCTTTGCCCAAACCGGAACCACAGCCCCGATCAAAAAGCACATCATCACGATCTTCTTCAATATCTTCATATCTTCGTTATTTTTCAACTTTTAATTTTCAACTTTCAACTCTATACATAGTGACCGGTCCGACCAATCCCGCCGGCTGGACAACATCCTGTCGCTTGGTCCATGCCTGGGCAATCTTATTATCCGTCAGTGTCTTCATATAATTACCCATAACAGTTACCACATGTATCTCAATTGTATTTTCCCCCTGTTTTAATTGGGTGGCTATCGGATGAATACGGCGACCATACCATTTGACGCCACAATTCTGCCCGTTTACGAATACTTCCGACACGCCATGCACCAATCCGAGATTTAGCGTCATACTGGCTGGCGAGGAAACATTGATTTTCTTCTTATAAACAACCGTTCCACAGAAGTCCACATAGTCCGTTTCCTTCAAATCCTTCAGTTTGTCGAAATGTGCATTCTGCACCGTATTCTCACGGCTGTGGCGGAACTCGACATCCCAGTCGGACGAGAAGTCTTTCAAGTCTGTACCGGAGACAGGTAGCGGTTTATAGTCATTCCCTCTTTTCTGCTTATCGAATACGATCAGGAGAGAATCGGCAGGCCCAAAATCAAACAAGTAACTATTGTTCACATCCAACGGCAGACGATAACGCTCGCCCGTTTCCAGATCCCATACCCATCCCTGGCGACCTTTCACGATCTCGTTGCTGAAAGTGATGCGCGTCTGGTGGGAATCATAGCGATGAGCATAACTAAAGAAGAATATTTCTTCCTTGTTATCACCCTGATAACGGTTTTGCATCAGATAAAGATCAGGCTTTTCGATTGTCAGATAAGGAGCCAGGCCATACTCTTTCTGCACACCCTGATACCAGCCGACAAAGTCTTTCTCCGGTTTATGGAGCAGCACGAAACGGCCGTCCATCTGTTTCATCTTTTCGACATATTCCTGTACTTCCCTGTCGTGCTTGTCATGGTCCCGCAGTCCGACTGACTTATGCGGATAGGCTTCGATGCAGAAGATACGGCCACCACATGCCACAAAGTCGTATAGTTTGCGGGCTGTTGCAGGTTCCATGCTTTCTACTTCGATCAGGAAAAGCGTCTTATATTTACGAGGCCCGTAACACAGATATCCGTCTTTCATCTCGGCATCCCGGATAATCGATTCGGACAGGTAATCGCAGCCACTGCCGTTCTTGCTGATCGCTTCCCATACCAGCGTCTTATACTTCACATTGGTCGTAGCGGGGAACGGTTCGTTCTGCATACCCAACGTGCTCCACATATCGGCTATCGGATTCAGGATAGCAATATCCGCATACATGGTTCCATGCTGCAAGGCGGAAGCTAAACGTCCTTTATAAGCCGTATAATATTTGAAGTAGGGCCACCAGTTATTATTCTCATTGTAATAAGCCCCGTAACGTATCCATCCGGGGAACGGCGCCTCTTTCGGAGAATAGTTGAAGCCGTGGAAGATAGAATGCGTCACACCGGAGATAGCAGTCTGGTCACCGCCGATCTTCAGCAGTTCCAGTGTCATATTGAAGACCGTATAGGTATTCGTCATCTCTTCGCAGCTTACCAGGCGTTTCCCCCGCAGGTGGGCGGCAGAGGAGACATATTTATTGACCATCGTATAGGCACGGCCCCGACGGTAATCTTCTTCCGACATTTCTTCACCCAGACGGTGGCGCAGCCAGGTCATGGTCCACGATTCACATTCGGGAATATCATAATCTAAGCTACTTTCAAGCGGGAAGAAACCACGCCCGTAAGCTTGTGCACGCGATTTCACGTTCAGGCTCTTGCACCAGTCCAGATAGGTCTGCGTAAAGCGTTCACGCAGCAGTTCGGCTTTCGTGTATTCAAAGTCGTACCGCACGCGCTGGATCGTATCGTCGAGTTCAGGAGTAAACTCGACTTTCGGTTCATAGGTCAGTACATTCCCCATACTACCCATCTTAAAGAGGATGAAAGGCAGGTAAGGCTGCACGTCATACCCCCGGCGTTTCTTGAATTCCTCCGCCATGTCGTACGACCAGTTCGAGCCTTCCAGCTCCATACTGTCGGTGAAAAGGCTGCGGATATTACCGGACAACGGGCCTAAGCGGTTCTGTATCTTGTCGGACATATTATTCAAGTATTTCTGCACGGCCGGCTTATTGAAGTGGTTCAACACAGGACCGGTCGCACCGGGAGCTCCATTGATCACTTCAAGGAAACCACGTATCTTGACAAGGGCAAAAAGAACATACTTGCCATCGGGCACTTTAAATTTGAACGTTCCGTCCACCTCATTCTTCATCAGATCGATCGCCTGGTCAAGGCTGCCGAAAGGTTCAGGAACCAATTGCAGGGAAACCAGCTCCATTTTCTTACCCAAGAAAGGGGAACTGATAGCCGGATCGGCCGCACAGAACAGACCATCGCGGGAAACCTCATAGTCGATCGGGCCACTGAGCTTCTCGGAATAGTTCACCACCACATCCGCCCGCTCGTCTCCTGTCAGAAACTCCGCCCCGAAAGGCCATCCTGAACCGACAATCAGGTCGCAAGTCATATCAAGAGATTTTGCCTCATCGAAAGTCACCTGCAACATGTCGATCCATTCGTCGCTCAACCAGTGCAGGGATTTCTTTCCCAGGTCGTCCGTATCATTTCCCGGAAACTTAACCGGATTGATTTCCACTCCGCCTATACCGGCATCCTTCAATAAGTGCAGCTCACGCTTCAACTCGTCGGCCTCAACCTTATCGCCGTTCCACCACCAACGGACAAACGGGCGATAGATGGATTGCGGATTACGGAACAACTTATATAATTCGCCGGAACGCAATGTTGCGCCCGTCGCTTCATCAGTCCCACTGACAGCACCCCAGAGTGGCATGCGGCTACCTACCGCACATCCGGCTGTCCACAAAACACTTTGCTTGATAAAAGATCTCCTTTGCATATTTTTCCTCCCTTTTATTTATCGGTCGAAACAGCTTTGCCGTCCGGTGTAAGACAATTAGTAAATGTTAGATTTCGGGATGTACCGGCTGTTTGCAACGGCTCCACCACCATATTAAAATAGCAATCAGTCATCTTCATGCCGTCGCAGCCGGAGATAGAGACCGCATTGCTCTCCGAAGTCTGTGCGTTTACAACCACCTTGTCGATTGTCACATTCCGGCAATCCTTATAAATCCCGGCCGTATTGCAAGCATCCTGAAGCGTGATTTGTTCAACCTTCACATCCTCGCAACCGTCCAGACAGATAAGGGCCGGGGCATAATCGGATACATTCCCTTTGATATGTCCTTTCTGCAACTGTTCTTCTATACTGGTTCTGACCGCTTTGTTACGACCTTCGATAATGCCTTTCCCGCCGATCCCGATATTCTTCTGCTTATTGGCATAGATCAGAGCATTACAACCGTTAGTCCCTTTAAAATCATATACGGACGGGACAGCCACTAAGGCCGCTCCTTCTTCAATACGGATCGTCACATTCGATTTCAACTCGATCGAACCGGTCAGGTAACGGCCAACGTAAAAGACCAGCCGGCCACCTCCCTGCCCACTGATATAATCGACGGCCCGTTGAATGGAACGAGTGTTAAGCGTCACTCCGTCCGACTTGATGCCGAACATAGAGACTTGATAATCTTTCGCCGAAAGGCTCGCCACAAAAACCAGCAAACCGATCACACTTACAAATAATTTATTTCTATTCATCTTGTTATCCTGTTCTTTTATTTTAATCCTGTCTGTTTCACTTCTGATTTATAGGGGAATATCTGTTGCTTTTCCTCACTTTCCGGCTCTATGAACCTGACATCTTTAAACGTCACCCCCTGCGCATCGTCGGTAACAATTGCCGGACGGTAATCCTTCTTCAAAGCCTTAAATGTCACATTATCGAAAGTGATGCCCTCCGCATGGCGGATATAGAAACCCCAGGCAGGCAGTTCCTTGAACTGCGAAAACTCCGGATAGGATGTAACCATTTCGGGAATGCTATCCAACTCGGCCGGGGTCAGTCCACGATACGCGTAGTAGGGATTGCCACCGCCGGGAGAAACGATCTCTATATTCTGGAGCGTCACATTCTGAATCTTATAGTCCGGCAGCCCGACGATACTGGCCGGAGAAATATTACGGGGAAGGTCTTCGATCGGACCTTCATAGTTATAACCCGCATCCGGCTTATCCATAGGAATTTCGGCATAGACGTTCTTTATCGTAATGTTTTTCATGACCGGTCTCTTTCCGGCACTCCAACGGTCGCCGATGCGGAGATAAATCACATTGCCGGTATGAATGGAACGTACGCCGTCTACTTCGATATTCTCGATCAGAGCCCCATCGACTGCCGCAAATGTAATGGCCGAACGATAGGTATCGTATATTTTGATATCTTTTACCTTGAAATTGCGAAATCCGCCCCGGGACACCGTTCCGAACTTCAGACCACTGGCGCTCGACCGACCGACGCAGTTCTCCACCACCACGTTCTGGCACATACTGTTCGCATCGTGCGATTTGAAACAAAGTGCATCATCCGCCGCATCGATAAAGGAGTTTTTCAGCACGACACCGTCACAGTCGACTATATCGATCCCATCGTTATTCCAATAGGATTTACTGTCGACATGAATCCCGTCGACATAGAGGTTCTTACATTGGTCGTACGTCTGGTTCCAACTTGCCGGATCCCTTAGCGTTATATCTTTGATTGTCACATTCTCGCACTCGCGGAAGTAGATGTTCTGCGGACGGTTTGTCTCATTCGGTCGACTCAATTTCAACGGGTCTTCATAGATGCCCCGTTGGATATAGTCCACCATATTATTGGCAGTCTGAAAACCGCGTCCGTTAATCGTCCCCTTTCCCGTAATACCGATATTCTGCTGTTTGACTGCAAAGATCATAGACATCCAGCGAATATACGAATCTTTTTCATAATCCCAGGGATTAGTCGATCCTAACAATGTAGCCCCTTCCTCAAGATGAAGCGTCACATTCGATTTCAGGTAGATCGTCCCGGTCAGGTAGTTGCCTGTGGTAAAAACCAAACGGCCTCCCCCCTGTTCGTTCACAAAGTCGATCCCTTTCTGGATGGAGTTCGTATTCAGTGTCCTACCATCCGCTTTTACACCAAAGTCTGTCGCATAATAATCCTTGGCCGACAGGTGCATACCACACAACAGGCCAACACACAAAAAGAAAAATTTATATCTGTTCATCATAATACGGTATTTACAAAAATAAGATTAATCCATGTTCCCATGTGTCTTTCATGTTGGACAAAAATATTGATGTTCACATATACTTTACCTATGCTTTTGATATTTATAATTAAAAATTTGGCAAAAAGGAAAGATATATGCCGAAGACTGATTACTTCACAGTAACATTTATCTCTTTCGAGTATCTTAACGTTTTTGCGATCTCATGCTCACTCACCTCAACCTTTTTCACCATCAATTCCGGAATATTATATGAAAACATCAACTGCTTATAATACACCAACGGATTTTCCTGAGGGAGTAAAAATGGTTTGTGAGCTTTCCCTTTTTCATCAATATAAGTAATAAAAGGCCTGGTATATAATCCGTTTGTCCTTCTACTGCTGAATACCATCCAACGGCTATTCTCACTCCAGGAATGATAGCTATCCACATCATCCGAATTAGCTTCGGACAGAGGATAAACTTGCTTTGTCTGCAGATTAACCATGTATAAATCCGCATCTTTATGCCAAATGGAAAAGTTACCAAATTCATGTAACGTAAATGCCAAGAACTTTCCATCGGGCGATATGCGTGGAAACGATACGCTTTTCCCATTTAAAGGGGCATTGTACAAAGTATCCACCTTATCTCCGAAAGTCATATCCTCTGGATTGAAATCTATTCTCAAAAGACTATATTTCACTTTTTTATAACTCTTCGGCATCGAGTCGACAGCATGAGCAGAACAATAATACAAACTCCGCCCATCCGGCGAAAACGTAGGAAAAGTCTCAAATGCCTGATTCGATTTAGTCAGTGGAGAGTATGTGATTTGATGTGTATGGACATTATAGACAACAACATCCGAGGCTAAATCATATACCTCTACACGATTGGGATGGTGATTAAAAAAACTTTGCTTCGTCTTATTGACCGAAAATGCGATATAATCTCCCGATGGATGCCAATAGGGGTAAACCAAGGCACTCATCGTCGAATCTGTTTTCGTATTCAACTTCTCGATAACTTTGTCCCGGATCAATACCGTACCTCCGAACTCCGCCCTTGCATGAAACATCATTTTATCCGGATTCCGATTACAATAAGAATGGCAATTCACGCAATTACCATTCGTCAATTTGTTCTCATAAATAGCTGTTTGCGTATAGTTTTCCAAATTACGTTGATAAAGACCCATTTCTTTCCAACCTTCATATCCGGGAGGAATTAAGCGATATGAAAGATAAGCGTCGATAGGCTCCGGTGCGACATGTATGAAAAAAGATTTATAACCGACCCATTCATTTCCTGTCTGAATAGCAACCGCCAGTTCAATCGTCCCGCCTTTATTACGTTCCATCAGTTTCTTCCAAGCAGAACCGGAAAAAGAAAAAAGCCCATTCTCTCCTTCTATCTGCATCTCATCGTCCACTCCTGCTACAATCAGGCGACACGCCTCTTTCCCCATATAGGAAAAATTCAGAGGCGCTATATTATAAGGGACTGTCACATCCTTATAATCCGGGAATATTACAGGAACTTCGTCTATTGTTCTTGATATTTTTATATCATTCTTTCCACAAGTAATGCAACAGAACACAAGACTTAACACCCATATATATTTGTAGATATTCTTCATATTATATTTGTACAAAAAGTAAATAATGCCAAAACGTATTTTTATATTGAGTCAAAGATTGTGCAGATTGGCTCTGCCGAACCTTCCCATACGCCTCTTTAAAGATTGCAAAGCGGTCAAACGTTTCTTGCGTTACTCCGTGATTTTTACAATAGTCCAGATCCACACGCTGATAATCGGCCAATTGCTCTTTAGTTATGCCATGTTGCACGGCATAAGCTTCATCCAACGTATGGTAATAGTCATAAAAGAAAACCAAGGCTTCCTGTGCTGGCACGGGTAATGACTTCAGCCCGGGTGTTCCGTAATACTTTTCAATAAATTCCTTCGTGTGATTAATATCTTTTGCCAGCAACAAGTAAGAGATCGCGTATTGCATAGCTTTTACATCACTTGGATTAGTATCAAGTATTTTATACAAATCATCCATTGGCGAATCGAACAGGACAAACGCTTCCTCATTCGGGAAATCCCTTCTTCCGGTTCCTAAAACGGGATCTTGCTCTACCTGTCCATCGTTAAACAAGAACTTTCTTTGTGAAGTCGCCCATTCTGAGTAATGTAATGTCTTTTCCAATAGTTCTATATATTTCAATGCAACAGCATAAGAGCCACGCATCAAATCGATTTGCAATATCATTTTTAACATGGTCGGATTATAACCGTTCAAAGACTGACAGGCATTAAATGCAACATTCTGTGCAGCCCCCATATTTCCCATAGCAAACAATACATGGGCAAGTCTCACATCGGGTGTTTTATCTTTCGGTATATAAACAAGAGAAGCCGGTCCAAACTGCGGATAAAGGAATAAATTTTCCGCAAGTACTCCTTTTTGTATTAAAGAGAAATTCAGATAATTTGCACCATTATAATTCCGCATATTCTTTGCGCTGACAGCTGTCAACTCATCCCATTCCTCATTTACCGTATAGTATTCATACTGATAAAAAGCGCCAAGATTTGCATTCATATTCAAATGATAACTCTTCCAGAAAGACCAGAATCCGGTAATTACAATAACCAGGCAGACCACGGTTTGCAAATAACGGCTCCTTTCTGCAAAGTAGCCGACAAGCCCGGTTATCAACATACAGGCCGGTAATGTTATCCAACCGATATAATGGACAAACGGAGCTGTAACCGTTGCCTCATAATAACATAACGGGGTATAAGCATAAGTATATATCCCCAACCAACCGCCTTGTACGGCGACGAGACCCATGGCAAAAGCAAATATCACATATAAAGAAGAAAGTAAAGCCCACTCCCGCTTTTTCAGACAATCAAACAAAAAAGCACTAATCGCAAACAAAAGCGCCACCGACCCGGCCAGATAAAATAAAACAATTGTGAATATACAACCCAGAACCAACCTCAGACGCTTATTTCGCTTAAAAACCGTACTATATATGAACAGAAACAACAGCATCAAAAGATAAGCCGTTACACCCTCATAATGATAATTATTATCGAGCAGTGATGCCGCAAAAAACAAACCGGGAATGAAAGAGAGCGGGAATGCATACCAATAATCTCCTATCTTGCGAAGGATAAGCCAAACGGATAAAGTTATCAAAGCCAGAAGAAGTGTGGTAAGAACAATACTCGACCAAAGCGAGTAGAAGAATTGGACAAGAAACCTGGCCATTAGAATAGCAAAGCCTCCGGGTTGCCTAAAAAGCTCTCCTATATAAATCAAATCAAACAAAAATAACTGTTGTTGCTCCCGATAAAATAAAGCATACTGCTGAGTCTCTTTGATATAACATCCTAATACAAAGAATAATATAAAACCTATTCCCAAAAGTACACTATTTTTATTTCTGAAGCCCATGATCCTAATACTATTACAATTTAAGAACTATATTAAATGACAAGAAAGGACGGTATAAGTACCGTCCTTCCCATATGATTAAAATACATTCTATTAATAACCGTGATTTTGTGGATATTCTACGCCACTATTAGACTGAATAACCTGAATAGGAATCGGATATTGATAGTTGTATGGTGCAAAGTTCGGGATATACCTCTGTTCAGCCTCACTCCATTCACGTACCTGGTTAGATCCTGATAAGTTTTCGTATCCGAAACCATATTTACGAACACGATCATACATCGTATTACCGGTTTGTTCATCCTGAATCGGGTGGCAATCACTGATATAAGTCGCATTCGGGTTAACCGACAGACGGTTTAATGTAACCCAACGATGTTCCTCACCCAATAACTCACGTGTACGTTCATCCAGAATATAATCTATGTTGATATCAGCAGCAGAGCAAAGCGGTGCATTTGCACGATCGCGCAAAACGTTGATATCATCGGCTGCTTTACCCTTATCACCCAATGCCAGATAAGCTTCGGCACGGATAAGGTAGGTTTCAGCAACACGAAGCATATACCAGTCGCAATCGTAAGCTCTATTATCCCCATTAGGATGCTTGTCATCCGTAAATTTCCACAAACGCGGGAAAATAGAGATTGTATCACTTGCCGTGATTCGAAGATTTTCTTCGTCCGGTGTACCGACTGCGGCGGCAGCTCTTGCATAAGCAGCAGCTTTTTCTTCCAACCAACGGGTTCCTCCGGGAGTGTACCAATTCTTCTGGATCATCGTTTCGGAACCACGGAAATCTTCTCTGCTACCCTGCTTGGAATTATCCCACAAACCATTATATACATATCGTGTCGGATACATAATATTTCCGATATAAGGGACATTGCCTCCTATAGAGTCACGCGCAATATTGGCTTCATAGCGTCCATTTGCATCCGGGACTGTAGAAACGGCACTACCTACGACACCGTCTGCGAAACAAGCAGTATTTACACCAAATAAATAAACCTGAGTTCCGTCGGCCAAGGTACGTCTTGTATTGTTCATACGAACTGTGTTACACAACCAGTTGGCTTCAGTCGTACAACTTTGCACACGCCACCATTCGTCACCACCACCACCGGTAGAATACGTATTATAATTAAACTGGCATACCCAGATAGCCTCTTTGTTATCAGGAGAATTCTGGTTACCGCCTTCGCGGAACAAGTCCCAGTATGCACCAGCAGGAGCAGCCAAAGAATTACCATAACGATCGGTCGCTTCACTGGCACGAGAACCGAAACGGGTTGTCATGACATGATAATCACCGTCTGTTCCATTAAGAACGCGAGTTGCAGCCTCTACCGCACCATTGAAGTCACCTAATGCCAGATTGATTTCTGCCAGATAATGGTCGGCAGCAGCCCGAACAATTTGTCCGGGTTTATCGACTTTAATTGGTAGATTTTGTGCCGCATACGTAAAGTCTTGCTTACAAAACTCCCAAACAGCTTGGCGGTTACTCGGTTCATAACCGGTTTGGATTTCTGTAGCATGATGTTCCAGAATAGGCACATTTCCATACATACTTGCCAATACACGATAAGCCCAACCTCTGAAGAAAACAGCCGTAGCACGAAGTTCTGCTTTCCTTGTCTCTGAAGAATAAGTAATGCTCGTACGCTCATCCATCATATCAATCACCGTATTTGCACGGTTAATCAACGTGTACAAATTATCATACCAGTGACGGGTAAAACCATTACTCGAATTCAAGTTGGCCCAGTTTCCAAAGTCGCCATTACCATTAGTCGGCGCATAAGTATCAAGCCCCAAGCCTTCAATCATCCAGGAGTGCCCACCGTGAGTCTGTCCCATCATTAATGACTGAATCTGCCGATAACACGAGTTCAATCCCATCTCCATATCCGATTCAGAAGTATAGAACGTCTGATCGTTAAAAGTATAAGAGTGTTCGGTCAAGAATTTATCTTCACTTTGGCACCCGGTGAAACCCGCAGCAAGAGAGGCACCGGCAAGCATAGCTAATAAATATTTACTGAATTTCATATTTACTCCTTTTTAATAATGTTATTAGAATGATAAGTTAACACCCAATGAGAACGTTCTATAAGTACCATTACGTCCATAACGGCTTGAAGCAGCGCCGGAAGCAATCGTACCGCCGTCTTCCGGATCAAGTCCGGACCATCCGGTAATTGTAAAGAGATCCGTACCAGACAGGTAAACACGCAAAGAAGAAATGTCTAACTTCTGCAAGAATCTTGGATCCACATTATAAGAGAGCACAAGGTCTTTCAACTTCAAGAATGACCGACTATTCCAATACAAGTAATTCAACGAGTTGTCATAACCGTAACGCGGATATTTGTCTGTATGGTTCGTCTCGGTCCATGGTTCAATTGCATCCAGCTGAGCACCACCGCCCATACTTGTACCGAATGCATTAGGGTCGAATCCTAAGAAATGAGTATCGCTACCCTGCATCCAACGGAAATTGAAATACAAAGAGAAGTTCTTCCAGCTCAACGTATTACCGAAATTAACCGTGAACAACGGATCCATATCTCCGATCCAATGTCTGTCATCTCCGGTAATCTTGCCATCTCCATTGTAATCTTCGAATTTCAAGTCACCCGGAACAGCATTCGGCTGAATCATATTACCTTTGGAATCTACATAATTATTGATTTCTTCCTGGCTCTGGAAAACGCCCAACTTCTTCAGATCATAGGCAGAACCGATTGCATGTCCGATTTGAAGAGCATAATAGGAATCGAAGCCATAAGCAACAGCATTAGCCACATCATCAGCCTCTTCTCCTTTATAATCTTTGCCGTACAAACTCTTAACCGTGTTTCTATTAAGGTCGAATACCAGATTAGAAGTCCAGCGGAGTTTGTCTTTACCGTCACCATCGATATTCACAGAATTCAAGGAAATCTCAATACCTTTATTTGTCACTTTACCGGCATTGTCAAAGGCTTCCTGAAAACCGGTAGGATAAGGAACAGAACGTTTCATCAACATATCAGTCGTCTTACCCACATAGGCATCTACGCTACCATCCAAACGGCCGTTCAATACGCTGAAATCAAGACCTAAATTATATTTCTCCACTGTTGCCCATGTCAAAGCTTTATTCGGAAGGGAAGCAGGAGAGATACCAAATGCACTACCTGAGCTTGTATCGCCAAACCAAGTGTAAGTCGTACTTACGCTTGCTACCGTAGCATACGGATCTACGGAACGACTACCATTCTGTCCCCAAGAAAGACGGAGTTTCAAATAATCCAACCAATTGGCATTATCTTTAATAAAGCTTTCATTACTCAGAACCCATGCGGCAGATGCACCATAGAAGTTACCCCATTTACGACCTGCTGCAAATGCTGAATAACCGTCACGACGGTAGTTGAAAGTTGCATAATATTTGCCATTAAAGTTATAATTAATACGGCCTAAATAAGCGATAGAAGAACTGCTGGTACGTTCACGTCTAACTTGAACAGTACCGGCCAGATCCTGTTTGTAGACGCCCAGAATAGTCGGGACAGAGAAGTTTTCAAAGTCCGTTCTATGGTATTCGTTATTATAGGCTTCACGTGTATATCCAAACAACGCATCGATATGATGATTTTTAATATCCTTTGTATAAGTAAAGATATTATCAACGTTCCATGTTGCTGAACGGGAAGAATAAGAATAACCTCCGGCATTTGCTCCGAACTGTGAAGGATCATCCATCTGAGCCGTGTTATCAGTATTTACCCAAATACGGGGATCGTTAAATAAATCACGTGTACCGGTATTACGTTGACCGTTCAATGTGATGCGATAAGACAGCCCTTCCAAAAATGGGAAATCTACCTGAGTATAAAAGACTCCGTTAACATTATAGCCGCGATCTTGTCTATCCGTCCACAGATACGAGTCATCCGAACCGGTACCCCAAAATGGACTGACTACGTTGCCATCAGGATGAGAGTTATACCAATCTTCATACCCCGGCTGGCGTGCATGCGTATAAGAATAAGGAGTCATCCAAGTCGCATTCTGGATACGAGCCGGAACGCCCCAACTCTTAGTACTCAAAAAATTCCCCTTTAAACCAAAGGTCAACCATTCTTTTGCCTTAATATCCAATTTGGAAAGGACGTTGTATTTTTCATAATCATTTCCTTTCATAATACCTTCTTGGCGATAATAGTCACCGGAGATATAATAGTTGACAGCTTTCGATTTACCGGAAACACTGACATCATACTTCTGTGCAACACCGACACGCGATACTTCATCAATCCAATCCGTGTACATTCCTTCGTTGTAAGCATCCAATTCAACCGTATTCAGCAGCTGTGCTTTGTCGTAATCCATAGACCAAACAGCATCTCCAGGAATGTCACCGCTTGCCTGCTTTGAGTAGAAACGATTTCTAAAGAATTTCTCCTCATTTGAAACCATTTTGGGTTGACGGGTCCAATCTGAAAAACTCCAGTTCGTATTAACATTAATAACAGGCTTTTCACTTTGCCCTCTCTTCGTCGTAATAATGATCACACCATTAGCGGCACGAGAACCGTAGATAGCAGCAGCAGAGGCATCCTTCAACACATCGATACTTTGAATATCATTTGTGTTGATTTCATTGATCGAACCAAAAGAGATAACGCCATCGACAATAAGCAACGGGGCATTGACTCCCTGTTTATCAGACGTTGCAGCAGTAGGAATCGCATTTTTACCACGAAGGGTCATAGATCCCATATTGTCACCTCCGGCGCTGTTCGTCGGAGCATACTTCATACCGGCTACTTTACTTGACAATGCAGCAATTGCATTCGGGTTCGGTAACGCAGTAATTTCACTATCCGAAAATCTTACATTAGAAATGGCACCGGACACATCTCGTTTACGTGCAGTACCATAACCGACAACGACAACCTCATCAAGTTGTTCTGTGTCTTCCAGAAGTGTCACATTAATAATTTTTTGATTGCCGACTTCCACCTCTTGAGTTTTAAACCCGACAAATGAAAATACCAAAACAGCCTTACTACCTCCCGGAACATTCGGAAGTATAAATGTACCATCAGCACCTGTCATCGTACCGATTGTCTGACCCTTAACCGCGATATTTACGCCCGGAAGTTCCAAACCTTCAGCATCAACCACCTTTCCTGAAATAGAAATCTGGGCAAATGCTTGCAATCCTACGCATAGGAAACATAGCAATAATAGAATTCGATTCCTCATAATCTCCAAACTTTATTAGGTTAAACGATATTTATTTTCACAAATATCCGCCTTTGTTATCTTTAAAATCATGAAAAAATGATATTTTTCCCTCGGTTTTTGACAGATACAATAATTTTAGTATAATTGTGCCCCCCTGAGAATATCTGTTCAACTTGATTAGTAGACAATATTATATATGTATAAAAACTCAGTTTACATAATGCCATTCTATGATTTACTAAAATGACCGCAAATGTTAAGGGAAGGAAATCAAGAGTGGCAATATCCCCGACTGCCATATCCTACAAAACAAGTTAAATTTACAATAACCCCCTGTCCCTTCTATTTTTCTATTTCGTCCGAAATCTTGATCGATTTTGAATTGACTCTTTTCACGGTTTTAATCTTCTTTACTGACAACAGATGGAGCGAGGTGCGTAGGCAGTCTGAAAAACCGTGCAATTTGATTGCCGGAAACGGGAAACACCAGCAAAGTGTTAAACCTTAACTCCCGGAGAATCGAATATTTGAAAATAAAACGGACGGCGTTCCAAATATCCCAAGGAAATTTAGGG